>CAYYVZ010000185.1:0-9538 GCA_964475235.1 uncultured Myxococcales bacterium | reverse complement strand
AAATGGACGGCATACGCGAAGAGCTTCTCTGCGAGTGTCGACGACGCGGCGTGCCCCGCCGGCAGCAGCTGGAACGTTCCGTAGTCGCGCCTCAGAAGGTGGTCGACGAGGCCGCCCGGCGACGCCGTGTCGCCCCACGAGTACGGATTCTCCGTCAACCCCGCGATCCAGAGGTAGGCGTAAGGCGAGAGCCCCGCCACGGCTGCCAGCGCCAGCCGCGCGAGCGATGCACGGGAGAGCAACTCCCGACGTCCGCTCCACAGGACCCAGGCGGCGATCGGCGCGACGTAAAAGACCAGCGAGAGGTGGTTCGTGAGCCCGAGGCCCGATGCGAAGGCGATCGCCCATGCGACTCTCAAGTCGCGCGAGCTGTCCCATTCCAGCGCGAGCGCGAAGAGAAGCGCGACGAACATCGTATGCAGGGAGAACACTTCGGCACCGACCGCGTAGAGCCAGACGGTCGGCGAGAACGCGAAAAGCCCGGCTGTCACGGCGCCGGCAATCGCAGCCAGCCGGAAGGCGATCGCGTGTCTCGCGAGATGCGAGACGACGCACCAGAAGATCAGCGCTGCTGCGGCGGCTGCCGGAACGGCCGACAGCCACGCCACCCGCCATGCCATCGAGCCCGCGGGCACGAGCGTCGTGAGCCATGCGAGCATCGTCCAGAGCGGGTACCCGGGCGGATGTGCGACGGCGAGATGCTGCGCGACGACGATGAGCTCGCCGGAGTCGCCACCGGGAACGGTGGGGTAGAGCGTGGCGCCGTACACGGCGAGGCAGAGTGCGAAGACTGCCGCGGCACCGAGCCGACTCGCCGAATCGCCCACGAAGCGGTTCTAGCACGGTGATCCCGGTGACACCCCACCTTGACTGGTGCCCTCCGCCGCTCTACGCGACGGTCTCGCCATGAAGGTCGTGCTGCAGAGAGTTTCTCGGGCGTCGGTCACCGTCGACGGAGACGTCGTCGGCCGCATCGGCGGCGGCTACTGCCTGCTCGTCGGGTTCACGCATTCGGACGGCGACGCCGAAGTCGCATGGATGGCCGACAAGATCGCCGGCCTGCGCCTCTTCCCGGACGAGGAGGGGAAGATGAACCGCGACCTGCGCGACGCCGGAGGTTCCTTGCTCGTGGTGTCGCAGTTCACCCTCTACGGGGACGTCGTCAAAGGCCGGCGGCCGTCGTTCGGCGATGCCGCGCGGCCGGAGGTGGCGATACCGCTTTACGAGTCGTTCTGCGCGAAGCTCGCGGCGCTCGGCTTCGAGGTCGAGACGGGGAGATTCGGCGCGACGATGGACGTCGAGATCCTGAACGACGGGCCCGTCACGCTGGTTCTGGAGCGCGACGCAGCGGCCTGACCAGGAGTCCTGGGTCAGGCTCCTAGTGGTGCTGGCCCTCGAGCCAGCGTTCGGCGTCGATCGAGGCCATGCAGCCGCTGCCGGCGGCGGTGACGGCCTGTCGGTAGATCGAGTCCTGCACGTCGCCGCACGCAAACACGCCGTCCACGCTCGTGTAGGTGCTGCCGGGACGCGTGACGATGTAGCCCTTGTCGTCGAGTTTCAGCTTGCCTTCGAACAGCTTCGTGTTCGGTACGTGGCCGATGGCCATGAAAACGCCGTCGCAGGCGAGGTCGCTCACCGCACCTGTCGCCGTGTTGCGGAGCTTCACGCCCGTCACGCCGCTTCCCGGAGTGCCGACGATCTCGTCGATCGTGTGGTTGAGCATGAAGTCGATCTTCGGATTGGCGCGCGCGCGGTCGAGCATGATCTTCGACGCGCGGAACTCCTCGCGGCGGTGGATGATGGTGACCGAGCTCGCGAACTTGGTGAGGAAGCTGGCCTCTTCCATGGCGGAGTCGCCGCCGCCGACGACGAGGACTTTCTTGCCCCGGAAGAAGAAGCCGTCGCAGGTCGCGCAGGCCGAAACGCCGTGACCCATGAGCGTCGTCTCCGACGGCAGGCCGAGGAGGCGCGCCGTGGCTCCGGTCGAGACGATGAGCGTGTCGCAGGTGAAAGTTCTGTCGGCGGTCTTGAGCGTGAACGGGCGTTTCGAGAGATCGACGGACTCGACGTCGCCGACGGCGAACTGGGTGCCGAAGCGAGCGGCCTGCTCGCGGAACTGCACCATCATCTCGGGTCCCATGATGCCCTCGGGGTAGCCCGGGAAATTCTCGACTTCCGTCGTGATGGTCAGCTGGCCGCCCGGCTGGGTGCCCTCGACGACGAGGGGCGCGAGGTTGGCGCGAGCCGAGTAGAGCGCAGCCGTGAGGCCGGCGGGGCCGGAGCCGAGGATGATGACCTTGTGGTGTTCGTTCGACATGGCGGCGCCGATATAAGTATGACCCGGCAGGCATGCAACCGAAGTCGCCTCTCACGCATCTCGACGAAAAGGGCCGCGCGCGCATGGTCGACGTGGGCGCGAAAGACGTCACGGAGCGCCGCGCAACCGCGCGCGCGCGGCTTCGCACCGATGCCGCGACGCTCGCGCGCATCCTGCAGGGCGACATGCCGAAGGGCGACGTGCTCGCGGTCGCCCGCACGGCCGGCATCATGGCCGCCAAGCAGACGCCGAACCTGATCCCGCTGTGCCACCCGCTGCCTCTGTCTTCGGTCGAGATTTCGTTCGAGCAGGGCAGCGAGCCCGGCGTGCTCGAAGTTGAGGCGCGCGTCGCCGTGACGGCGCGAACGGGTGCCGAAATGGAAGCGATGACCGCGGCGGCGGTCGCGGGGCTCACGGTCTACGACATGTGCAAGGCCGTGGACCGCTCGATGGTGCTCACCGACGTGAGGCTCGTCGCCAAGAGCGGGGGCAAAAGCGGCGAGTATCGCCGCGAGGAATAGCTCGGCGAGTATCGCCGCGAGGAATAGCTCGGCGACGTCCGGCGCGACGGCGAATCGTTTTCGCCTTCCCGGCCGCACCTCGCGCAACTCTCCCTCATCTCATTACATGTCAGGCGATGACTGGCAGGCTGCGCTGCGCGTAGCCTCGCGCCATGAAATCCGCAGCACGCCTCGATTCCCTGCTCGCGCGGGACCGATCCCCGGCCGCATGGCCCGAGACCGAACGTCCCCGCGAACGCCTGCTCGCCCTCGGGCCGGCCGTGCTCAGCGACGGCGAAGCGCTGGCCGTGATTTTCGGCACAGGGCATCCGGGAAGCGGCAGCGCGCTCACGATCGCGCGCAGCC
This sequence comes from uncultured Myxococcales bacterium, assembly GCA_964475235.1. Classification (GTDB taxonomy): domain Bacteria; phylum Desulfobacterota; class Binatia; order UBA1149; family CAITLU01; genus DATNBU01. Next base: position 6,355 of record CAYYVZ010000185.1, on the reverse strand, counting down.
TGCTCGCGACGTTCGGCGATCTGCGCGGGGTGCTCAGCGCATCCGTAACCGAGCTCGCGTCGATGCCTGGAGTCGGGCGTGCGCGGGCAGCCACGATGGTCGCCGTCGGAGAAGTTGCGCGCCGCGTTCAGGCCGACCGACTCGACGAGGGACTCGTGCTCACGTCGGCATCGGCCGTCTACGCGCACTTCGGTCCGCTGCTGGTGGACGAGAAGCGCGAGAGCTTCTACGCCGTGCTGCTCACCGGGAAGAACCGCGTGATGGCGAAGGTCCGCATCTCCCAGGGGTCGCTCGCTTCGTCGATCGTGCACCCGCGCGAAGCGTTCCGCTCGGCCGTGCGCGAGGCGGCGGCCGCGATCATCTTCGTGCACAACCATCCGAGCGGCGATCCCACGCCGAGCCCGGAGGACAAGCTGACGACGGAGAGGCTTCGACGTGCGGGCGAGCTGATGGGAATTTCGGTGCTCGACCACGTGGTCGTGGGTCGAGGTCGCTACTATTCGTTCGCGGACAGCGGCTGGTGATTCAAGACGGGGCGGGACGCGAACAGGGTCCCGCCCCGTCTTGAATCGTCAGAACGGAATGTCGTCGTCGGGCGGCGGGCCGCCGCCATAACCGCCGCCGCCCATGTCCCCGGAGTCGTCGGAACCGCGACCGCGGCTTCCGCCACCACCGCCGCCACCACCACCTGCTCCTCCTCCTCCGCCGCCGCCGATGAACTGGACGCGGTCGGCGACGATCTCGGTGGTGTAGCGATCGTGGCCTTCCTTGTCCTGCCACTTGCGCGTCTGCAGCCGGCCCTCGACGTACACCGAGCGGCCCTTGGAGAGGTACTGCTTGCAGTTCTCCGCGGACCTTCCCCACACCACGATGGAGTGCCACTCGGTGCGCTCCTGGCGCTGCCCGCTCTGGTCGTTCCAGGTGTCGGTGGTGGCGACCCTCAACGTGGCAACCGCCTTGCCGCTGGAGGTGTTACGCAATTCGGGATCCTGGCCGAGATTGCCAAGGATGATGACCTTGTTTACTGATGCCATGATGTCCTCTTGCGTCGATCGGGCAGTTTTGCCCGTGAATTTCGCTGCGAGGCTAGGGCCGCCCCCGGCCCGAGTCAATGACATCCTGTTGCTAGAGTTCGTGCTGGAAAACGCGCGAATTCGCGCGCGGGCCGCGCGGCGATGAAACTCCTCGGCGCCTATCTCCGTCTCGTCGTTTTTTTCACGTTCAGCGCGGTGATGCTCACCGCACTGTCCATTTATGTGATTGTCTATCCGGGCACCGACAGGTACTGGGCCGCGGCGCGGCCGTGGATCCGCGGAATACTCAGGATCTTCCGCGTCCGTCTCGAGGTGAGCGGGCTCGAGCATCTCGCGAGCGACCGAAATTTCGTCGTCATGGCGAACCACCGGAGCCAGCTCGATCCCGTCGCGATGGGTGTTGCCGTGCTTCCGCGCTACACACGCTGGGTGGCGAAGAAGGAACTCCGACGGGTCCCGATCCTCGGCAAGGCTCTCGAGCTCAGCGGCCAGATCTTCATCGACCGGGGCGATCGTTCCGCTGCCTTGAGCGCGCTCAGCCGGCACTCCGGCGATCGCGATGCGCTCATCTGCTTCTTTCCCGAAGGCCACCGCTCGTCCACGCGCCGCATGCTGCCTTTCAAGAAGGGCGGCGCCGCGTTCGCGATCTCCTCGCAGATGTGGGTACTGCCGATGGCCGTGTCGGGTTCCGAGAAGTGCATCCCCAATCATTCCGTCATCTCCACGCCGGGAACGATCCGCGTACGCATCGGCGCACCGATCGACACGACGGGCATGACGGACGCGGACCGCGACGCGCTCACGGAGCGTGTGCGCCGTGAGATCCAGGCCATGCTGATCGACCTCGAAGGGCCGCCGCCGGCCGAAGAACCGGTAAGGGCCTCGGCGACTCGCACTCCGCCGCGCATGGCGCAGGCCTCCTGAGCGACAGGAAAGGATCCACGATGCCGCCGAAAGCCCCGCTCCGTGTCATTCCCCTGGGCGGACTCGGCGAGTTCGGCCTCAACTGCATGGTCCTCGAGCGCGGCGACGAGGCCATCGCCATCGACTGCGGCGTCATGTTCCCCGACGCGCAACTCATGGGCATCGACCTCGTGATCCCCGACCTCACGTATCTGCGAGAGCTCGGCGATCGCTTCAAGGGCTTCGTGCTGACGCACGGGCACGAGGATCACCTCGGTGCGCTGCCCTACGTATGGGGCGATTTCGACGTGCCGGTCTTCGCGACGAAGTTCACGGCGGGACTGCTGCGCGAGCGCCTCGGCGACCACGAGCGGCTGAAGAACAAGCGCATCGAGCTGTTCATGGACGGCGACCGCTTCCAGCTCGGGCACTTCGACCTGGAAGCCGTACCGGTCACGCACAGCATCGTCGACGCATGCGCGCTCGCCGTCAGGAGCGAGGGCGAGATCGTGATCCACAGCGGCGACTTCAAAATCGACGAGACGCCGATCGACGGCCGCTCTTTCGCCACCGATCGCTTCCGCGCACTCGGCGACGAAGGCGTCAAGCTCCTCTTCTCCGACTCGACCAACGTCGAGAACGAAGGCAAGAGCGGCTCCGAGCGCCTCGTCCGCGGCATGCTCGAGCCGATGTTCGCGGCGACGAAAGGGCGCCTGTTCGTCGCGACGTTCGCGTCGCACATCCACCGGGTCGCCGCGATCATGTCGCTCGCGCACCAGTTCGGCCGCAAGATCGCCATCCTCGGCCGTCGCATGGAATCGAACACGGTGCTCGCGAACCAGACCGGGCATCTCGGACTTCCCGGCGACCTGCTGGTCGATTCGCGCGAGGCGCAGCGGATGAATCCCGGCGAAGTCTGCTACCTGCTCACGGGCTCCCAGGGCGAGCCGCGGTCGGCGCTGTCGCGCATCGCCTTCGGCAACATGCCTGGCGTGGTGCCCGGCGTCGGCGACGCCGTGATTTTCTCGTCGAAAGTGATCCCGGGAAACGAACGCCCGATCGGCGCGGTGATCGACCAGCTCTTCCGCCTCGGCTGCGAGGTCTACTACCCGCGCTTCGCTCGTGCTCACGTCTCCGGTCACGCCTGCAAGGAAGAGCTGAGGACGATGCTCGAGCTCACGCGCCCCGAATACTTCGTGCCGGTTCACGGCGAGTACCGGAACCTCGTGCACCACGCGCGCCTCGGCGTCGAGACCGGCGTCGACGAGCAGAAGGTCTTCCGCATGACCGACGGCGACGTGCTCGAGATCGACGAGCACACCGGCCGCCGCGCGGGGACCGTGACGGCAGGGCGCGTGCTCATCGACGGCGGCGTCGTCGGCATCGACGACGAAAGCGTGATGCGCGACCGGCGCAACATCTCGCGCGACGGCATGGTGCTCGCGGTGCTGGCCGTCGCGCAGCAGAGCGGAGCCGTGCTGTCGGGTCCCGAGTTCCTGATGCGCGGAGTCGTGATCGGCGAAGACGGCGACAACGACACGGAGCCGCTGCGCCGTGCGGTCGAAGACGCGATCGCGGCGATGCCGAAGGCGGCGCTGCGCGACGTGGACGAGCTTGCAGAAGAGGTACGGCTGGCGGTGCGGCGTTTCTTCCGCCGCACGCATGGATCGCGGCCGGTCGTCGTGCCGTACGTCGTCGAGCTCTAGTCAGACCAGCTTCACGGGCAGCTTCGTATAGATGTGCAGGAAAGGCGTCGGCGCCCATTCCGGCGCACCCACCAGCTCGATCCGCTCGCAGCGACGCAGCGTTTCCTCGAACAGAACTCCGAGCTGAAGCTCGGCCAGTCGCGCCCCGACGCAGCGGTGCACGGCCCAGCCGAACCCGAGGTGCCGACGCGCATTCTCGCGCCGGAAATCCACACGATCCGGATCGGGGAATACGCTCTCGTCGCGATTCGCCGAGTTGTACCAGAGCACGACCTTCTCGCCCTTTGCGATCTTCTGGCCTCCGAGCTCCGTGTCCTGCATGCACGTACGCCGCATGTGCGTGACCGGTGCCTGCCAGCGAATGACTTCCTGGACAGCATTGGGAATGAGCGACGGCTCGCGGCGCAGCAACTCGATCTGCTCGGGATGAAGCGCGGCAAGGTGCGCGAATGCGCTCATGGAATTGCGGGTCGTGTCGTTGCCGCCGACGATCAGCAGCGCGAGGTTGGCGATCCGCTCCAGGTCGGGCATGTGCCCCATCGCTTCGCTGTGAATGACGCGCGAAAGCAGGTCATCGGTGGGAGGCTCGGCCAGCTTCCGCGCGAACAGCCGGTCGAATGTCCCGAGCATCTCCGACGCCTGCGCGTGGAACTCCTGGACATATTCGGGAGTCTGCTCTGCCTCCGGACGCACGTCGCCCATCCAGTCGGACCATCGCCGCAGCGCCATGCGTTCTTCCCAGGGGAAGTCGAACAGGATGGCGAGCATCCCGATGGTGAGCTGGATGGAAACGCTTTCTGCCCAGTTGAAGGTCTGGCCGAGCGGAAGCGCCTCGAGAAGAGCGCGCGTTCTTGCCCGGATCTCGCTCTCGCGCCGCCGCATCTCGGGGGTGTTGAACGCAGGTTGCACCGTTCGCCGCTGCGCTGCGTGCTTCTCGCCGTCCATCGAGATGAAATTGGGGAAGGCCCTGTCGCCAAACGTGTCGAGGATGGTGATGCCGCCGTACTCCCACGACGAGGAGTAGATCTCTGGCTTCGCTTCGACCTCCTGCACGAGATCGTGGGTGACGACCGACCAGTACGGGCCAAACGGGCTTTCGGGTCGAAAGCTGACGGGCATCGTGCGCCGCAGCTCGGCGAACGGCTCTCGCCAGCGGTCCTCGACGTAGAGGGCCGGGTCGCTGACATCCATCGGAGTGAGCGCGCGATCGGAAAAAGCAGAAGACATGGGGATTTCTGCCCGCCGAATCAGGTCAGCTTCGCGAGGGCAGACATGAAGCCGATGCCGACGACCATGATTCCGCCCAGGCGCATCGTCATGCGCCGCTCGAGATCGGCAAGGCGGGCGTCCATTCTGAGGTCGATGCGGGCCTCCAGTTCTCTGAGGTCCTGCTTCGTCGCGAACTCCCGGAGATCCTCCTTCATGGCCACGTGGCGGAGGTCCTCCTTGGTCGCGAGCGCCTGGAGGTCGGTTTTGGTGGCGAGCGTTTCCGTCATCGCAGCCGCGAGCGCTTCGGCCTGACCTTCCGCCTGCTGCTCGCTGAAGCCAGCTTCGCGGAGCCGGCGGGCATAGGCAAGGGTGTCGATCGCAACGGCCACGGCGGGATGGTCGCGCGTGCGGCCTCCGTGCGTCAATGCCGCAGGTGGTATGCCGAACCGTTGTGAGGGAGGGATGCCACCGTTACCATCCGCCGGTGGCGGAGCGGAGGCGGCGGTAGGTGACGGTCTGGCAGGCGATCATCCTGGGCATCATCCAGGGACTCACCGAGTTCCTTCCGGTCTCGAGCGACGGCCACCTCGTCATCGCGCAGGAGGTCTTCGGGCTCCGGCCTCCGAACGCGCTCGCATTCGACGTTCTTCTCCATCTGGGAACCCTGGTCGCCGTCGTCGGGTACTTCCGTAGGGAGCTCTTCGAGATGCTGTTCGCACTGTTCGGTGCGAAGGGCGCTCAGGCGGACGTGCGGCGCCGGTGGATCTGGCTGCTCGGGCTCGGAACGGTGCCGGTCGCCATCGTCGGCGGCCTGCTCGAGGACCGGTTCGCCGCGACCTTCGACTCGGCGGTCTGGGCCGGCGCCGGCCTGCTCGTCACCGGCACCCTCCTTTTCCTCGTCGACGGGAAGGGCGAGCGGGGCCGCGAGGAGGGCGATCTAACCATGGCCGACGCCCTACGAATCGGCGGCATCCAGACGATCGCCCTGCTTCCGGGCGTTTCGCGCTCCGGCTCGACTCTGTTCATGGCCCTCCAGACCGGCGTCGAACGCACCACGGCCGCACGCTTTTCTTTCCTGCTCTCGATACCAGCCATCACGGGTGCGCTGGTCCTCAAGTCCTCGGACGTCCTCGAGATGGCGCGAACCGGGGACAGCCTGCCTCTCCTCGTCGGGCCGGTCGCTGCCGGGATCACGGGCTGGATCGCGATCGAAGTCCTGATGCGGGCGATACGCAGGGGTAGTCTGAAGGGGTTTTCTGTATACTGCTGGACGGTCGGCGTCCTGACGCTGGCGTGGACCGTCCTCGCTTCCGGGACATAGGCGGTCGGGTGGGACGGGGAGAGGTGGTGGAGTGGGTTCGGTAGCCAGATCCAGCGCAGGCAGTAAGGATCCGTCGCGGTTGATCCAGGAGGTCGAGGCCATCGTTGCCTCGGCCGTCGGCGCTTTCCTCGTCGTTTGTCTCCTTTCCTACGTTCCCGAATCGCCCGGCGTGAATCACGGCG
>CAYYVZ010000184.1:0-9702 GCA_964475235.1 uncultured Myxococcales bacterium | reverse complement strand
AAGTGGACGTAGATCGCCTGGCGGGTGAGACCGGCCGCGTCCGCAACTTCGGCCATGGAGGCCGCCGAGCCTTTCTTCGCGAACAGCTTCCAGGCGACGTCGAGGATGTCGGCGCGGGTACGGACGGAGCGCGGGTGTAGATTTGACACGTGTAAAATCTAGCGGCATCCTCGCCGCCGATCAACCCGCAGACGAATTCTGCACCTCGTCAAGGCGAGGTGCAGAGTCCGCCGTTCTACGAGGCGAAGGATAAAGGTCCGCAGCCCGGGACGGCGAGGATAAAGCAGGAGGAACGTTCCCATGACGACAGACGTCGAAACGCAGGCCGCGAGTCTCGTAGCCCACTACGGCGAGCAGCACGGACCCACCGCGTCGCAGTGGCAGCGAATGCTGTCGGGACCGGCCGGCACGCCGATCACGCTGGTCAACTTCTTCAAGCTGCGCCCGGGCGGCGGCGAGGCGCTCCAGGCCATGATGCGTTATGCGTCGGTGAGCGGCCCCACGCTGGAACGCGTGGGCGGTCGCTTCCTCCTGTCCGGCCCCTTCGAGGCGACGTTCATGGGAGAGGATGAAGACTGGGACATCGTCGCGATCGCGTCCTATCCGGACCGCGCCGCGCTCGTCGCGCTGCACGAGGACGAGGCTTATCGAAGCGCGTGGTCCGACCGCGTGGCCGCCGTCGAGCGGCAGCGCGTGGTGATCGCGGCGGGGTAACGCGGCGTCAGCTTCCGCGCTCGATGAGGAGGCTCTGCAGGGAGCGGCCGAGCATGCCCTGCTCTCCCCAGAGCCTGCTTTCGGCGAGGCCGACGCCATGAGGCTGCGGATACGTCGTGGCGTCGAGGCAGACCCACTCGCCGGACGGATACGCGTGCAGATAGAGCGTGAGGTCGGGATTGATGAAGACGTAGCCGTCCACGCGCGACAGCGTCCAGCTCACGCCGTTGCCGAAGTCGGCCGCCGCAGCGATGCGGCAGACGGGTGGCGTTTCTTCGCCGGCGACGAGAGGCACGCGCAGGCGGATCCAGTCCGTTGCCGGGCCGGGCCGGTCGAAGCCTCCCGCCACGAAGCGGTGATCGACCGCGTGCGAGTGAAACGAGACGAGGCTGCCGTGGCGCCACGGCGTGGACGTTTCGTAGCCGGTCGACGGTGGCGCCGGCGGCTCGAGCGCAGGAAAGCATCCTTCGGGAAGCTCGATGCGCGCGCGCCGGATGCGAAGCGCCGTCGCTCGCGCGACTTCCTTGCCGTCGGCGGAGAGCGAGGCCGAAAGAAGCTGCACTTTTCGTCCGGGCCGCTCGACGCGCACGCTTACCGCGAGCGGCGTCAGCGGCACCGGCTTCAGCAGCTCCACGTTCAGGCGCGCGAGGAACATCGCATCGTCGCTACCGTCCGGGCGCCGCGGCGCCTTGTCGTCGTCGTGCGCCTCGAGAGCCATCGCGAGCAGCGCCGACGGCGGTCCGCCGTGTTGAGCCACCGGCGTCCACGGCCCGCGCGTGAACTCGGTCGGCTGGTAGAGATTCGGATCGGCAGCGTCGCGGACGAAAAGGCTCGAGTCCATGCCGGCAACTCGAACGGGAGCGGCAAAAGTGCAACCCGGCAAAGCGAAGGAAGTGATCGCGGGCACCGCGATCCGCCCTACCTCCCGACACTGCGAACCGCGCGCGATCGACGCCGCGTCAGGTTCTGGACGAAGAGATCGCCGGCGCGCCCGCCTGGACCGGCGCGGTGATCGGGTCGCGCTTGCTCGCGCCGAGCGAGAAAAGCAGCGAGCCGAGCACGTCCACGTCCGCGGGCTTGGTCAGGTGATGATCGAAGCCGGCTGCGCGAGTGCGCCGCCGGTCCTGCTCCTGTCCCCACCCCGTCATCGCGATGAGCGTGACGTCGCGATACTCGGGCCGTCTTCGAATGCGACGCGCGACTTCGTGGCCGTCCATTCCGGGCATTCCGAGGTCGAGCAGGATCACCGACGGCCGGTACGTGGCCATGCGCTCGATCGCCTCGTGCCCGCTGTAAACCACGTCGGTTTCCGCACCGAGCAGCTCGAGCAGGGACGCGAGGCTGTCGGCCGCGTCGTGGTTGTCGTCGACGACGAGGACGCGGCGCCGTGACGACTCGGTCGCGGCTGTCTCGCCACGCATCGAGCCGTGCTCGAGATCGAAGCGAAGCACGGGCAGCGGAAGCCGGATGGTGAACTCGCTGCCGCGGTCACGCCCCTCGCTGAACGCGCTCACGCTTCCGCCGTGAAGCTCGACGAGGCGCTGCACCAGCGTGAGCCCGACGCCGAGCCCGCCCCGGGACGGCGCCGTGTCGCGCGGAACCTGCGTGAACAGGTCGAAGACGCGCGGAACCATCTCCATCGGAATGCCGCAGCCGGTGTCGCGTACGCGGATGGCAACGCGGTCCTCTTCGAGCTCGGCAGCCAGCCAGATGCGGCCGCGCTGAGCGGTGTACTTGACGGCGTTGTGCAGCACGTTGGTGAGCACCTGAACGAGGCGTGCCGGATCGCCTTCGAGCAGCAGCGACTGGTCAGGTAGCGAGACGGAAATGGTGTGGCCTGCCGCATCGGCAGCCGGGCGAATCGCCTCGATCGCGGACTTGACGACTTCGGCCAGCTCGACCGCTTCCTTGCGCAGCTCGATGCGCCCGCGCGTGATGCGCGAGATCTCGAGCAGGTCGTCCACCATGCGGACCATGCAGCCGACCTGACGCGAGAGCATTTCGCGGATGCGCGCGACCTTGGGATCGTTCCCGAGCGTGAGGTCGAGCAGGCGGATGGAATTGACGATGGGAGCGAGAGGGTTGCGCAGCTCGGGCGCGAGCAGGTCGAGGACCTCGTCCTTGCGCCGGTCGGTCGCGAGGAGCGCTTCGGCTGCTCGCTCGCGCTCCACCATGTTCTCGCGGATCTGGTACTGGCGCTGGCGCGCGCGCAGCGCCGAGCGGGCCGCGCTCACGAGCGACGCGGCGCGGGTGGGCCGCTCGAGCACCGTCACGTTGCCGAGCTGGTCCATGGCACGGGCCACCGCAGCCGAGTCGGCACCCTGTAGCGCCAGCACGAGCACGGGCAGGTCCGACCAGGCTTCCTGGGCCGCCAGCCATTCCCCCAGGCAGTCGCGGCGCTCGATCGAGACGCACTCTTCGGGGATGACGATGGCGGCGACACCGCGTGCAATCTCGTCGCAGAGCGCGACCAGATCGGGCACGCAAAGGCAGGTCATTCCTGCGTGCTCGAAGATGGACCTCGTGAAGGAGGCTTCCGCCGCCGTGGGAGCGAGCACGAGAAGGCGGCGCTCGGCGAGTCTGCGGTCATTTTCATCCACGCCGGCCTTCTCCTTCCCTTCCCCGAGCATCGTTACCTCGCTCAAGGGGACACCTCGCGCAAGACGGGCGCCAAGGTTTCCGGCGAAATCGGACCGCCCGGGTGGGAAAGCGTCGTGGTTGGCGGGCGCGGCGCCGTCACCCGACCAGCCTCTCCCGGCGAATGGCCGACCACTCCGCGGGGGGCGCACCGGCGAGATGATCGCCGTCAGAGAAGCTTGGCGCGGCGCAGCATGCCGATGAGGGTCACGGAGATTACGACAACGGCGGCCCAGAAGATCGCGTATCCGTACGTCCACTGCAGCTCCGGCAGGATCTCGAAGTTCATGCCGTAGATTCCGCAGAGGAAGGTGAGCGGCATGAAGATCACGCTGACGGCGGTCAGGCGCTTCATGACCTCGTTGGTGCGGTGGCCGACCATCGACATGTAGAGATCGAGGGAGCCCGACAGGATGTCGCGATCGGCCAGCACGTCGGCCAGCACGCACTCGACCGTGGCGGACATGTTGGACAGGAACGGACGCGTCTCCTCGGAGACGAACGCGGATTTTCGCTGGGCGAGCTCGGTCAGGAGCGACCGCGCGGGGACGAGGATCTTGCGGAACGCGAGCACGTCGTTGCCGAGCGCGGCCACGCGATGGAACACGGACTCGTCGATCTCGCCGATCAGCTCGAGCTGGAGCTGCTCCACGTGGGTGGCCAGGTAGCGCTGCCCGTCGATGAAATTCTCGGTGAGCTGCTCGACCAGCTCGTAGAGCAGGAACCCCGGGCCCTTGGCGAAGCGCACGAAATCGGCGCGATAGACGCGGAACATGCCGTCGAGAAACGCAACGGGGCCGTGATGGATCGTCAGCAGGAAGTGCTCGGCGACGAAAGCGGAAAGGCGCTCCGTGACGAGCTGGTCGTTGACGATGCGGCAGCCCGTCAGCGCAATGAAGAGGTAGTCGTCGAAGCGGCGCACGCGCGTGTCGGCGGCACTCTCGATCGCATCGTCGAGCAGCACCGGATCGACCAGTTCGAGCGAGGACAGCAGGGTCTTGGCTCCCTGCGGATCGCCGGCGACGTCGAGGTCGAGCCAGAGGTAGTTGCCTTCTTCGGCGGCCGGGCCGAAGCGGTCGAGCGCCGCCGTCCGCTCCGTCTTGCGCTCGAAGTCGAACTCGACGAGCCGCAGGACGTAAGCGCCCTCGGCAGCTTCGCTCACGAGCTCGGCGGTCGCGCTTTCCTCGGGGTTCTCCGTCATGGCCTGCAGTGTAGCCGGGGGCGAAGACATGACCAGCGCGCGAAAACGGGGACGGTTACCTGACGCCCGTCGACGGGGCCTTTCACCGGCCATCGCCGTGCGCCAGGTAACCGTCCCCGTTTTCGGGTCGCGTTGTTCCGATCATTCGCCTGCGGACGGTGCATCCCCTACCCTCCGCCGCATGTCCTCTCATCCCACCGATTTCCAGGGGTCCATCATCGACGCCCTGCGCGAGTCCATCGAAAAGGCGATCCCCGAGTCGAAGGCCCAGGTGACCGGCGGCGGCGGGCATTTCTCGATCGACGTCGTCGCGCCCGCGTTCGCGGGCAAGAGCATGCTCGCGAGCCAGCGTCTCGTGTACGGCGCGATCGCCCATCTGATGTCCGGCGACATGGCGCCCGTCCACGCCGTCGACAGCCTGACCACGAGGGTTCCCGGCGCCTGAGCGCGCGGGCCGCCGTTCGCAGCATGGCCACCGCTGCCTCTCAGCGCCTCGACGGCTGGTCTCCAACGTTCGACAACCGCTTCGTGCGCGAGCTCCCGGGCGACCCGGAGACGCGCAACTTCCGCCGCCAGGTGCACGGGGCCTGCTGGTCGCCGGCCGAGCCTACGCCGGTCGCCGCGCCGCGACTGGTTGCTCATTCGCGCGAAGTCGCCTCGCTCCTCGACCTCTCGGACCGCGACGTCGCATCGCCCCAGTTCGCGAGCGTCTTCGGCGGCAACGAACTGGTGCCGGCGATGGTGCCCTACGCTGCCTGCTACGGCGGCCATCAGTTCGGTAGCTGGGCCGGCCAGCTCGGCGACGGCCGTGCGATCGGCCTCGGCGAAGTGGTGAACTCGCGCGGCGAGCGCTGGGAGCTGCAGCTGAAGGGCGCCGGACCGACTCCGTATTCGCGCACGGCCGACGGTCGCGCGGTGCTGCGTTCGTCGATCCGCGAGTTCCTGTGCAGCGAGGCCATGCACCACCTCGGCGTGCCGACGACGCGCGCGCTCAGCCTCGTCGCGACCGGCGAGGACGTCGTGCGCGACATGCTCTACGACGGCCATCCGCGCGCCGAGCCCGGCGCCGTGGTCTGCCGCGTGGCGCCTTCGTTCCTTCGGTTCGGCAACTTCGAGATTCTGGCGGCGCGTGGCGACGCGGAGCTGCTCGAGAAGCTCGTCGACTTTACGATCTCGCGCGACTTTCCCGCGATCGAAGGCGATGCGCCTGCGCGACGCACGGCCTGGTTTCACGAGGTCTGCCGGCGCACGGCCGTGATGGTCGCGCACTGGATGCGCGTGGGCTTCGTGCACGGCGTGATGAACACCGACAACATGTCGGTGCTCGGCCTCACGATCGACTACGGCCCCTACGGCTGGGTGGACAACTACGACCCGGACTGGACGCCGAACACGACCGATGCCGCGAACCACCGCTATGCATACGGCCGCCAGCCGCAGATCGCGCTGTGGAACCTCGCGTGCTTCGCGAATTCGCTGACCGGGCTGTTCCCGTCTCTCGACGATCTGAAGGCCGGGCTCGACCTGTACCGCTCGGTCCTCCAGTCCGAGTCGCTGCGCATGACGATGGACAAGTTCGGCCTCGCGGACGTGCGCACGGGCGACGACGAGCTCATGGGCGAGGCTTTCGGGCTGCTTCTCGAGAGCGAGGGCGACATGACGCAGTTCTTCCGTGCGCTCGCGCAGGTCGATCTCGCGGAACCGACTATCGAGCAGCTCGGCGATGTCTTCTACGACGATGCGTTGAAGACGCGCTGGCAGCCTGCGTGGCAGGAGTGGCTGATCCGCTACGCGGCCCGCCTGCGCGACGACACGCGCGACGCGGAGTCACGCCGCACCGCCATGAACGCGGCGAATCCGCGCTACGTGCTTCGCAACTACCTGGCCCAGGAAGCGATCGACCTCGCCGAAGCCGGCGACTCGTCGCGCATCCACGAGCTACTCGACGTGCTGCGCGCCCCGTACACCGAACGCCCCGGCCTCGAGAAGTTCGCCGCCAAGCGCCCCGACTGGGCCCGCACCAAAGTCGGCTGCTCCATGCTCTCCTGCAGCTCGTAAATCGGGGACGGATCCCGATTGGCGCGCGACCCGGGAAATCACGGATGACCACCTGGCCGCACGAGTCGATCGAAGGGATTCCTCCGGCGCAGTTCGTGCCGCGGGCACCGTTTCTGAGATCGGCATCACGCGGAAGACGACCTCCCGCTTCCCAGAGTAGCGGCTGAGCCGTAGAAGTCCTCGGGTGGCAACGAGCCACCTGGAGCTCCCAACATGAACCTCGCCAGACTTGCTTTGCTCAGCGTTGCGCTATCGTTTCCGTTGACCACAGCGGCGGTAGCGAAGGACGGGCCCTATCTTTTCGAGCAACTGAAGAAGCCCGAGTACTCCAAAACCCTGAACGCGCTGCTGGCGCACGAGAAGAATCTCGAACCCTGGGTGAAGGACTACCTGAAGACCCAGAACGGCGTCGATAGCCCCTCGCAGGCGCGCACCGTCCAGGACAAGTCCTACGAGCTCTACCAGGTTTGCCAGCCGCACAACTGCGGCGGCAACTTCCTCCACGTGCTCTTCGTTCCGGGTGGCTCGAAGGCTTGGGCACTTTTCACCAAGGACGACGGCACGTCGCGGTTTTTCGGAGATCCGGGCGCCGAGATTCAGGCCGCGCTGAAGTCGGCGGTCAAATAGGTTACCGCCCGCGAGCGAGCTGCGCGGGAAAGCCGGGAGGGATCAGCGCGTCCGTCGGGATTTCGACGATCCGCTCTACCGAATCGTCGGGGCTCCACTGCCGCCGGGCAGATCCTTCCTTCAGTTCTGCTCTACCTGAATGATGGGCGAGCGCATCGTATTCGAGCCATGTCTCACCGGTGGCCTGAAGCCCGAGGGTAGCCCGCTGGATGGACGGGCCCTCGCGCGTTGGAATCCCATTGGAAGAAAGCCCTCCCACGCCCGGCCCGCCTCGTCGGTTTTTTTCGACCGCCGGCCAGGGAACACGCGCAATCGTTGTTGCCGCCCTCGTCGGCCTGTGGTTCGCCGTGCTCGGTCTGGCGGATTTCTCGCTCCTGCCGTCGAAGCTTCTGGAGCGATCCTCCTTCCACCCCGATCTCGCCCTTCGCGCACTTTCCCGAGGTTGGTTCGCGGCTGGTCATACGATTCCGGTCACCATCGTCGACATCGACGAAGAGACGTATCGGGAATGGGGATCGCCGCCGGTTACGCCGCGCCATCGTCTGCGTCGAATACTGGAGGTCGTCACCCTGGCCGAGCCGTCCGCGGTCGTTCTCGATATCGATCTCTCGTCCGGAGAAGGGGATTCGCAGGCTCAGGCGGAGACCGATCCGGGTGGAGAAGCCCTGCGCGACTTTCTTGCGACGTACCGAGGGGCGGCACCGATCGTTCTTGCGAAAAGGATCGAGCACGGCGCGGATGGCTTCGCGCGTGCGGCCGCAAGTTCATACGACGACACGGTGCTTCACAACTCGAAGCTGGCATGGGCTCATGCCCAGCTCGTCTCGGTAAACGGCGTGACCCGACGATGGCAGGAGTGGACGCCAGTATGTTCGGGTAACGGGCCCAAGCTGATGCCGTTCATGGCGGTCCAGCTCGCCGCGATGCTCGACCCGCTGCCGGCACGACTCCAGCGCCCCGCACCGCCACCGCTGCCAACGGCGTGCATAACCGACGAAGGCGAATTCGGACCGTCGCAGCGACTGCTGATCGGGCCGCGACTGACGGGCGAACGTGGTCAGGGGCAGACTCCGGACGCGCGGACGGTCTCTGCCCGGTTGCTAGTCGATCCGGATCTCGATCGGGACGACGCCAGCCTGTTCGCGAAGCGCGTCGTCCTGATCGGAGCGACTCATGCTGCCTCACGGGATTTCTGGGCGACGCCTGTCGGCTACTTCCCCGGAGTGGAGGTCCTGGCAGACATCGTCCGGTTCTCACCCGTCGCCAAGGCAGATCCAGGTTCATCGGCGATTCTCGCGGAACGCGTCCTGGCGTTGCTCCTGTATGCAATTTTCGCCTACAGCTCCTGGACCTTCCGCCCGATGGCGGCGCTCGTCTTGTCCGGCGCTGCGACGCTGGCAGTTCTTGCCGTCAGTACACACTGGTTCGGCGATCTTCGGGCTTTCGATGCGCTCGAGACGGCGCTGCTTCTGCTTGCCGTTTACCTGGCGATCTTCGAAAGCCTGCATTTCGCGGCGGAAGTGCGCGCGCACCGCGATGCCCATCCCATGGCATCGCAGCCTACCTTGCGGGCCATCCTCGCGGTGTGCCTGCGCAAGCACTGATCCTGCGCAGAGAGGGAACGTGGAGCATCGAATGCAAACGTGGCGAATCCCGGCAGCCGTCGTTTTCACGCTGGTGTTTCTTTGCGTCGAGCCCGCGCACTCCGCCAGCGAGGGCGTGGGCGTGGTCGCCGAGTATCGGCCGTCGTCGAGCCGTTTCGCGCTTGTCCGCGATCCCGGCCCGGAATCCCTCCCGCTCAGGATCGGGACGATCGTGAAAGAAGGCGATCGCCTGACGCTTCCCGTCCAGGCCTCGGTCGTGATTCATCTCGGCAGCGGCGAACGCAGCACGTACGAAGGCCCGGGTACGTTCACGGTTGCGGGCGGCCGGTCTCTCGGAGTCATCGAGGCCTTCCTCCAGCCGATCTCGGATCTCCTCGATCACGAGTATCGTTTCGCCGGCACTGCGGCTTCGCGCGGGAGCGACGCTTGCGCCGCAAACGGAGCTGTCGTCCCGCCGATCCGTATCCCGGTGCTTTCGGGCAAGGCACAGATCCCCGCCGGCGAACGCGATCTTCCGCTTGCGTGGCAGGGCGGCTGCCCTCCGTTCCAGATCCGCATCGCCCGTGAGGACGGAAAAGCGGCGCGCGAGGCAACCGTGAAGGCGTGGAGAGTACGCCTGGACCACCTGACGCTGACGACGGGGGTCTATCTCGTGAGCATCGTCGATGGTGCAGGTCGCAGGTACGAGTCCTCCTTCGACGTGGTCCCGCGCGCTCCAGATCTGCCGGCCGATCTGGCGAAGAGAACCGACGCGCTCGGAAACATCGCACAGGCTGCATGGCTGGGTCGTGCGGACGGCGGAGCTTGGCGCCTGGAGGGCTTCGAGCGAGTTCGCCCTCTCATTCGTTCCGGCGATCCGCT
>CAYYVZ010000183.1:0-9759 GCA_964475235.1 uncultured Myxococcales bacterium | reverse complement strand
CGTGACTTCGTTCTCCCGCTCTCCCGAGCGGATCCCGGGATCGGTTCCGTGCACGCCCGCGCGACAGCGGCGTGCGGTGTCGATCGGCATCGCGCGGAGCCAGGAGGCGAGACCGCTGCCGCGCAGCGCGGGCTCGACGAGCACGTGCGAGAGATGCACCACGACGGCCGCACCGGGCCATTCGGAGCGCGCCTTCGGCGAAACGATGGCGGTATGGTCGCGAACTGCGACGACTACCCCGCCGCGCCGCACGACGAGCATCTCGTACAGGAACGCATGGCCGCCGACCGGTCTGGCCGGGCTCCACCCCAGCCGGTCGGCGATCACCTCGCGGCGCTCCATCTCGCCGCGCGAACCGAATTCCTGCCAGAGACGGTCGAAGGCCTCGGCGAAGGCGGCGCTCGCCGCGTCCGTCACGCTCTCGACCGAAAAATCGTCCCACGAAGAGTCGAGCACCCCGCGGTCTCCGGGCGCGAGGTCGCGCGCGTACGGCTCGAACGGCCCCAGCCCCATGCCCGGACCCTGTCGCGTTCGCCGCATCCAGTAAAGGCCGTTCACGCGGCTCCGCCGCGTTAGCCGACCGGCAATCGATATGCTCTACAGGCGTCCATGGACGCGAACGCCCTCGCCGCGCTGCGCCGCACCGACGCCGCGCATTTCCTGCATCCGTTCACCGATCACAACGACATGCACAGGGAAGGCACCCACGTGGTCGTGTCGGGTTCCGGCAGCCACGTCGTCGACGAGACGGGCCGGCGACTTCTCGACGGCCTCGCAGGCCTGTGGTGCGTCAACGTGGGTTACGGCCGCCGCGAGATCGCCGACGCGGTGCACCGGCAGATCCTCGACCTCAGTTTCTATCCGTCGTTCTTCAACTCGACGACGGAGCCGGCGATCCGTCTTGCCGAACGGATCGCGTCGTACGCACCCGCCGGAATGAGCAAGGTCTTCTTTTCGAACTCGGGATCGGAGGCGAACGAATCGGCGCTCAAGCTGGTGCGCGGCTACCAGAAGATCGTCGGGCGGCCGAACCGGACGAAGATCCTCACGCGCACGTTCTCGTATCACGGCGTGTGCATCGCGACGACGAGCATGACGGGGCTGCCGAGCTGCTACGAGCCGTTCGGGCTTCCGCTTCCGGGCTTCCTCCACGTGCCGGGGCCGCACGCGTACGGCGTCGCAAGCGAGATGTCGCCCGACGAATACGGCCGCTGGTGCATCGCGGAGACCGAGCGCGCGATCGATCGGGAAGGTGCCGACACGATCGCGGCCCTGTTCGCCGAGCCGATCCAGGGCGCCGGCGGAGTCGTCGTGCCGCCCAAAGGCCACCTGCGCGAGTTGCGCGAGCTTTGCCGCCGTCACGGCATCCTCTTCGTCGCCGACGAGGTCATCACGGGCTTCGGCCGCCTCGGCGCCTGGTTCGCGTCGTCCATGTGGGAGCTCGAGCCGGACTTCCTCACGATGGCCAAGGGCATCACGAGCGGCTATCTGCCGCTCGGGGCGACGATGGTTGCCGATCCCATCGCCGAGACGCTCTCGAAAGCCGGGTACATCGCGCACGGATTCACCTACAGCGGGCATCCCGTGAGCGCGGCCGCAGCGCTCGCCAACATCGACATCCTCGAGAGAGAAAGCCTCGTCGAGAAGGTTCGCGAGGAGTCCGGGCCTCACTTCCAGCGACGACTGCGTGCGCTCGCGTCGCATCCCGCGGCGGGCGAGGTCCGCGGCGAAGGCCTCATCGGCGCGATCGACCTGCTGCCGAAAGGCGGGCGCGCCGCGCTTTCGTCGCCGCCCGTGCTCGGCGTGAAGGCGGCGGCGCTCGCGCGCGACGAAGGCGTCATCGTGCGCGGCATCCGCGACCTCATCGCGATCGCGCCGCCCCTCGTCGTCACGGCCGAAGAGATCGACTTCCTGTTCGACGCGATCGCGCGCGTGATGGATCGCGTGGCAGAGAGGTAGGGCTTGCGGCCCTCCGCGGCTTCGCGCGGCTACCGGGCGTCGCGCAGGGAAAGCCCGAAGCGGGTGCGCGATTCCTGGAGGTACGAATCCGCTTCCCGCTCCGGGTACGAGGCAGCGCGGTCGCTCCCGCTCTGGCGCTGTCGGCTCTTCGCTTCCCGGTAACGAATCGCTCCAGAACATCCGACAGGATTCTCGTCACTTCATTCACGTTTCGTGCGCCGTCGGGGACGCTTCGCCGCATTGGTTCCACGATCGCGGGACAGCCGCGCGAGCGGCCCGGGCCATGCGACGTGAACGGCCGAAACGACGACGCCTGCGGCGGCGATCGGCGATGCTCCGCCGGGACCGGTGAGGTTGTCTTGCCCCCGCACGAGCGCGCGGGAGCGTTCGCCTCTGCCGCCGCATGGCACGACGGGACGACACTCTTGCGGGCAATTGGCGCATCTGTCACAAGCGCCGCGTTGTCAGCCGCCGACCCGAACACTCCCGTCATCTCGCTCGAGAACGTCCACAAGCGCTTCGGCTCTTTCGTGGCCGTCCACTCGGCCAACCTCGAAATCCGTCGAGGGGAATTCTTCTCCATGCTGGGGCCGTCCGGCTGCGGCAAGACGACTCTCCTGCGGCTCATCGCCGGCTTCGAGGACGTGACGAGCGGGTGCGTGCGACTCGACGGCGTCGACGTCTCGAAGGTGCCCCCGTACCGGCGCCACGTGAACACGGTTTTCCAGCAGTACGCGCTGTTTCCCCACCTCAACGTGTACGACAACGTCGCGTTCGGCCCGCGTACGGCCGGAGTGGCCGAGTCGGAGACGACGAAGCGCGTCGGCGAGATGCTGGAGGTCGTGCGTCTCACGGAGTTCGCGAAGCGGCGTCCCGAGCAGCTCTCGGGCGGCCAGCGGCAGCGTGTCGCGCTCGCGCGGGCGCTCGTCAACTTTCCGAGCGCGCTGCTTCTCGACGAGCCTTTGTCCGCGCTCGACCTCAAGCTGCGCCAGGCCATGCAGCTCGAGCTCAAGCGCATCCAGCGCGAGATCGGCATCGCGTTCGTATTCGTCACGCACGACCAGGAAGAAGCGCTGACGATGTCGGACCGAACCGCGGTGATGAGCGAAGGCCGCATCGAGCAGATCGGCACACCGGAAGAGATCTACCTGAGCCCGGCCACCGTCTTCGTGGCCAGCTTCATCGGCGCCGCCAATCTCATCCCCGTGCGCGTGGTGCGAGACGGCGGCGCGCAGGCGGAGGTCGAGCTGTCGGGCGGCCGCCACGCCGACGTTCCGGCCGGCAACTCGCGCTTCGACGCGGGCTCCCAGGCCATCGTCATGGTCCGGCCCGAGCGCGTGAAGGTGAGCGCGCTGCAGCCGGCCGCCGAGCTGCACCACTGCGTGGTCCCGGTGACGGTGCGCGACGTGATCTTCCAGGGGCCCGTGCTGCGCTGCCTTCTGCTCGACGACGAGGGCGACGACATCATCGCCAACATCGACGAAGCGGAGCGGCCGGCGGGGCTCGAGCCCGGCGCGCGCATGTGGGCGCTGTGGGATCCGTCGGCCGCGCGGCTGCTGCAACCGAAACCGGCGGCCGCATGAGCGAGATCGACCTCACGCGCCTTTTCGACCTCGCGCCGCACGGCGCCGACGTCTACGTAGGCGAGGGCCTCCGTTACCCGTGGGGCGGCCTCTACGGCGGCCACATCGTCGCCCAGGCCCTGCGCGCCGCGGCGAACACCGTCGAGACGTCGCTGCTGCCGCACTCGCTGCGCGCGTATTTCATCCGCCGCGGCGACAACCAGGAACCGGTGCGCTACGAGGTGGACCGCATCCGCAACGGCCGGAGTTTCGCCACGCGCCGCGTGGTGGCACGCCAGTCGGTCGGCGCGATCCTCAACCTCGAGGCGTCTTTCCAGCGCGAGGAAGCCAGCGTGGACATCCAGACGGTCCCGTTTCCCGACGCGCTGCCTCCGTTCGAGTCGATCGAGACCACGTCGTGGAGCACGCTCTTCGACCGCCGCGTGCTGCCGCACACGATGCTCGCGCCGCGCGGAAGCGGGGCAGGCCGCGTCTCGACGTGGATGAAGGTGAAGAACGACCTTGGCGACGACCAGCTCGTGCAGCGCTGCGCGCTCGCCTACCTGTCGGACGACCTGCCCACCGAAGCCGTGATCCGTTCCTGGCCCGAAGCGCAGGCGTACATGGACGGCGGCACCTTTCCGTTCAACGCGAGCCTCGACCACACGGTCTGGTTCCACCGCCCGGTGCGCGCCGACCGCTGGCACCTTCACGATCTTTCGTGCCAGGGTTTCGTCAACGGACGCGGCCTCGCGACCGGACACATCTTCTCGGAAGAGGGCATTCACGTGGCGACGGTCGCGCAGGAAGCGCTGGTCCGGCTTCCCGACGGAACAAAGACCGGGTAGGCCTCGCATGCTGACCTCCCTCGACCACGTGATCGTCGCCGTGCGCGACCTCGACGCAGCAAGCCGCAGCTACCAGACCGTGCTCGGGCTCGCCCCGTCGTGGCGCGGCGAGCATCCCGGCTACGGGACGGCCAACGTGCTCTTCCGGCTCGACAACACTTACGTCGAGCTGCTCGCACCCGAAGGGCAAGGCCTGCTCTCCGACATTCTCTCTGCCCGACTCGCCGAGGACGGAGAGGGGATCATCGGTTTGTCCTTCGGGACGGGCGAAATCGAAGCGTGCATCCGCGCGCTCTCCGAACGCGGGCTCGAGCCCGGACCCATCGAGGCCGGGAACGGGATCGATTCGCGAACGGGAGCCGAGCGGCGCTGGCGGCGTGCGGTTCTGCCCTCTCACCGAACGCGCGGAATGATGATCTTTCCGATCCAGCACGATTCGCCGGCGGACGCGCTGCCGATGGCACGACCGACGGGTGCGGCAGCGGCCGCCGTGCATGCCCTCGATCACGTCGTCGTGCAGACGACCGATGCCGAGGCCGCCAAGAGTCTCTTCGGCGACGGCCTCGGCCTGCGCCTCGCCGTGGACAAGGAGTTCGAAAGCTGGGGAGTGCGCCTCCTGTTCTTCCGCGTCGGCGGGCTCACGGTCGAGGTTGCCGCGGCGCTTGGAACGGGTGCGTCGCCGCTTCCGGAGTCGGCGAGCGACCGGTTCTACGGAATGTCGTACCGGGTGGCGAGCATCGAGGCCGCGCGAAAGCGCCTCGACGATGCGGGCGTCGACGTCTCCGAAGTCAGAACCGGCCGCCGCCCCGGCACGCGGGTCATCAGCGTGCGCAGCGAAACCTGCGGTGTTCCGACGCTGATGATCGAGTTCGACGAGGGCGCGCCGGCCTGACGTTCGCGGCATACGGTGTCCGGTCCCGCTGCGCGGGACGGACGTCCCCCCTGCGCCGCGGCCGTCCGCGCCGCAGCGCGTGCAGCCGTCTCAGGCTCCCGCCGGCACCGGCGCTCCCGCCGTCATTCCGCCGTCGATCGGAATCGCGGCGCCCGTGATGAACGACGCGTCGTCGCTCGCGAGGAAGGTGACGAGCTTGGCAACTTCGGCGGGCTCGCCGATGCGTCCGAGCGGATGCACGCGCGCCGCGAACCGCTCGACGTCGATCGCAGCCATGCCCTCGTCCTCGAAAGCCTTCGCCATCGGCGTTCGGATGACGCCGGGGCAGACGGCGTTCACGCGGATGCCGAGCGGTGCGGCCTCGAGCGCGCCGACCTTGGTGAGCAGCACCACGCCGCCCTTGGCCGCGTTGTAGCTCGACAGGCCCGGTGCACCGATCAGACCGGCGACCGACGCCGTGTTGACGATGGAGCCGCGAGCCGGCCCCTCGTTGTTCGCCATCGCGCGGATCACCATCTGCAGGCAGTAGTAGACGCCGTTCAGATCGACGTCGATCACGCGCCGATGCTCGGCGAGGTCCATCGCCGCCAGCGGCGCGTGCCTCTCGATGCCCGCATTGTTGAAGAACACGTCGATGCGCCCGTAGTGGTCGACGGTCTTCTGGATCATCGCCTCGACGTCGGCCGGGTCGGTCACGTCCACGCGGATCGCGATCGCTCCGAGCTCCTTCGCGACGGCCGTCGCGTCGGCGATGTCGGCAATCGCGAGCTTCGCGCCGGCCGCTCGGAACTCCCTGGCCGTGGCCAGGCCGATGCCCGAAGCCCCGCCGGTGATGAGGGCGACTTTTCCTTCGAGACGACACATGGCGGGCTCCTCCTGGTCAGGTGTGTCCGCCGGGTACTGCCGAAAGGGCGGCGGTGCCGTGCGGGACGAATCGCGAAAGCGGCCGTCCTGCTAGACCGACGGTGGCGCGCAAGCAAGAATGCGCCGCCGGAGCCGCCTCGCCGGCACTTCGCGCGGGACGATCCCGCGCTGCGACCCCTGTGGAACTCGAGTTTTTCGAACGCCTGCTTCTCGCCCCGCTGCTCGGTCTGACCGCAGCGGCGCTCGTCGGCGTGCTGCGCGGGTTCGGCTCGCTTCGGCGCCTGCGGATCTGGGCGCTGCTGACGGGCTTTTCCGCCGGCGCCTATCTCGCCGTCCTCGGCAGCGGCATCCGTTACGAGGAGACGCTTCTGCAGGCGCTCTCGGCGGCGGTCGTGCTCGCGACCACCGCGGCGCTGCTGCGCTTCTTCGACCTGATTTTCTGGGGCTGGTTCCTGAGCAGACGCCGCCACGTGACGGTGCCGCGTCTGGCCGTGGACCTCTTCAAGCTGCTCGCGATGACCGGCATGGTCATCGTCGTCCTCAAATACATCTACGGGATGGAGCTGAGCGGGCTGCTCGTCACCTCCACGGTCGTCTCCGCCGTGATCGGCCTCGCGGTGCAGGACATGCTCGCCAACGTCGCGGCGGGACTGGGCCTCCAGATCGAGAAGCCGTTCGGAGTCGGTCACTGGCTGCTGATCGGCGGCAACGAGGGCGTCGTGACCCAGCTCAACTGGCGCACGACCACCCTGCTCACGCGCGACCGTCACGAAGTGCTGGTGCCCAATTCGACCGTCGCCAAGACCGAGGTCATCAACTATTCGCGGCCGAGCACGCTGCAACGTGCGCACGCCTACATCGGCGTGGCCTACAAGCACCCGCCTGGGACCGTGAAAGCCGCGCTGGCGCGCGCGGCGTCGGCCTGTCCCGAGGTAGCGGACAATCCGCCTGTCGAGATCCTCGTGAAGTCGTTCGACGCATCGGCGATCAACTACGACATCCGCTTCTGGATCAACGATTTCGGGCGCCTGCTCCAGATCACCGACGAGGTGTACTCGCGCTGCTGGTACGAGCTCGCGCGCTGCCACCTCCAGATCCCGTTCCCCCAGACCGACGTCACGTTGCGCACGGCGTCCGACGAGCAGGAAAAGCTCGCGGCCGAGAGGCATCGCGAGGAGATCTTCTCGGTGCTGCGACCGTTGCAGGTGTTCACGCCGCTCAGCGACGATCAGATCCGCACCCTCGTCGAGGGCGCCGACATGCAGATGTTCATGACGAACGAGACGCTGGTGCGACAGGGCGAGCGCGGCGAGTCGCTGTTCGTGATCCGTTCCGGCGCCGTGCGCATCGAGAAGTCCCACGAAGGCGGAGCGGCAACGCGGATGGCCTCGATGGGACCTGGCGACTTCTTCGGAGAAATGAGCCTGCTCACCGGCGAGCCGCGCACGGCGTCGATCGTCGCGGAAGACGAGACGCAGGTCGTCGTCGTGGACAAGGAGGCGTTTGCGCGCGTGCTGACGGCCGACACCGGCATCCTGCCGGGCCTGTCGGACGCGCTCGAGACGCGCGCGCGCAACACGGCCGAGCGCCTCGCCGACATGCCGGCCGCCCGCGAGGAGATTCGCGCAGTGGAGAAGCGGTCCCAGCTCCTGCGCCGCATCGGCCACTTCTTCGGCCTCGACGAGTAGACTCGAATGCGCGGGGCTTTCCCCGCGACCCCTCTCCCCCGCCAAGCTTCCGGGACACCGGACGTCTGCATGCACCGTTCCCCCGCTCCACGAATGGGCGGGGGAAGCTGCCGGGAGAGGGGTGGCTCGCGGTAGCGACCCGGAGCGAGCGGAGTGAGCGCAGCTGGAGCGGACGCGAGGTACCCCTGTCCCGGCAGCTTGGCGGGGGGAGGGAGTCTCCGGCTTTCAGCGGCTGCGCAGGTGATACTGGAAGGACGCGAGCGTGTAGTAGGCGGGGTAGAAGAGCGAGAGCCAGGCGAGCCACTTCGTGGGCTCGGGAAGCTGCAGTACCAGAACCATTCCCATCACGGCCCACAAAACGCCGAGCCAGACCACGAGCTTCTGGCCCTGCTCCATGCGGCTCGGGTAGAGCCAGCGCATCGGCACGAACACCATCACCACGAGCGCAAGCGTGAAGAAGAGATTCACCCATGCGTTGGTGTCGAGCACGACGAAGTAGAACACCATCACGTTCCAGTACGACGGGAAGCCCTTGAAATAGTGCTCGACGAAGCCTTTGGCATCGGTGCGCGAGAACCCGTACGCGCTCGCGAGCAGCACCGACAGCGCCGACCACTGAAACCCGTCCGGCAGGATGCCGGGCTGGATCAGCACGGCGACCGGCACCACTGTGTAGGTGAGATAGTCGATGATGTTGTCGAGCAGGCTGCCGTCGATCCACGGCACCACCTGCTTGACGTGGGCCTTGCGCGCGAGCGTGCCGTCCGAAGCGTCCACCACGAAGGCCAGCGACAGCATCCAGAACGTGGTCGCGTAGTCCGCGCGGAACGCCGCTGCGAGAGCGACGAAGCCGAGCACCGCGCCGAACGCGGTGTAGGCGTGGACGGACAGCGCAAAGAGGAGCTTCCCGAGCGAGACGGGTGTGTCCCCTTTCTCCATCGCCACCTTACCTACGCCCGCGCAGCCTGCTCGGCAACGACGAGCCGCGCCACTTCGTCCGGCTTCTCCATGGGAATGAAGTGGCTCGTGCCGGCCACAGTCACGAGGCGGGCGTGCGGAGCCGCTTCGAGGGCCCGGGCCGCGCCGTCCTCGTGGAGCGTCGTGCTGTGCTCGCCGCGCACCAGCAGGATCGGCGCTTCGACGCGTCGAAGCCGCGCGAAACCGTCGAGATGGGCCGCGGCCGAGTAGACCTGGGCTTCGACGCGCGCCGGGCACAGCAGCTCGATCTCGCCGTCGGGCCTCTCGAAGGTCCCCTCCTCGATGTAGGCCTCGAGCGCCTCGTCCGTCCACGTCGAGTACGGCTCGCGGCGCCGGAACGAGCGGTAGATCTCCGCCTTCGAGGACCAGACCACTCGCCGCGTGCGCGTACGCTTGGCCATGGGGTTCTCGCCCAGGTCGGCGACGACGTGCGCGAACTCGGGATGAAAGAGCACCGGATCGATCAATACGAGCCGCCCGACCAGCGACGGCTGGTCCGCTGCGACGCCCGCGAGCGTCGTCGCGCCCGCCGAATGTCCGACGCCGAGCACACGCTCGAGCCCGAGCGCACGCATCACGCCGATCGTGTCCTCGATGAAATGCTCCCAGGAGTAGTCGTCGTCGGGCTTGGAAGACAGGCCGTGGCCGCGCTGGTCGTAGGAGACGATGCGCGAGGTGACGCCGAGACGCCTCAGCCTCGCGACGAGAGGCTTCCAGACTGCGCCGTGAAAGCCGGTCGGATGCGACAGAAAAATCGCATCTTCGCTCGTGTGCCCGCCCCAGTCCGTGACGTGGAACCAGAGCTTCCCGACGCGAATTCGCTGGTCGCGGCGGCCGGGAATACCGCGATGCAATCGCTGCTGCCCGCGATCGGCCGCGAGCTCGGCGTCGCCGACCTCTGGGTGGCGATCGCCTTCTCGCTCTCCGCCGTCGCCTGGGTGGTGATGGCGCCGGTCTGGGCGCATCGT
>CAYYVZ010000182.1:0-9819 GCA_964475235.1 uncultured Myxococcales bacterium | reverse complement strand
GTGATGGTGGCCGAGACGACGGGGCTCATGGGCGCGGCGCTGCGGCGCTCTCCTGCGTCGGAGCGGGCCGATGGCGGTGCACCGTTCGGATTCCCCCAGGTCCGCGAGTGGCTGTCGTTCTCGCCCGAGCGCGCGTTTGCGAGGAGCCTCGCCTTGGTCGCGGGAATCGCGACGCGCGCCGACGAGCCCCGGCTCGGGGCCTTCCTTCGGCCGCTCGCGGTTGCGCCGTATCCGTCCGGTCACTTTCACGCCGCGGCGTTCTCGTACCGGGCGCTGGCGAAAGGACCGATCGATCTCGCGGCGACAGTCGAGTCGCTGTTCGCCGGCGAGACGCTGCAGGGCGTCCTCCATCTGCTCGGCGACGACAGGCCGGGAGGAAGCGAGAGCGAATTCCTGCGCGGCGCGTGCTGGATCGCACCGCTCGCTTCGATTTCCGTGGAGCCGTCGCGATGACGCTGCTGCTCGGCGCACTCACGATCGGGCTCATCCTGTCGCTGCTCGCGCTCGGCGTGTTCATCAGCTTCCGCATCTTCAACTTTGCGGACATCACGGCCGACGGCTCGGTGACGCTCGGCGCCGCGGTCGCCGCGGTACTGCTCGTCGGCGGCACGAGCCCGCTGCTGGCCACGATGGCCGGGTTCGTGGCCGGGATGATGGCGGGCGCGACGACGGGAATCCTGCACACGCGCTTCGGCATCAACGGCCTGCTGTCGGGCATCCTCGTGATGACGGCCCTCTACTCCGTGAATCTCCACGTGATGGGCAAGAGCAACCTTCCGCTGCTCGCGACCACGACGCTCGCGAGTCAGGCCGAGACGGCGGCCGGCGCGGTGCTCGGGGACGTCGCAGGGATCGCCGTTTTCGGCTGGGAGGTGGCGCCGCGCGACGCGGCCGTCCTGTTCGGTGCGCTCGTCACGATCTGCGTGGCTGCGTCGCTGCTCTATGCGTTCCTTCGGACGGACCTCGGGACGGCGATGCGCGCGACCGGTAACAACCCGCAGATGATCCGCGCGCTCGGCGTAGACGTCGGCAACATGATCGTGCTCGGGCTGGCGCTCTCGAACGGGCTCATCGCGCTCGCCGGCGCGCTGCTCGCCCAGTACCAGGGCTTCGCGGACGTGCAGATGGGCATCGGCATGGTCGTGTGGGGGCTTGCGAGCGTGATCATCGGGGAAGCGCTCGTCGGCAGCACGAGCCTGGGGCTCGTGATCACCGGGGCCGTGATGGGCTCCGTGCTGTTCCGGCTGCTGATCGCGATCGCGCTTCGCGCCGGCCTCAACCCGAACGACCTCAAGCTGGTGACGGCAGGGTTCGTTTTCCTGGCGCTGATCCTGCCGGGGGCGATCGAACGCATGCGCCGGCGGCGTCGTGAAAGTCGCCGCGATGGAGCCGCGCATGCTTGAGATCCGCGGCATCGAGAAGACGTTCCACGAAGGCACGCCGAACGAAGTGCGCGCGCTCCAGGGAGTGGACCTCGACATCGAGGACGGCTCGTTCGTGGTCGTGATCGGAACCAACGGGTCGGGCAAGTCGACGCTGCTCAACGCCGTGGCCGGCGCTTTCCTCGTGGACGCGGGGACGATCCGCATCGACGGTCACGACGTGACGGCCTGGCCGGAGCATCGGCGTGCGAAGCTGATCGGGCGCGTGTTCCAGAACCCGTTCAGCGGCACTGCGCCCGACATGTCGATTGCGGAGAATCTTGCGCTCGCTGCACGCCGCGGCCAGGGGCGCGGCTTTGCGTGGGCGCTTCGCGGCGACGTGCGCAGCGGAATGCGCGAGCGTGTGAAACCGCTCGGCATGCTGCTCGAGAACCGGCTCGACAACCCGATCGGCACGCTTTCGGGCGGACAGCGCCAGGCACTCACGCTGCTGATGGCGACGTGGCTGAGGCCGAAGATGCTGCTGCTCGACGAGCACACGGCGGCGCTCGATCCGAAGAGCGCCGACCAGGTGGTGAGGCTGAGCCAGGAAGCGATCGAGCGCGACCGGCTCACGGCGATGATGGTCACGCATTCGATGCAGCAGGCGGCGAGCCTCGGAGACCGCCTCGTGATGATGCATCGAGGCCGGGTGCTGCACGACCTGCGCGGCGCCGAGAAGCGGCGCGTGCGAGCCGAAGACCTGCTCGCGCGTTTCGAAGAAGTGCGCCGCGGCGAGCAACTCGACGAGTCCGCCGCCGAAATGCTCCGCCGCCGCTACGTGTGAAGTCGCTGAAATCGGGGACGGATCCCGAAAGAGACCTCAGCTTCGGCGGGTTTCACGCGCCTTCCGTGCTCGGAACCGGACTCGCCGTTCGCCGGCTCACGGCTCCCGTCCCCGATTTTTCAGCACGGCGGTGGTGGCCGCTTCGACGGTGTCGCAGACGGGGAAGACGGTATCGAAGCCGACGATATCGACGACGCTGCGGATCTGACCGGCGGCGGCGGCGAGGGCGAATCCCCCGCCGGCGGCGGCGAGCCGCTTGGCGGCAACCAGCAGCACGCGCAGGCCGGCACTGTTGATGTAGACCAGCTTCGAGCAATCGACGACGATGCTTCGTTCGCCCGCGGCGACGCGGCCGAGCACCTCCCGCTCGAACGCGGCGGCGCCGGCGGCATCGAGCCGCCCCGCGGCCTCGAGCACGGTGACGCCGTTCGTGTTTCGTTCCGTCACGCCGACCGACGCACCGGCGCCCGCGCGTCCGGAATCGCCGATCGACCGCGTCATCGTGAAGACGTTCCGGCCGCCGCGCCGCTCGTAGCGAAGCTCCGGCATCAGGCGGCGAACCAGCGACAACCCGAGGCCGCCGACCGGCCGCGCGTGCACCGGCAGCGCGAGATCGGGTTCCACGGTCGCGAGCGGATCGAACGGCCTGCCGTCGTCTTCCACCTCCACCGTGAACCGGCCCTCCTCCGTCCGAAGGCGGACGGTGATCTCGCGGGCTGCCTCGTCGTCGTAGGCATACGAGACGATGTTGGTCAGCACTTCGTCGAGCGCGAGGTTCGCGTCGAACACGTCGCGCGCGGGAATTCGATGACGGTTTCCGTACGCTTCGAGAGCGTGGCTGACGCGTTCGACCTCGTCGAGCCGGTTCAGGGCGACGATCGTCTCCGCGGACTTTTCGCCGGCCCCGCTCACCGGCGCAGCACCAGCGCGGTGATGTCGTCGCTCTGCGGAGCGCCGGCCGCATGCCTGTCCACGTCTCCGAGAATTCGCTGCACGACCTGCTTCGGCGTGGACGACCCGCAGCGGGCGAGCGCCGCCTCGAGCCCGGCCTCGCCGAACAGCGAGCCCGCGTGGTCCATCGCCTCGGTGATCCCGTCGGTGAACAGCACGAGACCGTCGCCCGCGCCGAGCGTTCCATCGCCCGTGGCGAACTCGATCCCGTCGAGCATGCCGAGCACCGTGCCGCGAGTCCGCGGCAGGACTTCCACCCGGCCGCCGGATCGCAGGACGTACGGCGAGTTGTGTCCGCCGCTGCTGTACACGAGCCGCCCGGAGGCGAGGTCGAGGATTCCGTAGAACACGGTGACGAACATCTCCGCGGTGTTGTCGGGGATCAGAAGCGCGTTGACGCGCGCCAGGCATTCCCCCGGCGTCGCGCACGCCAGCGCCGCCGAGCGCAGCAGCGTTCGCGTCATCGCCATGAACAGCGCTGCCGGAACTCCCTTGCCCGACACGTCGCCGACCAGAATGCCGATGCGCGTTTCGTCCAGAAAAAAGAAATCGTAGAAGTCGCCGCCGACCTCCTGGGCCGGAATCATGTCGGCGAAGAGGCAGACGTCGGGCCGGTCCGGAAACGACTTGGGAACGATGGACTGCTGGATGTCGCGCGCGATGTCGAGCTCGCGGCGAAGGGCGAGGAGCTCGTTGTGCTCGTGGACGGCCCGCTCGAGCGCCGCGACCTGAGCGCTCAGCTGCTCGTACATGCGTGCGTTCTCGATCGCGATGGCGATGCTTCCCGCCAGTGCGTCGAGAAAGGCGAGGTCGCCGTCGCTGAAGCCGCCGCCCTTGTGGTTGAGGATCTGGATGACGCCGACCGGCCCCTGGTGGGAGCGCAGCGGCGCGCAGAGCAGGTTGCGCGTGACGAGCCCGGTGCGCCGATCGACGCCCGTGTAGAAGCGGGGATCGCTGGCCGCGTCGTCGATCTTCAAGGCGCGCGCACTCTGGAGGACGGCGCCGGCGATTCCCCGATCGGCCGGAAAGCGCAGGCTGTGGAGCTCTTCCTCGGTCTCGGCGTCGCGCTCGGCAACGTAGGGGAAGTAGAGCTCGCCGCGCTCGATGTCGTGCAGCAGGATGGAGGCGGCTTCGGCGTCCAGCACCTCGCGACATTTTTCCAGCACGAGCTCCACCAGGTCCTCGAGGCGGGCGCGTCCGGCGAATGCGCAGCCGAGGTCGTAGAGCAGCCGCAGGTGCTCGGAATCGATGCTCGCATCGCTCGGACCGCCGGCTTCCATCGCGGCGCGCTACCTACCACGAAACGGGGTGTGGTGCGCCAACGGGTGGACCCGGCGGCCGCGGCGCACACCAGTCCGGGGCGCTCGTCTCTCGGTCCCACCGTGCGAGGCAAACAAACCGCTGCTCCGGCCGTCAGAGAGGAAGCAGCGGCGGCGCCTGTGCGCCATCGCAAGGAGCAGGGAAAATGATGAAGCGAGCTTCCGTTCTTTCGGCACTGGCAATTAGCGCGGCCCTCGGCCTTGGCGCGGTCGCCTGCGACAACGACGACCTCGGAGACAAGATCGAGGACAAGGCCGAAGAGATCGAAGACAAGGTCGACTGACGCAGGAACGGGCCGGATCCGGAGGCACTCCACGTGACCTCCGGATCCGGCCCCGGGGGGCCATTCGCAGAAGACTCTTGCCTCCAGGAAGCCGACGGGAATAGTCTCGCCGAATCCTCGGGGGAGAGTCGAATGGGGAAGACGATCCGCACCATCGTGATGGCAACCGTCGCGGTCGCGCTGGCCATGCCGGTCGATGCAACGGCTCACGGCAGCTGCACCGGCGAGCGCATCAAGAATTCCGGCAAGCGCTGCCGCGTGATCGGACGCTGCTACATTCGCGCGGCGCAGGGTCGCGAGGATCTTGCGGTCTGTGTTGCGGGCGAGCTCGCGCGACTCGAGCGACACTTCCGCGAGTCCGAGATCTTTCCCGACTGCCATTCGTTCGGCGATCCGCCCGACGTCATCGCTGCGCTCGACGCCGCCATGGGCGATGTTGCGACGCTGCTCTCGCTCGGCACCGACCGCTGCTCGCGAATGAAGATGGAATCGGCCGGACGCATCTGTCTTCACCTGCTTCGCAACTGCGAAGCTCCGGCGGAGGTGCAGGAAGCTCCGGTCGATCCGTCCTGCGTGGCGGCCGAGACGGCGCTTCTGACGCGCCTGTTCGACAAGGCGGAGCAGTCGCCGCCGTGTGCGACGACGGACGACGAGGGCGACGTGCTGATGGCGATCCGGGCTGGCGTGGATGCGACGGTGACGGAGCTGGACGTGCCGTAGCACGTCGATCGCTGCCGGCGGCGCGCGAGACGGTCTTCGACGTCATGAACGACAGGACTTTCTGGCCACGAGGCTCGCCCCGCCGGCGTTCCCGCCGAACCGCTTGGCATCGACGCGCCCCCTGAGTATTGCGGCGGAATGAAGACATTCGTTGCACTGATCGCAGTGGCCGTGCTGACCGCGACGCCGGCCTTGGCAGGCCATGGCTCGGTATCGTACGAGAACCAGCTGAAAGCCGAGCAGAAGGAAAAGCGCGCGCAGCAGGCACCGAGCCCGCCCGTCGTCGCACCGCCTTCGGCTCCCGCGGCAACGCCGGCCGCAGCGGCGACTCCTGCCGGCGCCGTGACGGTCCCGGTGCGAGGCGTGGATGGCGATCATGCGTTCGCTACGACGGCGCGCCGCCAACTGTCGGAAGTTGCGGGACTGGCCGAAGCCCAGGCCGCCGGCGGAACGGATCCGAAGCTGAAGGCGATCGCGAAACAGATCGCGGAGAACCAGCGCAAGGACATGGCCGAGCTCGACGCGTGGCTGTCGGCTCATCCGCAGCAGGGCTCGGCGAAGTAGCGCTGGAAGCTCGGTGTCGCGATGGGAACGCCCGATCGCGGCAAGACACGCCGTGCGGGCGGACCGTGGCGGTCAGCCTTTCCCGAGCGAGCTCTTCTTCAGCACGTGCTCGAGCCGACCGAGACGCAGGAACCTCCGGTCGAAAACCAGCAGGTGGACGACGCTGATGGCAAAACCGACCGTGCTCAGCACCACTGCCAGCACGATCTGTCGGAGTGTATCCTTCCAGCGTACCGCCCGGATGACGTTCCGCGCAAGAAAGTCGCCTGCAAGCGCTCCGAGCAGCCTCAGTAGCGCATAACCGCCAACGACTCCTGCGCCGGCCAGCACGAGCGTTCGGATCGAGAAACTGCGGATCGCTGCATCCTGCAGGCTGGCGGAATCGCCAGGCAGGATCGGCCCGGTCCTCGCGAAGAGAAAACCGGGTGCCTTTGCGATCGAGAACAGAACCGGGTCCCACGCAGCGATCGTCGCTACCACGACCATCACCGCGGTCGCGAGCACCGCAATGCGGCTGCCGTATCGTAGCCACGGGTCGATCTGCCAGACTTTGAGGCCGATGCTGCTGCCGGCGGCGAGTAGCCGTTTCAGGTACGCCGTCGTGTTCGGATTCGACTTCATGACGCGCTCGATTTCGAGGAACTTCCACGCTTGCGGCTTCCTCGGGGACTCGAAGCCCTGGACGTACTTCTCCACATCGAGCTGAAACTCGGTCATGCGGTAGCCGCTGGTCATCAGAGCGTAGGCTTCGGCGTCGGAGAAGGAGTCGAGATCCGTTCGAACGCCAG
This sequence comes from uncultured Myxococcales bacterium, assembly GCA_964475235.1. Lineage (GTDB taxonomy): Bacteria > Desulfobacterota > Binatia > UBA1149 > CAITLU01 > DATNBU01. Next base: position 2,985 of record CAYYVZ010000182.1, on the reverse strand, counting down.
ACAGGAGCTCCTGGACGTCTTTCCCGATGCCGTAGCGCGTCAGCGGGCCTCGCCGCGACGGGGGCCGCGCATCGTCGGAGGCGTCGTAAGGGTCCTCGCAGCCTACCCAGTCGATCGGATCGATCTCGAGATCGCCCTTCAGGTGGACGAACATGAAGCCCCGCAGCAGGCCGGAGCGATGACGAGCTTTCAGGTCCTTGTACTCCGCTCCGCGAATCCGTGCCTGGAAGATACTGTTGGTGCGTAGCAGCACGCCGATGATTCCCTGGCTCACCGCCGGCTGGGATTCCATCTGCCCGCTGGCATCGCTCACGAGCATGACGCGGCAGTCCTGCTCCAGCAGCGAAGATACCCCCTGATTGTCACAGACTCCGCCGTCCACCAGCCGGATAATGCGGTCCGGATACAGATGGTCCATCGACAGCGGTTCGAAGATCCCGGGAACGGCGGCCGACGCTCCGACCGCATCGCCCAACCGAATCTTCTGATACTGCGTCGGAGCTTCGCTGTAGTACATTCGCCGCAGTCGGTCGTTCCCATCCACTTCGCTGTCGATCGCGGCCGGAGACTCGCCCATCCATGTCGCGGTGAACTGCCACGTGTGGCCCGTATTCAGCGTTGCTGCATTGAGTACGAGAATGGGGACCTTCGAGGTGCGCCGCCAGTTCTGATAGACGGGGGCGAAGTTCTCGTCGTTGACCTCGCGGCCGTCCGGGCCTTTCGTCAGCGGAGCGATCCGCAATTCGTTCAGCCATCGCTCTCCCTTCTCTCCATCGTCGATTCTCGAGTACAGATGGCGTTCGTAGAGCTCACCGGCGCGTTTCGTTCGCGAGTAGTCCCGCCTCCAGATCATGCGCAGGGTCTTGAACGGATTGACGAGCAGGCGCATCCGGATGTTGTCTTGAACTCCGATCAGGAACTCGTCGGCCAGTTCGCGAACGATTGCGACATAGTCGTCGCTTGTAATCTGGTCCTGTGTCTTGCTCTGAAGCAGTCTCCGTACGAGGAGGTAGTAGTAGGCACCGACGATCGAGCCGCCCGACACGCACGACAGCACCTCGACGTGTCGCAGGAGGTCCATCTCGGCCAGACACGCGAGTACGCCGATGTGGTAGAGAGAGGCACGGAACCCTCCACCGGAGAGGGCCAGCCCGACTTTCCCGCCGAACGCCGTACGCGCCGCGGCGTCGGAGCCGAAGGCCTCCCGGATCACTTCCCACGCGCGGGAATTGGTGAACTCTCCGCCTTTCGGGCACGTGTCCTGCATCCGGGCGAGCGCGGCCAGTTGTCTCGCGCAGGACTCCATCTCCCACTCGTTGATCTGATTCGCGGCGGACTGGCCCTCCCGAAGCCAGCGCAGTGCTTCGTCGAATTGCTGCAGTCCGAAATGAGCTTCAGCCATGGTGGCGTAGTACCACCACAGACCTCGGATCCACTGATAGTCCGAATGAGCGATGAGTGGTCCGACCTGGTCGATGATGTCTCGTCGGATCGCAGCGGCGCTCGCACGGTGCTCTGGAGCCGACGGCGATGTTTGACCGGCCTTGCGTGCTTCCGATTCCTCGAGGCTCGCGAGCTGGTCGTGAACGAACGCGGCGTTGATCCCGGTGTAGCCCTGGTCGTGAACCGGGCCTTCCCGATAACCGCGCAAGTAATAGAACAGCGAGCTTTCGAGATTCGACCGCTGGGTATCGACCTCCCACCGGCGCTTGAAGATGGCGCCGGCCAGTCCCAGCGTCTCCTGGTCCGTGGTGAAATTCAGGTCCTCGATCTGCCGCAGTATCTCCAGAGCGCGATCGAGCCGGGTATCGGCCGGCAGGTCCTGGTCCTTGTAAGTGCAGAGCGCGAGCTGCTGCATGATGGTCTTGCGTAGCTTCTGGTCGTTGGTGATGCGTTCGTGCTTGCTTGCGCGAAGCAGCACTCGACGCGCGTAGCCGAAACGCAGCTCGTTCTTCAGTTGCTTCGCGAGCTGTAGCATTTCCTGGGGTTCGACGGACTGGCCGCGGAGGATGCCCTGGGCCCTTGCGATTGCGTCCGTCTGACGTTGCGGAATGGCGTATGGCGGATCGGTTGCGTCGGGCATCGACCTGTTGCCTCCGTAGCTCGCGCCGACGATGGCGCGGATGGCGCACGCACCTACCGGCTCGCGGGAGTCGTGCCAAGGATCCACGCACGATTTGAGGGGAGAGGATTCGACAAGGGTGCCCGTCGTCACACGACGACAGGAGTCGATGTGACGACCGACACCTGCCGCCTGCATCGGGGGATCGACGAGCGCCTGCGCCAGCCATGCTCAGATGGAGCACGCATCTGCGGTGAAATCCGCCGCCATGGCCCCATGAGCCGTCGGCGTCCAAATTTTGAGTACACGTGGTCGTCTGAAACCCGGTGCCCCGAGCTTCCCCAGGGGAGCAGCCGAGTGCGCGTCGTCAATCGACGCGAAGAGGATTACGCAATGAACATTCACCCACCTGCACTCATCACCGCCGCGGCTCTGGCCGCTCTTACCATCTCTTGCGCCACACACGCCCGCGTAGGCGTCTACGCAGACGTACCCGGGCCGCCGAGCCTCGCTTTCGAGACGGAGCCGTACCTTGTTCCGTTGCCGGGCACCTACGCATACGGAATCCCCGACTACGACGTCGATCTCTATTACGCGGACGGTTACTACTGGCGTCCCTGGGAGGGCCGCTGGTACCGCTCCGCCCAATACAACGGCGGCTGGGTCTCGTTCTCCGGAGTACCGGGGTTCTACACGTCGGTGCCGCGCGGCTGGCGCGACGACTACCGTTCGAACCGCTGGCGCGGGAACTCCTGGGACTACGCCCGCGTGCCGCGTCACGAAGTGGAACGGAACTGGAGCAGCTGGAAGCGCGAGCGTCGCTGGGACGACGACCAGAGTCGCTACACCGGTGACCGGCGCTGGCACGACGGGGACGGTCGCCAGAGCGACCATCGCGCCCGCGAGGGTCGCGACAGCGATCG
>CAYYVZ010000181.1:0-9897 GCA_964475235.1 uncultured Myxococcales bacterium | reverse complement strand
GACTTCGTCGCTCAGGCCGATGGCCTCGAAGATCTGCGCGCCGCGGTACGACGCGAGCGTCGAGATGCCCATCTTCGACATCGTCTTCAGCAGGCCCTTGCCGATGGCCTTGCGGAAGTGCTCGACGGCGTCGTCTTCCTTGAGACCGTGCAGCTCGCCGGCCTCGGAGAGGTCCACGAGCGTGTCGATCGCGAGGTAGGGGTTGATCGCGCTGCAGCCGAAGCCCGTCAGCAGCGCGAAGTGCATCACCTCGCGCGGCTCGGCCGACTCGAGCACGATGCCCGTCAGCATCCTCTGGCCCGTGCGGATCAGGTGATGGTGCACCGCGCCCACGGCGAGCAGCGACGGAACGGGGTCGAGCTCCTCGGTCACTCCGCGGTCGGAGAGGATGAGGATCTCGCAGCCTGCGGCCACGGCCTTCGACGCCTCGTCGCAGATCCGGTCGAGCGCGGCGACGAGCCCGTCCTTGCCGCTGCCGGCGGGGAACAGGATGCCGATCGTGCGGCTCGAGATGCCGTGGGCCTTCACCTCGCGCAGCTTCGCGAGCTCCTCGTTCGTAAGAACGGGGTGCGGGATGCGGAGCTGGCGGCAATGCTCGGGCGTCTCCTCGAAGATGTTGCCCTGGCGGCCGATGCTCGTCTCGAGTGACATCACCAGCTCTTCGCGGATCGGGTCGATCGGCGGGTTCGTGACCTGCGCGAACAGCTGCTTGAAGTAGTTGAACACGAGCTGCGGCTGATCGGACAGGCACGCGAGCGGCGTGTCGGTTCCCATCGAGCCGACGGGCTCCTGGCCATTGAGCGCCACGGGCTGCAGCAGCACGGTCAGGTCTTCGCGCGAGTAGCCGAAGAGGTTCTGCAGGCGCTCGAGCTCGGCGCCTTCCACGTGCCAGTCGATGTTCTCGGCTTCCGGCAGGTCGTCGAGGTCGGCGCTCTGCTCGTTCAGCCACAGGGCGTACGGGTGGCGCGCCGACATCTTCAGCTTGAGCTCGTCGTCGGTGACGATTCTCTTCTCGTCGAGATCGACGCAGAAGATGCGGCCGGGCTGCAGGCGGTCCTTGATGAGAATGTCTTCCGGCGCGACGTCGACGACGCCGGTCTCGGAAGCCATCACCACCATGCCGCTCTTGGTCACGAGGTAGCGAGACGGACGCAGGCCGTTGCGGTCGAGCACGGCGCCGATGCGGCGGCCGTCCGAGAACGCGATGGATGCGGGGCCGTCCCACGGCTCCATGAGCGAAGCGTGGTACTGGTAGAAGGCCTTGCGCTCCTTCGGCATGGATTCGTGCTTTTCCCAGGCCTCCGGGATCATCATCGTGATCGCGTGGGGCAGGGAACGGCCCGTGCGCGTGAGCAGCTCGAGCGCGTTGTCGAACGAGGCGGAGTCGCTCTGGCCCGGCGCGATCACCGGCACGAGCTCTTCCATGTCCTTGCCGTAAACCGGCGACGCAAAGAGCTGCTCGCGCGCCGTCATCCAGTTGCAGTTGCCGCGCAGGGTGTTGATCTCGCCGTTGTGGGCGACGCAGCGGAACGGGTGCGCGAGTCGCCTCGTCGGCAGCGTGTTGGTGCTGAAGCGCGAGTGGATCAGGGCGAGCGCGCTCTCGCAGCGCGGGTCGCGCAGGTCGGGGAAGAACCCGTCGAGCTGCGAGCTGATCAGCATGCCCTTGTACACGATGGTGCGCGACGAGTAGCTGCAGAAGTAGGTGTGGTACTCGACGTCGCCGCCGTGCTTCGCGACGGCACGCTCGGCGCTGCGACGCGCGACGTAGAGACGGCGCTCGAGCTCTTCCTCGCTGATGCCGCTCGCCTCGGGCGCGACGAAGAGCTGGGCGATGTGGGGGCGCTTGCTGTCGGCGATGGTGCCGACGTAGCGCTGGCCGGACTCGGGATCGATGATGACGACGGGAACGTCGCGCCATCCGAGGATGCGCATGCCGGCGCGCACGGAGGCGGCTTCGATGGCCTTCCGGGCCCACTGCTGGGCTTCCTTGCCTTCCGGCGAGCCGTCGGCGGAGACGGGCGGAAGGAAGCACATCGCGACGCCGTAGTGTCCGGCGTGCGGAAGCTCGAAGCCGAGCTCGTGCGCGCATGCGCGAAGAAGCTTGTCGGGAATCTGAAGGAGAACGCCGGCGCCGTCGCCCGTTTCGGCGTCGCAGCCGCAGGCGCCGCGGTGCTCGAGTCGCTTGAGAACCTCGATGCCGGTCTCGACGATCGCGTGGCTGGCCTCGCCACGGATGTTCGCAACGAACCCGACGCCGCAGGCGTCGCGCTCGATGAGGGAAGCTGCCAGTCCCTGTTGTCGGCTCGATTGTTCTCGCATGGTTCACCTACTCCGCGGCCGAGCTGCTCGCTCCGCCTCTGCACGGCGAAGCTGATCGCTTCGCCTCCGGGGCCGGGCGGCGCAATCCGCTCCGCCTGTGCCAAGTTCCTGCCGGACCTGCCGCCGGCTCGACCTTCCTCCGCCTCCGGGCCCCGCCGAGGGCCCGTCCTCCACCTATAGAGACCGCCCGATGTTTCGGGCGGTCGGCTCCCATAGTCAACACGCCTAAAGATGTCAACGATTGCTTGCGCACGACCTAACTAGGTTGAACAGGTTCCAAAAATGGCCTAAATTCTACGAATACGGTCGGTGAGTGGCCGGAAGGTGAACCATGAGGAAGCTCGACGAGCAGGAATTGAAGATCGCCAAGGCCCTGACGCGAAATCCGCGCCTGTCGGATAACCGCCTCGGCGAGCTGTACGACATCCCGGTTCGCACCGTCAGCCGCAAGAGGGCGCGCCTCGAGAAGGAGGGGCTGCTTCGCTATTTCGCCGAGGTGGACATGTCGGCGGACGGCACGGGTTACTTCCCGTGCAGCCATCTCTACGTCATTCGATTCAAGGTGGGCGTCACCGTGAGTCAGATCCAGGACGAGATCCGCCACGAGCCGAACGTCGTCACGGTGTTCACGGAGCTGATTCGGGAGTCGCACATCGCCGAGATCGATGGACGCGTCGCGCTCGTGATGGTGGTCGAAGGGACGAGCGACTCCGACATCGTCGAGAGCTTCCAGCAGAAGATCGTGCCGTCCTTGCAGAAGAACCACGGCAAGGATTCGATCGAGGACGTGTCCACCATCCGCCTGCTGAGCCGCGTACGGATTCTCCGCAACTACCTTCCCGCGGTGAACATGGAGAACGGCATGATGAAACCCGACTGGAGCACGAACTCCATCTTTGTCGCATGAGCGAAGGCGGAGTGGTTCCATGACTGCGCGCGTCGCTGATGGGAATCGGGGACGGCTACCTGACGTCCGTCGACGGGGCCTTTCACCGGCCATCGCCGGGCGCCAGGTAGCCGTCCCCGATTTCCTGCGTGCGGGAGCGGTGGATCACACGGGGGTAGGGCAATGAATGCGCGCGAGCTTCAGAAGCGTTACGGGCCGTGGGCGCTGGTGACCGGGGCTTCGTCGGGCATCGGGCAGGAGTTTGCCATGAAGCTCGCGGCGGGCGGGTTTCACATCGCGATGGTCGCACGGCGTCGCGCGGCGCTCGAAGCGCTTGCCCGCGACCTAACGTCGGCGCACGCGGTGGAATGCCGCGTGATCGAAATGGACCTTTCCGAGCCCGGCGCGGCGGCACGACTCGCGGATGCCGTCGCCGACCTCGAGATCGGCCTGCTCGTCGCCAACGCAGGAACGGGCTGGATCGGGCGTTTCGACAAGCAGGCACCCGAGTCGCACGCATCGCTCATCCGTCTTCACTGCGAGATGCACGTGGAGCTCACCGCCCGCCTGCTTCCCGCGATGTCGTCGCGCGGTCGCGGCGGCGTCATTATCGTTTCGTCGATGGGTGGCATGGTTCCGCTGCCGTACTACGCGGTCTACAGCGGCACGAAGGCGATGCTGTCGAACTGGGGGGAAGCGCTCGCCCTCGAGATGAAGGGCACCGGCGTGGACATCGAGGTGCTCGCGCCCGGCGACACGAAGACGGGCTTTCAGGACGTCGCCGGCGAGATGTCGACGAAGTGGTCGAGCGTCGGGGAAGTCGTCGAGGAGAGCCTCTCCGGTCTTGGGCACCGAACGGTCGTGGTGCCGGGACTCGAGAACAGGCTGTCGCTCCTGGCCGCGCGCTTCCTGCCGCGAAAGTTCTTCCTCGGCATCGTCGAGAAGCGCCAGCGCGAGCAGACGCCGGAGGGTCGCAAATGAACGGCCGGCTCGCGCTCGCGTTGCTCCTCGCCTCGAGCGTCGCGTTCGCCGCTCCATCCGTCGCCGAGGAAGACCCGGGCCGTCGCGACGAGTTCGGCCTGAAACCCGACGACGGCAGCGACAAGGACCTTGCGCTACCCGATCCCGTGCTCGATCGCGGCTGGCCCTCGCACAAGGCGGGCGACGCTCCGCCTCACGTTGCGCCCGACGAAGACGAGATCGACCCGTTCCGGGACGAAGCCGCTCCGCCGCCGCCCGTAAAGCGCCTGCCCGCGCCGTCCGAAACCGGGAAGCCGCAGCTCGCGCCGCGTCCCCTCGTGAGCCCCGACGGCAGAATCGATGCCGGATCGCCGGCGCCCGAGCCCGACCCGACGCCGCCCGACGCGGTCGAACCCGAGGTGGACGAGCCGTCGGAGATCGACGACGAAGACAACGCCCCGTCGCCGCTCGACCGCGGCGATGCCGACTTCCACGACGAAACCGACGATCCCGGAGAATGGTGACGATGCCCAACGTGCGCGACAAGATCCGACTGACCGACGACGAAATCGAGGCGTTTCTCGCCAACGCGAAGACCGTTGTCATGGCGACGCTGAACCACGACGGCTACCCGCACCTGGTTCCCATGTGGTACAGCGTGCTCGACGGCCGCGTGCACATGCACACCTACAAGTCGTCGCAGAAGGTGAAGAACATCGAGCGCGACGCGCGCGGATCGATCCTCGTGGAGGACGGCACCGACTACGACAAGCTGCGCGGCGTATTCATCCGCGGCCGCTTCGAGCTCATCGACGACCAGGATCTCTGCTACCGCATCGCCGTCGCGTCGGCGAAGAAGTACCAGGGCCTCGACGAGGAGACGGCCGGCACGGCGCTGCGCTATTACATCCGCAAGCGCGTGGCCGTCGTCTTTCATCCGGAGAAGACGTCGAGCTGGGATCACCGCAAGACGACGTCGCCGGGCGGCTGACGCCGGGGCTACGCGGCTGTCCGGACGCCGGCGCGCCGCCGCTGCGAGCGATCGCAACGTCCGCCGCGCGGTTACCGGGCTGCGGGCGCAGAACCGTCACGCGTACGCGGGGCGTCCTCCAGCAGTTTGCGGCCTTCGTCGGTCGCCAGCACGAGAATGGTCGGGCCGCTCACCTGACCCGGCGTCGCCGTGAACCGCGCGATCTCCGGATAGAACTCGAACTTGCGCGCGTACTCCTTCGCCTGCCGCGGATACATCTCGGGGTGATTCACGAAACGCCCGTAATCGGCGCTGCTCGCCACGAGGAAGTCGAAGTCGCCTAGCGGAAGCCCGCGAATCAGGCCGAACGTCCCGAGATCCGTCACGCGAAGGCCGCTGCCGTCGAGCTTCGGGGTCGAGAACTCGCGGCCGACGCGCGCGCCCTTCGGCAGGTTGGCCCGGATCCACGTGTCGGCGAGCAGGCGCGTGTCGGGCAGCGTGCGCATGACGACGTATTCGCGAGACGCCACCGCCTCGCTCGCGATCGCGGCAAACCATGCGACGCAGAGAGCGACCGCGCCGATCGCCGCCGCGCGCTTCGGCAGCCTCGCGACGAGGCCGACCGACGCGGACGCCATCACGACGAAAGCCGGCAGCAGCAGGACGAGGTAGCGCTCGAACGCGACCTTGTGCGATCCCATCATCGCGAGGTACGCCGCCGGGAACGCGAGCAGCACGAAGGCGGCCCGCGGCCGGGTTCGCAGCGTCGTTGCGAGACCGGCGAGCGTGAGAAGCCCGCCGGCGATACCGAGCGTGTCCGGCGACCAGGCCAGGTACTGACCGTAGCTGGTCGCGCTCGCCGTCTGTGCACCGGCGTGGCCGGTCGCGAAGTGCTCGCTCTGCCACGAGAGCGTCGCACGGAACGTCTCGAAATCGAGAACGGACCACGGCGTCGTCGCGAGGAACACGGCGCCGGCTGCGGACGCGCCGGCGAGCGCGCCGCGGCGCCAGATCTGGCGGGGATCGAAACCCGCCGAGGCGAAATGCGCGACGATCACCGAGAGCGCGACGAAAACGGCCGGGTACTTCGTTCCCGCGGCAAGGCCGACCGCTGCGCCCGCGAGCAGATGCCTTCGCGGAGTCGCTCCTTCGAGCGCGATCGCGAGCGCAGCCCACAGCGCGAGCGCCACCCCGAAGGCCGCCGGCGCATCCGTGGTGACGGCGAACGAGTTTGCGACGTGCAGGCGCGACGCGGCCATGAGGAACGCGGCTGCGAGCCCCGCTGCCTGGCCGAACGCGAGCGCCGCCGCGGCATACACCACGGGCACCGTCGCGACCGCGAAGACGACCGTCATCGTGCGTGCCCAGCGCCTGAGTTGCACCGGATCGACGTCGGCCGCCGAGGCGGCGCCGATAAGCTTCGCGCCGGACGCATAGAGCGCGCTGTTCAGGTAGAGCACGAGCGACGGGTACTCGAACCAGCGGGGGTTGGAATCGCCGTTGGCGAGCATCGCCATCGAATGATCGACGATGAAGCCTTCGTCGGGATGGGTGAAGAGCGGAAGGTCGAACTCGACGCCGGGAAGCCGAAGCGCCGCCGCCAGCACCATCGCCACGAGCACCGGCGGCCACGCACGTCGCACCCGACGTCTGAACCACACGGCCGGGCGCGTCGCAAGCTCTTCACGAACCGCGCCGCAGGCTGATCGCGGGAATCGGTGATGGTGTTGGCGCCTCGCCGACGGCGCTTCCGCAGCCGGCGAACGAGCTTCGGCGTCTCGCCAACGGCGCGTCAGCGCCCGCCAATAATGAACGCCGCGAGATCGAAGTCCTCGGGCACCGAGCCACCGTTCTCCGCTTCGAACAGGTGCCAGGCTTCCTCGCGAGGCCCCCCCTCAGTCGGCCCGGTTTTCGAAGCGTCGCTCGAGTCGTCCCAGCCAGGAGAGAATGAAGAAGGCGATGGCAGTGGAGAGCACCGCCGTGGCTTCGTGTCCCATGCCTACGGTCACGCCGATCGCAGCCGTCAGCCATACGCCGGCGGCGGTCGTCAGGCCGTGGATATGCTCGTGTTCGGGGTTTCCACTCTTGAGGATGGTGCCGGCACAGAGGAATCCGATCCCCGCAATCACGCCCTGAAGCACTCGCGTGACCGAATCGAACGGAACGCCCGCCTGCAGCGGAACCAGCACGAACAACGACGCTCCGAGGGCGACCAGCATGTGCGTGCGCAGCCCCGCCGACTTTCCGCTCTGGGCCCGTTCGAAGCCCAGCACTCCGCCGAGCAGCGCCGCCAGCAGCAGCCGCATCGTCACGCGCGTGAGCTGCGCGAGATCGGGGATGTCGGAGAACTCGGAGGCGACGGTCTCCGCGATGGTCGTGAGGGGGTCCACTCCCCGATTGGTAGCACGGGCCGCGTCCGCTTCCTTCCCCTCTTCCGGGCTTCCGCCGGGGCGGAGCGTGTCACCCCTGGCGCCCGGGTAAGCGAACGGGATTCTGCGCACATGGTGCGGCGTTGACTCGATCGCGGCCGGACCGCCATAGGTAGGCAACACGACACAGGTACGACCTGTCGTGATTCCCGTCCCGGACCAGCGGAGAATCCGATGTTCGTTCGCACTCTCGCGCGGCACGCCGCCTTCGCGCTCGCCGCCATTGCCCTTTCTCCTGCCATCGCCGGCGCCGCCGAGGGGGACAGCCCCATCGACTCCGGCGACACGGCCTGGCTGCTCGTCTCGACGGCTCTGGTGCTGTTCATGATGATCCCCGGGTTGTCGCTGTTCTACGCCGGCCTGGTGCGGTCGCGGAACGTGCTGTCGATCCTCATGCAGTGCTACGCGCTGACCTGCGTGATGAGCCTCGTGTGGCTCGCCGGCGGTTACTCGCTGAGCTTCAGCGGCTCGGACGGTCTCATCGGCAACCTGGAGCTCGCGTTCCTGTCCGGCGTCGGACCGGGCAGCGCCCCCAGGCCCGACGCGCCGACGATTCCCGTCCTGCTGCACTTCACCTACCAGATGATGTTTTTCCTCATCACGCCGGGGCTCTTCCTCGGCGCCTTCGCCGAACGCATGAAGTTCTCGGCGATCCTTCTGTTCAGCATTCTCTGGAGCATTCTGGTGTACGTGCCGTGCTGCTACGGCGTCTGGCACCGGCTCGACTTCTTCGGGCTCACGGGCGTCATCGACCTCGCGGGCGGAATCGTCGTGCACATCACGGCCGGTATCGCCGCCCTGGTCGCGTGCATCATGGTCGGGCCGCGTCACGGTTTCCCGGAGACGCCTTTCCTGCCGCACAACCTTCCATTGACGGTCGTCGGCGCCGGCATGCTCTGGGTCGGCTGGTTCGGCTTCAACGGCGGGAGCCAGCTTGCGGCCAACGGCAACACCGCGATGACGGTGCTCGTGACGCACCTGTCGGCCTGCATGGCCTCGGTCACGTGGATGGGCATCGAGTGGGTGAAGAACGGCAAGCCGAGCGTGCTCGGGATCGCGACCGGCTCGATCGCGGGCCTGGCGGCGATTACGCCGGCCGCCGGAAAGGCCGGACCGATCGGAGCCCTGGTGATCGGTGCGGTGTCGGGCCTGCTCTGCTGGTACGCGTGCACGAAGATCAAGTCGCGCTTTCGCTACGACGACTCCCTCGACGTTTTCGGCGTGCACGGCGTGGGCGGACTGATCGGGACGATTCTCGTCGCCGTCGTCGGCTCGAAGGCTTTTCCGGGCGGGCTTGGCGACTACGAGATCGGCGCGCAGCTCGTCACGCAGTCGCTCGCGGCGCTCTACACGGTTGCTCTGTCAGGCGGAGTTTCGTTCGTATTGCTGTCGCTGATCCGCGCGACGATCGGGCTGCGCGTGACGCGCGACGGCGAGGCGGAAGGGCTCGACATCGTCGAGCACGGCGAGAACGCCTACAGCTAGGAAATCGGGGACGGATCCCGATTGCGTGCAACGCAATCGGGATCCGTCCCCGATTTCACCGGGTTCACATGTAGATGCCGCCCATGAAGTCGAAGTCCTTGCGGATCATCACGTTGATGCAGGCGGCCTTGCCGCTTGCGAACGCGCGTTCGAGCGCGGGGCGGATCTGGTCGGGCTCGGTGACGAGCTCGCCGTAGCCGCCGAGGGCTTCGACGACCTTGTCGTAACGGGTCGGTGCGAGCTCGGTCGCGACGAGGCGCTCTCGACCGTACATCATGACCTGGGGACGCATCATCTGGCCCCACGCGGCGTCGTTGCCGATGATGCCGACGATCGGAAGGTTGTGGCGGATCGCGGTGTCGTACTCGAAGCCGTTGAGGCCGAAGCTGCCGTCGCCGTAGATGATGAGCACGCGCTTGTCGGGATTGGCCAGCTGCGCCGCGATCGCGAACGGCATGCCGACGCCGAGCGTGCCGAGAGGGCCCGGATCCATCCACAGGCCGTTCTTCGGAACCGGCACGACCTTGGCGGCCTTCGCGACGATGTCGCCGCCGTCGCCGACCAGGATCATGTCGTCGGTGACGAAGCCGGCGATCTCCTTGCAGAGCCGCATCGGGTCGATCGGCACCTCGGACGACGTGAGCTTGTCGGCCTGGGCCGCTTCCTCCGCCTCTTCCTTCGCGCGCCACTCCTTGACCAGGTGGCCGAAGTCGAGCGTGACGCCGTCCGCCTTCATGATCTCCAGCATTGCGTCGAACATCAGCCCGAGGTCGCCGACCATGCCGACGTCCGCGCGGCGGTTCTGGCCGATCAGCGTCGCGTCGAGGTCCATCTGGATGATCTTGGCG
>CAYYVZ010000180.1:0-9904 GCA_964475235.1 uncultured Myxococcales bacterium | reverse complement strand
GAGGGCGAGGAGGCCGCGGGCCTCGGCGTCTTTCAGCAATTCGACGAAGCTCGCGTAGCCGTAGCGCTCTTCGCGGAAGTCGGGGTGGACGCGCTTCAGCGTCTGCTTGACCTGCGAGCCCCAGACGGGGTCGTAGTCCTGGGCCAGCGACGTCACGATCGCGACGAGCATGTCGACGCCCTCGGTGGCCGCGTCGACCTTCTCTTCCGTCTCCTTGGTCTTGCGCGACGACGAGGACGACGAGCGCGAGCGCCGCGAGGCGGACTTCTTCTTCGTCACCTTCTCGGCCGTCTCGACGAGGTCGTCGTAGTACATGAACTCGTCACAGCTCGAGACGAGCAACTCGGACGTCGACTTCTTAACGCCGCAGCCGATGACGCGCTTGTTGTTCTCCTTGAGCTTGCCGACCAGCGGCGAGAAGTCGCTGTCGCCCGACAGCAGCGCGAACGTGTCGATGTGGTCCTTCGAGTAGCAGAGGTCGAGCGCGTCGACGACCATGCGGATGTCGGCCGAGTTCTTGCCGCTCATCTTGCTCGCCGGGATGTCGATCATCTCGATGCCGAGCGAGTGGAACTCGCGCATCGCCCCTCGGTAGCGCGTCCAGTCGCAGTAGGCGCGCTTGAAGACGATGCGGCCCTTCTCGAGCAGGCGCTTCTGGACGAGATCGACGCGGAACTCGCCCTCGTGCATGTCACGCGATCCGATCGCGAGGTTCTCGAAGTCCACGAAGACGGCAATGAGGGATTCGTCGGCCATGCGGCACCATAGGCCGGGACCGCGGCTGAACGGAACGCACGGCGTGCGGCCAGGGCGGGGTGCGACCAGTCCCGATGTCGGCGGTCATTCGTCGCGACCGATCGTGGAATCCCGGTGCGGGAGGCTTGAGCTTTGTCCGCTGCTCCCGTAGCGGGGCCGTCGAGCAGTCATGGCGACAGCACGGCATTCTCCTCGTGGCCCGGCGCAAGGCCGTTCGGCCCCTGCTTCTGCCGCTCTGGTCGTCCGCGCGAAGCCGAACGGAAGTCTTCGGGCGTCCCAGCTCCTCTTCAATCGCCTCACGCGGCGCATCGACGTCCTGCGCAAGCGAATCCCGAAAGAGCGCGAGCGTCTCGAGGGTCTGCTCGGCCGCTTCCTCCTCGAGGTTGGTCCCGTCGAGTCAGAGCTCGCCAGCCAACAGCTCGAGCTCGCCCACGCTCTCTCCGCCGCGTACCGGCGATGGCCCCTGCGCCACGACGAAACCGAAGACCTCCGGCGCCTCATTCTCGTGCTCACGAGCGATGTCCTCCGGGTGTCCGGGCGAGACGAGGCGGCCGAGGCACTGCGCAACGAGTGGTTCCGGCCGATGGGCGAACGGGTCCGAAACGCCGACGACGAAGAGCCGCAGCGAAAAACCGGCAGCCGTGTCCGCGCGCGCGATCTCCGCAAGAGGCGCCACCGAACGGAGCAGGAGAGCGTTCGGTTGAAGAGCGTCCGGGCAATCTATCTCGCGCTCGCCAAGGTGCTCCATCCGGACGCGAGTCGCGACGATTCGCAGGAACGCGAGCGCGACATGAAACGCGCAACGGAAGCCTATCGCCAGGAAGACCTCGTCACGCTGCTCGAGCTGGAACAGCGCTGGGGCACACGCGACGGCGAAGAGCTGCGCGATCTCGGCGACGACGTACTGGCGGTCTACACGACGACGTTGCGTCTGCGCGTGAAGACGCTCGAGCAGGAGCTCGAGCAGCAGGTTTTCAATCCCCGCTTTTCGCGGATTGCCCCGGTCGCCGGGCTCTCGGTGGCCAGGGCCGCCCGCGGGATCGCCGACCGCGCGGAGCAACTCCGCGGCGACCGGCGGCGCGTCGAGGAGCTTCTGGCGAAGGTGGCGGAATGCCGTGGGAAACGGGTCCTGGGCAGGCTCGTCCGCGCGTACCTCGACTACGAGGATCTCGTCCCCGACGAGAAGCTCGCCGCGATGTCCGCCGACGACGACGCCTGAGGCCGCGGCGTAGTCCTTGACCCCCTCCGCCGCGCCGTGATAGCCGCGACGATCGGGGATCTTTCCATGGAGCAATCGATCGTGACCGGGTCCCGCGCGCTCGTTTCTCCCGCGTGCCTTCCGCAACGCATGGCGGCCGTCGCGAGCGCTCTCGCATTCGTTCTTGCGTCCATTCCCGCCGCCGCGCAGTCCATCGCCGTGCCGACCTTCCAGGCCGGCGCGCCGACGTTCGCGACGTCGCTGCAGGAGATCGACGTCGCCAAGCACGACGACGGAGGCTTCGTCGTCACCTGGGGCGAGTTCGGCTCGACGCTCGGACCTGGCAACCGCATCGTCACGCACCGCTTCTCGCGCGAAGGCGTCGAGACCGCGCCGGCCGTGCGCGTGGACACCAGCGCGTTCGGACTCTACCCGACGATCACCGCCGACGTAGACGGCGGCTTCATCGGCGCGTGGATGTGGTCGCACTACAACTCGCCGCGCGCGCTCTACGTGCGGCGGCTGAATGCCGCGGGCGCCGGAGTCGGCGGCGAAGCGCGCGTCGACACGCCCGACTCGGGGCCGATGGTCGGGCACGGCGTTGCGTACCGCTCCACCGGGCCCGTGTACGCCTACATCCAGAACGGCCTGTGGATTCGCGCGTACGACAAGTTCGGCAACGCGCTCGGGGCGTCGATCAAGATCGCGAACTACGCGAACGGCTTTCATGTGGATGCCGGCGTGCTGCCCGGTGACCGCTTCGTCGTCTTCTGGAACGACCACTTCGCGGGCGACCTCACGCTCGCGCGCATCTTCAACGCCGACATGAGCCCGGTCGGGCCGGCGTTCACGGTGGAAACCGGCGGCGTGATGGACGCGATCTCGACGAGCGGCGACGGCGAGATCGCCGTGGTCGGCTTCGCGTGGTTCGACGAGACGACCGGCGGCGCCGGCGGCGCGCGCAGCGAAGTGTGGATGCGGCGCCTCGCGCCCGACGGCACGCCGATCGGCGGCCGCGAAGTGGTGCGCAGCGGCGATCCGGGCCTTCGCCTGAAGGCCGACGTGGACTACGACTCGCGCGGCAACCTGCTCGTGGTGTGGCGCGAGTACGACGAACCGACCAACACGCACCTGAACCCGCGCGCCCGCGGCTACGGATCGAGCGGCGCGGCTCTCGGGCCGGATTTCGAGCTCGCGCAGGTTACCGCTTCCGAGATTCGCACCGACGCTCTTGCCGACGACTGCTTCGCCAACGCCTGGTACGACTACAGCAAGGCCTACGCGAACGTCGTCTGCCTGTGCGACGCCGGGGCCGATACGTGCGGTGACGGCATCGTGGATGGGACGTGCGAAGTCTGCGACGACGGCAACGACGTCGATGGCGACGGCTGCGACTCGAACTGCCGGCCGTCTTCCTGTGGGAACGGCGTCGTTGCTTCTGAGGAAGCCTGCGACGACGGCAATCTCTCGGACGGCGACGGCTGCGACAGCAACTGCACGGCGTCGGGCTGCGGCAACGGCCTCGTGACGGGCAACGAGCAGTGCGACGACGGCAACGCGATCGACGACGACGGCTGCGACTCGAATTGCCGGCCGAGCGGTTGCGGCAACGGCACGCCGAGCGGCGAGGAAGAATGCGACGACGGCAACGCCGCGAACGGTGACGGCTGCGACGTGAACTGCACGGAATCGCGCTGCGGCAACGGCATCAAGGGCGGCAGCGAGGCTTGCGACGACGGCAACTCGCAGAACGGCGACGGCTGCGACACGAACTGCACGGCTTCGGGCTGCGGCAACGGCATCGCCACCGGTGAGGAAGAGTGCGACGACGGCGCGCGCGTGAGCGGCGACGGCTGCGACGCGAGCTGCCTCGTGGAAGAGTGCGGCAACGGCCGCGTCGAGGACAACGAGGAGTGCGACAGCGCGATCTCTCCCGCCGAGGGCGCGGGGGCGTGCAACGAAGACTGCACGCTGCGCTCCGTGCACGACTCGGTGGTGCTCGCGTTCAAGCCCATCGAGGTTTCGATCCCGGTCGGCAACTCGCCGTTCCCGTCGAACGTGATCGTGCAGGTGCAGAACGCCGATGTGTCGCCTTCCCGCGAGAGCCCCGGGCATGAGATCCGGCTCGAGGCCTCCGACGGCGACTGCCCGCCGGGGACGGTCACGCGGCAGCCGGATTTCGAGCGTGGGATCGATGGGGTGCAGGACTCCGCGACGGTCGACGGCGGGAATCCCGCGACGGCGATCGCGGAGGTCACGGTCTCGCGCGAGGCCTTCACGCCGTTCGACCAGAAGATCCCGACGCGCTGCACGCTGTGGTTCACGGCGAGCGAGGTGACGGGCGGCTCGGACGATCCGACGCCCGACAACAACGCCTTCCCCGTCGCGCTCGACGTGACGGACACCGACGACCCGAACGGCGGCACCGAGCAGGACGAGTTCTTCGTCGTCAGCATGGACCCGGTGCTGGTGAAGATCCCGAACGGACAGTCCGTGGTGACCAAGCAGATCAAGCCGGTCGTGCGGCGCTCGCGCAATGCTCCGGAAACCGACATGGAGGTCACGATCAGCGCGTCCGACGGCGACTGCCCGCCGGGGACGGTCGGGTTCGTGGACTTCGACCGGCGGATTGCCGGGATCCAGCGGACTCTGATGCTGCGGCGCGGGAAGAAGGCGAAGGGGAGCCTGGGGCTGATCGTCGACTCGGCGTCGTTCGATTCGCCGTCGGATGAGTCGCCGCGAAGGTGCACGGCTCTGATCACGGTGACGGGGGCGGGGGATTCGGATCCGTCGAACAACACCACGCGGCTGGTGGTGGATGTGGTGGATCGGAACGACTTCTAGCGACGCGGCTCTTTCACTGGATCCGGGCGGTCTTCAGGTTGGCCCGTGTCCGGACGATCAGGCAATCCCGGGTTTGTTGCTCGGTCCGACTTCTCGGATATAAGCCCGGGTCGTGCGGAGGAACTGACCTCCCCACGGGGGCCGATTTCGCTGGTGGCCCGCGTAGTTGGTCCATCTGGACAACCCGCCGTCCCGCCAGAAACGAGCCTCTTCCCGCCAGGTACGCTGACGTAGCTCAGTTGGTAGAGCAGCTGATTCGTAATCAGCAGGTCGCCGGTTCGAGTCCGGCCGTCAGCTCCATGAAATCGGGGGTCTAACCCGGTCACATAGGTGACATTTCATACCGGGGAGATCGGTAACACTCTCGCCGAGAATGGATTCTCCGCCGGTTCGACCCGAGCTGCTTCCTCGTCGAAGTAGCCCAGATCGAATTCCATAAAGCTCACGAGCCAGATCTTCTCACTGACCTCCTGAATCCCAACCAGCTGATCTGCAAAGGATTGGCTGAGGCTGATCTTGCGCTTGCCCAGGCAGTGCTCGGCGACAACTCCTTCTTTCCAGGCGAAAGGAATGGTTGACGTCGATTGGATGCTCGCGGGTACTCCTCTCCGGGAATGGTGGAACTTTTGCCCGCCATTGAAGTCTCACGTTCACGAAAGATTCCAGGGCTCGAGGTCGGCGGGTTTCCCGGCCATCTCCTCGTTGGTGAGTCGTGCGTAGATCTCGACGAGGTTGCCGTCGGGGTCTTCGAGCCACAGCTCATGGAGCGGCGTACCCCGCCAGGTCGTCCGAGGCGGTTTGTTCACTCGAACGCCTGCCGCCTGCGCCAACTCGTATGCCCGGATGACCGCGGCCTTGTCGGCGACGGCGATGCCGAGGTGGTAGAGGGTGTCGTGGTGCAGGTCCTTCCCGTCTGAAACTACCAGCACGAAGTTCGTGCGCAGTTTCGGGTGCGCGAAAGTCGAATACCGGTGCGTCCACTCCTTCGGCTCCGTGCCAAGAAGCCATGCATAGAAGCGTGTGCTGCTGGCGAGGTTCTGCACGCGGACACTGGCGTGGAATTCGAGGGGCGCCGGGCTTTCAGGCAGATCGAGCAGAGCCTCGAGTACTTCGAGCCGTCCCTGGATCTGGTCACGCGCGATTCGGAACCGGCTGAGCATCTCCTCCCGCGACAACGAGGCGTCTTTGGTTGCAGGATCCTGGATCGGCCAATGAAGCCGCCGAACCGATCCGAGGAAGATCGGACAGACTTCTTCCGCGCAGAGCGTGATGACCGTGCCGACGGTGGCAGGATCGATCGTCTGCACCGATTTCGAGTGGTGAGTCGAGAGATCCACGCCGACCTCACGCATCACTTCGATCGCGTGCGGGTTGACCTTCGACGGCTCGCTTCCCGCGCTCTGGACGGCGACCCGCGCTCCGAGGAGCTTTCGTGCGAGGCCCTCGGCCATCTGGCTACGGGCCGAGTTCGCGACACAGAGGAAGAGGATCGCCTTGTCGGTGTTCATGGAGCTCCGCCTCTCAGGCGGACGCCGTGGCGCGCGGCGGATGCCCGGTGGCGAGCGCGGTGTCGGGGAAGAACTTCCGGGCCCAGAGGGCGACATTGACCAGTCCGATGAGCACGGGAACCTCAACGAGCGGGCCAATCACGGCGGCGAACGCTGCGCCGCTGTGGATACCGAAGCTCGCGATGGCCACGGCAATGGCCAGCTCGAAATTGTTGGACGCCGCCGTGAACGAGAGGGTGGCGGTCTGCTCGTAGGTGGCGCCGACGCGCATGCTCATGAAGAACGACACCGCGAACATGACCACGAAGTAGATGAGCAGCGGAACCGCAATGCGGAGCACGTCGAGCGGAAGATCCACGATGGCCTCACCCTTGAGCGAGAACATCACGACGATGGTGAAGAGGAGCGAGACCAGCGTGATCGGGCTGATGCGCGGGATGAAGCTTTTCTCGTACCAGTCGCGCCCCTTCGCGCTCACGAGCACGCGTCGCGTGACAAACCCCGCCGCGAACGGAACACCAAGGTAGATGGCAACACTCGTGGCGATCTCGCTGATTGTGATGTGGACGAGAGAACCTTCGAGCCCGAGCCACGTCGGCAGGAGAGTTGCGAAGAAGTACGCGTAGACCGAGAAGAAAAGAACCTGGAAGATCGAGTTCAGCGCGACGAGGCCCGCGCAATACTCCGTGTCGCCCTTGGCCAGGTCATTCCAGACGATGACCATCGCGATACAGCGAGCGAGCCCGATGAGGATGAGGCCGAGCATGTACTCGGGTTTGTCGTGAAGGAAGACGACGGCAAGTCCGAACATCAGCAACGGGCCGATCAACCAGTTCTGAACGAGCGAGAGAGCAAGAACCTTCTTGTTGCGGAATACCTTGCCCAGCTCCTCGTAACGGACCTTGGCCAGCGGCGGGTACATCATCAGGATCAGGCCGACGGCGATGGGAATCGATGTCGTTCCGACGCTCAGGTGATTGAGCGCTGCCGTAAAGCCCGGGGCCGCAAATCCGAGAGCTACGCCGAGTAGCATCGCGAGGAAGATCCACAGCGTCAGGTACCGGTCGAGAAACGAAAGTTTCCCGAGGAGTCCGGGCTTTACGTTGGTCATCGACATGACCTGACTCGCTGCCGCGATCCTGGCCGCGGGCTCACACATGGCGGGTCGAATAGGTGAACACTGGTCATGGCTGCTTCCTCACATTCCCGCGACGAGCGCCTTCAGGCGGCGCAGCGCGCGAGGTTCGATGCAGTAGCAGACGCGAGGCCCATCGACCTCGCCACGGATAAGGCCGGCTTCCTTGAGTATCTTCAGGTGCTGGGAAACGGTGGACTGGGCGAGCGGGAGCTCGTCGACGATGTCGCCGCACATGCAGGCCGTGCGGCGGACCAGGATGCGGAGTATCCGCACGCGGGCAGGGTGGCCGAGGGCTTTGGCTAGCGCGGCGAGCTCCTCGTCGGCCTCCTTGCCCTCGATCGGGCGCAGATCCGGTTCGTCGCTTGGTGGGGGGCAGCAGTCGGCGGAGACTTGTTCGTTCATCGTAGATGAACGATAGGTTTAGGGTGGGTTCGCGTCAAGGGTACCCGTGTCACTCGGGGCAGTACCGGATGGAAGGGTTGTGGACGCATCCTGCCGACGGCCGTCGCTCGTGAGGGCCATCTGCCTAGAGTCCCATCTCGCGAAGTCCTTCCTGCCATGGCAGCACATCGATGTTGTCGATTCGCCGACGCGCCTGGCCGAGATACAGAACCATCGCCGCGTGCGGCTTGCCGTACCAGTCGGCGAACGCGCGCAATCCGCGAAGGTCGCCGGGGCCGACGTTTCGCGAGGCCTTCACTTCGAGAGCCCATAGGTCGCGGCCGCGTTCGACGATGAAGTCGACTTCCGAACCGTGACCGGTGCGGTAGCTCGAGATTCGCCTCTCCTCATCCATGGCTGCGCATCCGGCAACGAGCTGCGCGAATACGAGGTGCTCGAACATCGCTCCGATGCGATCCGCCGGCGCATCGAAGCTGCCGAGCAGCCCGTTGCGAACCCCGCCGTCGAAGAAGTAGTACTTCGGGTGCTGTACCAGACGGCGGGCGTCGCTTTTCGTGAAAGGCTCGACCCGATGCACGATGAGCGTGTCTTCGAGGATCTCCATGTAGCGCGCCACCGACTGTCGCGTCACCTGCGCCGCTGCGGCGAGCTTGGACAGATCGAAGTGGTGCCCGGACCATTCGCCAGTGACGTGAAGGAAGCGCGCGAATCCTTCGAGGTTCCGAGTAAGGCTCTCGGCCTGCACTTCCTCCTTGAGATAGGTGGCAGCGTACGATCGCAGTGTCTTGCGGCGACCGGCGCTGTCGGGGTCACTGAGGATGCCGGGCAAGGTGCCCGTGGAAAGTACCTGCTTCGTATCGAGCGCGTAGTCACACTCCGCCGAGGTGACCGGACCGAGGTGGTACGTGTGAATGCGTCCGGGAAGCAGGTTGGCATTTCCGCGACGGAGTTTACGCGCGCTCGAACCCGTCAGAAGGAAACGCAGACGGTTCTCGGGGCGGTCGAGGAGCACCTGCACTGTGTTGAGCAGGCTCGGCAGCCGTTGCACCTCGTCGAGAAGCACCATGGAGCGGGCTTTGCGGGCAGGCAGCGCGGCGAGCCTTTCTTCGAGCTCTGCGGGATTGCGCGCGAACTCCAGGTAGGTGGGCTCGTGGGCGAGGTTCAACGAGAGATCGGGCTCGAGGGTCGCCATCAGCGTCGACTTCCCGGTCTGACGGGGGCCGAGAAGCAGGACGCTCCTGGTCGAGCTCGCAAGAGCGGGCTGGAGGCGTCTGGCTATCATGCGGGCATTTTACCGTGCAATATGACCGCGTGCCAACAGCTTTGAGCCTGGGGAAGGGCTGACGCCGGAACAGCGGTCGGGCAGTCTACCGTGGACCGCGCAGGATCCTGCGCGCCGATGTTTCGCGCCGATCAAGAACCGCGATCGAGTGCGACGAATGCTTCTCGATGCAGGGCGAGGAATTCCTGTGCTGGGCGAAACCGCTTTGGAGCCTCGATCGCGTGCCCTTCGAAAGCCAGGAAGGCGTGTTGAACGAGCTGTTCATGTGCGCGCTTTTTGAGACCCGGGCCCACGATCAATCGCAGGTCATCCGTCAGGCTGACCAGGTGCTGATCGAACGCACGGTCGTGAATAGCCGAGAGGCAAAGTCCATTCCTCGGATTGAGGCGGTTGGACGAATCCGCACTCCACGGGACGATGTGGCTTGCCACCAACAGGCGACGATCCGAGATTCCGGAGATACAGCATCGCTCGTCGTAGGCCGCCAATACCGATCGTCGAAAGAAATCCTGTTTCACGCGAACCTTGACCAGCGCGACTCTATTCTCGCCGGTGAAGTTTTCCTGCGCGTCCTCCGAGTCTGCTTCGAAGGAATCCGTTCCGTACTGCTCGGCCGACAGAGTGGTCAGCATCTCCTCGCATTTGGACGCCAGCGTCTCCCAGTCCGCGTGAAACTCCTCCCACACCTCGCGATCGACGCTCGAAGTATTTCTCAGCCCAGCTCGCCCGGTGCCGGTGATCGCGGGATCGAGACTGGCGAAGTTCACCAGTTTCAT
>CAYYVZ010000179.1:0-9934 GCA_964475235.1 uncultured Myxococcales bacterium | reverse complement strand
CGCATCGAAACCGGCGGCCGCGTGGACGACCTTCGCAGCTACCGCGTGAGCTTCGACAAGGTCCGGCACGTGCTCGGTTTCGAGCCGCAGTTCACGATCGAGCAAGGGGTGGACGAGGTGAAGGCGCTGCTCGAGAAGGGGCGCCTCGACTGGACGGACGTGCGCTATTCGAACCTGGCGTGGCTCAAGGCCAACGGCTTCACCGGGCAGGGCCGCGAGTGCGTGGACGAGCCTGCCGACCCGAGCGATCCCATCGAACAAGTAGCCTGACCCGGTCAGGCAGAAGGAACAGAGAACGAGATGCGCGAGCACGGAACGCTCCGGGTTCTTCATTATGGTCTTGGTGAGATCGGCACCGGTATCGCGCGCGAGAGCGCGGCGACCGGCCGTCTCGTGAGCGTGGGAGCCGTGGACGTCGATGCTGCCAAAGTCGGCAAGCCACTCGCGTCGCTGTGGGGCGAGAGCGGGGACGTGGTCGTGCGCGCCTCGCTCGCGCAGGCCCTTGCCGACGCGGGCGACGTCGACGTCGCATTCCACTGCGCAGGGTCGCACATCGACAGTATCGAGGGGCAGCTCCTCGACCTCATCGAGGCGGGCTGCAACATCGTGACCACGGCGGAGGAAGTCATCTGGCCTTACGGCAGCCGCGACGATGCGGCGGCGCGACTCGACGCGGCAGCGCGGCGGAAGGGAGTCACGCTGTTCGCCGCCGGAGTAAACCCGGGATTCCTTCTCGACCGTCTGCCGGCGTATCTGTCGTCGCAGTGTCTCGGACCGGTGGCCGTGCGCGGTACGCGCCTCGTGGACCTGTCGAAGCGCCGCAATGCGCTTCGTCGCAAGATGGGTGTCGGCGAGGATGCCGCCGCCGTGCGCGAGCGCACGCGCACATTCTCGATGGGCCACGCGGGCTTCCCGGAGTCGGTGCGCTACCTCGCGGCGGCGCTCGGCTGGAGCATCGGCGACGTGGAACAGACACTCGAACCGGTGGTCGCGGACAAGAAGGTCGAGCGCGGCGGCGAGGTCGTATTGCCGGGCCAGGTGCTTGGTCTCGCGCACACGGCGCGGGCCGCGTCCAAGGACGGCAAGGAAATTTCGTTTTCGCTGACCATGCGGCTGGACGCGGAGGAACCCTTCGACCAGATCGAGATCGACGGGCGTCCGCCGATCGTCGTGCGTTTCCCGAACGGCCTCATGGGTGACCTCGCCACCCTTGCGAGTGCTGTCAATGCCTGCAACTTCGTCGTGACCGCCGAGCCGGGACTCATCTGCCGCCTCGCGACGCCGATCGCGATCTGAGCGTGCTCCGGAAGAAGTCCGAGAGATGAAGAAGAGGAAGGAAGCGGCACCATGAGCACGGACGTACGCCTCAGAATCGGCATCGTCGGCTGCGGCGTGATCGCGAACGCGCATCTTCCGTACGTGCGCTCGGCCGGCGGCGAGCCGGTGGCGCTTTGTGACCTCAACGTCGCCGCATCGGGCGAGCTCGCGGATCGCCATGGCATCCAGCGTGTCTATCGCCACGTCGGCGACATGCTCGACTGCGAGAAACTCGACGCGATCCACGTTCTTACGCCGCCTCACGTGCATGCGCCGGTCGCCGTCGCCGCGCTCGAGCGGGGCATCCCGGCCCTCATCGAAAAGCCGCTTGCGCTCACCGGGGCCGATGTCGACGCGATGTCACAGGCGGCTCGTCGCGGAGGCACGTTCTTCACGGCCGGTCACAACCGCCTGTTCGATCCGCCGATGCTCGTCGCGAAGCAGTTGTGGGAGAGTGGCGAGCTCGGCGAGCTGGTCGCGGTCGAGAGCTACCAGGCCGGCGTCGCGAGCGAGCGGCAGTGGCTCGGCGAGCTCGCGGGCGGAGGCATCGGCGACCTCGTCCCGCATCCGCTCTACCTCCAGCTCCATTTCCTCGGCGCCGTCGAACGCCTCGAAGCCGTCGCGTTCTCGCCGGGGCGCAGCCCTTCGACCGATGCGACCGAAGGCCGTATCGAGGAACTGCGCGTGCTCATGCAGGGAGAAGGCCGCACGGGCTTCCTCACGATCTCGATGAACGCCTCGCCGATGATGAACACGCTGAAGCTCTGCGGCTCGAAGATGACGGTCGAAGTGAACCTCAACAACATGACGATCGTGAGGCGCCGCGACTACAAGGTGCCGAAGATCATCGCGAAGCCGTTGCCGAACCTCGACGAGTCGTGGCAGCTCCTCACGCAGACGACTCGCAACACCGTGGATTTCGTGCGCGGCAAGATCCGCTTCTACCCGGGCATGGGCGAGCTGATCCGCCGATTCTACGACTCGATCCGCAACGGTACGCCGCCGCCGGTCAGCGAGGACGAGGCTGCCTCGGTGGTGGCCGTCACGAACCGCATCTGGGCCGCCGTCGGTGCGACTTCGCCGGACGTCTCACCGGCCAGGGCCCCTGCACGGCGTCCCCGTACCAGAACCTCTCGCGCGGTCGTCGCCGTCACCGAAGCTTCCGGCGTCGCCGCCACGGAGTCGCCCGATGCGCCTGGTTCCGGCGGCGATGACACCACACGCATCGCCTCGGGAGAAAGCTGAGATGCGCGCGTTCGTGACCGGCGGGACCGGATTTCTCGGAAGCCGCGTGGTGAAGAAGCTGCTCGAGCGCGGCGACGAAGTGGTTGCGCTCGCCCGCGAAGGCCCCGGCGCGGAGGAGCTCGCGCGCCTCGGCGCAACGGTGGTGAAAGGCGACCTGAACGACGTCGAGCCCGTGCTGGCGGAGGCCGCGTCCTGCGACGTCGTCTACCACGTGGGCGCCCGCGTGCAGACGAGCGGTCCGTGGGAAGAATTCTTCCGCGTGAACGTGGAGGCCACTCAGCGGCTCATCGACGCGGCGACCGGGAACGGCAAACGCTTCGTGCACGTGAGCTCGCTCGGCATCTTCGACATCCAGACGGACAACGTCGAGATCGGCGACGAAGGCGATTACGACCGCCGGCCGTTCCTGCGCGGCCATTACACCCGCTCGAAGCTCGACGCCGACCGGCTCGCGTGCACCGCCGTGCGAACCGGCAAGCCGGTCGTCGTCGTGCGGCCGGGCGTTCTTTACGGACCCAAGCCCGGCACGCCCAACAACATCTTCCTCGGCCGCGTGAAGAAGTTCCTGCGCCCGGACCTGCTCGCGGTCGTGAGCAGCCCCGGATACCGCGTTCCGCTCACGTACGTGGAGAACGCCGCCGACGCCGTGGTTTCGGCGGGAACCGTCGAGGGCATCGAGCGCGGCATCTTCAACGTGATCGACGATCCCGACCTGACGCAGCAGCGCTATTTCCGCACGCTGAGCGAAGTACGCCCGCGTCCGCTCCGCGTGGTGTACCTTTCGGTGTCGCTGATCTCGCCGATCGTGAAGGCTGTCGATTTCGTGCACCGCCTCGTGAAGAGGCGGCCGTGGTCGGTCGCCTACCAGCTGCTGCGCTCCGAGCGGAGCGCCCGCTACCCGACCGACGCTGCGCGCCTCGCGCTCGGCTGGACGCCCGCCAAGGATCTGCGCACGAGCCTGCAGGAGTCGATCCAGGCAGGCGCGTGAACGTCGTCTTCCTCGAGGCTTCGTCGGGAAGCGTGGTCGGCGGATCGCTGACCGGCATGCTGGAGCTGCTGCGCGGAATCGACCGGCGCCGGATCTCGCCGGCGGTCGTGCTCTACGAGCAGAAGTCCTGCATTCCCGCCCTCGAAGCCGACGGCATACCCGTCTCGGTATTCCGCAAGTCGCGCCTGCCGAAGGAGCACGCGTTCCAGGAGAGCCCGGGCTACGCCCGTGCCAAGCGCGTCGGCGCGATTGCGGGGCTGCTCGCGAACGTGCGCACCACTTCCACGCTGCTGTTCGAAACGTATCCGGCCGCCATGCGCCTGATGACGTTGCTGCGCGGCTATCGCCCCGACCTCGTCTACGCGTGCAACGGCTTTCGCGGCAACGCGGATGCGATCCTTGCGTCGTGGCTGCTCGGCGTGCCGTGCGTCGTTCACGCGAAGGGATTCGACAAGTTCTCGTGGGTGGAGCGCCGTCTCTCGCTCATGGTCGCGGGCTGCGTGTCGATGACCCGGGCGATCGAAGACCATTGCCGCACGGGCGGCATGAGGCCGGGGTTCTTCGAGGTGATCTACGACGGGCTCGACCTCGAGTCGTTCCAGCCGAAGCGGGGGGCGGCGGAAGTACGGGCCGAGCTCGGCCTCGCGCCGGACGACGAAGTGGCCGGGGTGGTCGGCAACGTGCAGGAGTGGAAGGGGCAGCACGTCCTCGTCGAAGCCCTCGACCTCCTGCAGCAGGCGCGCCCGAAGCTTCACGTGCTTTTCGTGGGCGGCGTGCATCGCAGCGGCGCAGCCTACGCCGAGCGCCTGAAGGAAACGGCGTCCGCGCGCGGGCTGGCGAGCCGCGTGCACTGGACAGGACCGCGCCCGGACGTAGCCGACCTCATGAACGCGATGGACGTCGTCGTGCACACCTCCGTGCGAGGAGAACCCTTCGGACGTGTCATCATCGAGGGCATGGCAGTGGGCAAGGCAGTCGTGGCGACGAGGGCCGGCGGAGTTCCGGAGTTTACGCGTGACGGCGAGGACAGCGTGCTGGTTCCACCCGGCGATGCGGGCGCGCTCGCGACCTGCCTCGAACGGATTCTCGGCGATCCTTCGGAACGCGCGCGCCTCGAGCGCGGGGCCCGTGCGTCGGCGCAGCGTTTCGAGCTTGCCAGGCATGCCGAAGCGATGACCGACGTATTCGCCAGGGCCGTCGCGCCGGGCGGCGGGGCAGCCAGCCCGGCAGCAGCCGAAGCAACCTCCAGAGAAGGAAAGGCGGCGTGAGCGCGGGGAAGCCGGGCGATCCGGTCGCGATCCAGCTGCACGGCGTCCGCGTGCGCATCGAGTCGGAGCTGCCCGCGTTCGCCGACTATGCACGCGCCGCGCTCGAGCCGTGGACCGTCGCCGACGAGGGCCGCTTCGACATCCGCTCGCGCGTCGAGTGGCGCGACGGCCGGCCGCCGTCGAAGTCAGCGAAGGGCGAGGGCGGCTTCGACAAGATCGTCTGGACGCGGCGCCCGGACCGTGACCTCCTCGTGGGAATCGACGGTGCGCAGTGGCTGCGCATCGACGACTTCCCCGACCTGCAGATGCAGCTCGCGATGAAGGGCGAAGCCCTCGAGATCGGGGGTCGCTACTTCTTTCACCTCGCGGCCGGTTCGGGCGCCGAGTCGCTGCAGCGCCTGCGGCACCGCGGCCACCTCGACGAGCTACGCGCGAAGCGCTTCTCGACGCTGCTCTACTACCACTTCTACCATCCATTGCTGTGGTGGCTCAGCCGCGGAGCGGGCTGGCAGGTGCTTCACGGTGGGGCGATCGCGACGCCGAAAGGCGCCGTCGTGCTCGCGGGCATGCCGGGCTGCGGCAAATCGACACTGACGGTCGCGCTGCTTGCCGATCCGCGCCATCGCATGCTTTCGGACAACCTGGTGCTGCACGACGGCATGAACGCGATCGCGTGCCCCGAGCTGCTGCTGCTCGACGAGACCAGCCGCCGCCTCGCCGGTGCCGGTGCCGAACGCCTCATTCCGACCGGCGAAACGCGCGTGTATGCGCGCGACGCCTACGGCATCGCCGACATCGAGCTTTCTCCCCAGCCGATCGCCGCCCTGCTGCACGTCGAGCGTGCGAGCGAGTTCGTGCTGAAACCGCTCGACCCCTACGAGAGCGCCGCGCGGCTGCGGGCCGCGAACACGATGGCCAAGGAAGTCCGCCGCATCGCGATCATGAACGAGGTGCTCGACGTGGTGTCCGGCGCAAGACGCTACGACGAAGCGTCGGCTCCCGACAGGCTCGCGCAGTCGGTACCGTCGTTCGCGCTGCAGGTACCGCCGGTGTCCGACATGGTCGTCTTCGCGCGCGACAAGGTGCTCGCCGGCCTCTATTCCCATCTCGGCGCCCTCGCACCGTGAGCGGGCGCGAACCCGCGAACGAAGCGGGAGGCCGGTCCGGGGACGGCAGGCACCCCGACGAAATGCACGCAGCGCCCGTCAAGCGCGCTCCGCGCTCTTCCCTGTGGAAGCTCGCCGAGGACTTCGGCGGGACGCTCGTGACCATTTTCGCGAAGATGGGCTTCGGTGTCCTCATCGGCATCATTACGGCGCGCACGCTCGGGCCGGACGCTCGCGGCATTTTCGCGCTGGTGTCGACGTTTCCCGCGTCGCTCACGACGCTCTTCAAGTTCGGCCAGGCCCAGGCAACGATCTATTTCATTCGTCGCGAGAAAGAGGACGTCTCGAGGGTCGCGTCGACGGCCGTGTGGTTCGGGCTCGTGACGGGCGGTCTCCTCATCGCGGCGGTGCTGCTGCTGCGCGAGCAGATCCTCGCGACGGTCCTTCGCGGGGTGCCGCTGTGGGCCCTCGTTGCCATCTGCCCGATGATTCCGATCCTGCTGATGGAGAGCTACCTCTACGGCGTCCTGCAGGCGACGGATCGCTTTCGCGTCTATAACGCGCGCCTGCTCGGCGAGTCCGTCCTCGCGCTGCTTCTCATGGCGACGGTGCTCGTCGGGCTCGGCTGGGGCCTTCCGGGCGCCCTCGGCGTCTCGGTCGTCCTCAACACGGTGATGCTGCTGTGGGTGTTCTGGACGGTGCACCGCGAGACGCCGCTCGGCTTCGCGTTCGACCGCGCCCTGCTGCGCCGCATGCTGCGTTACGGCGGCAAGAGCCACCTGCAGATCATCGCCTCGCACTTCAACTTCAAGGCCGGCGTCTACCTTTGTTCGTTCTACCTGACTCCGGCCGACGTCGCGTTCTACGCGATCGGTGCCAAGTTCGCCGAGCAGATGATGTCGATTCCCCAGTCGCTCGGGCTCGCCATGTTCCCGCGCCTCGCCGGAATGAGCGAGGAGCGCGTGCACGCGATGACGGCGGCCGCGTGCCGCCAGACGCTCGCGATCGCGGTGGTGGCGGCGGTCGCACTCAGCGTCGCGGGGCGTTTCGTGATCGTGACGCTCTACGGCGCGGACTACGAGCCGGCGGCCGTACCGCTGCGCTGGATTTCGTGGGGCATCGTCATGATGTCGATGTACGTGCTGCTGTCGCGCGACTTCACCGCGCGCGATCGCCAGGTGATCAACGTGATCGCTGCCTACATCGCGCTCGGCGGGAACCTCGCACTCGGTGCGCTGCTGATCCCCGAGCTCGGGATTCGCGGCGCGGCGATCGGAACCGCGTGCTCGTACTCGGTGGCGGCGCTGGTGCTGTACGGCTTCTTCCTGCGCGAGTCGCGCCTGCCGTGGTACGAGCCGCTCGTGCTCAACGCGTCCGACATCGAGCGCTGGCGGCGACTCGCCTCCGAGGTCGGCGCGCGCGCCGGCGCGAAGCGCGCCGACTCCGGCGGCAAGGCGGAAAAACGCGACAAAGCCGCGAAATCCGACGAAAATATCGACTTGCAGAGCGACTCCGATCTGCCAAGCTAGCTCGGTTCCACCCGCTCGGAACGACGGATCGAAGAAACCATGCGAAGGTCCATCCGGCGCGCCCGCGCCCGTCTCCACATCGTCGCCAGGATCTGCGCGCCGCCGGCCGCCGGGCTCGTTGCCGCGCTTGCCATCCTGGCCGCGCTTCCCGCGCAGGCGATCGAAGTGCAGTGCGGCTCCGAAGGCGGCGATGCCTTCGGCTGGGCGGTCGCCTCGGGCGGAGACTTCGACGGCGACGGCACGCCGGACATCGCGATCAGTGCGCCGTGCTCGTGGGTCGGAGGCTCGATCCGCGCCGGGCGCGTGAAAGTCTTCTCGGGCGACGACAACTCGGTGCTGCTTTCGCTCGTGGGCACCGATCCCGAGCAGGAGCTCGGTGCGGCCGCGGCCTTCGCTCCCGATCTCGACGGCGATGGCCGTTCCGACCTCGTCCTCGGGTCGCCCAACACGTCGGCTCCGAAACCGGGCGGCGGAACGTTTCTCTTCGCCGGCAAGGTCGAAGTGTATTCCTCGCAGGGCGGGGTCCTGTGGACGGCGCGCGGCGCGTCGGCCAACGCGACCTTCGGCGAATCGATCGACGTGATTGCCGACGTCAACGGCGACGGCAAGGCCGAGGTCGTCGTCGGCGCGAGCGGCAACGCCGTGAGCGGCATCGTGCGCGGCTCGGGCTTCCTGCTCTCGGGAGCGGACGGCGCCCAGCTCGCGCGCTCGGACGGCGAGGAAGAGAACGAGCTGTGGGGAAGCCTCGTCGGGTCGGCCGGCGACGTGGACGGCGACGGCAAGGCCGACTGGCTCGCGGCCACGCGCATCTCCGAGACGGCGCCCGAAGCCGAAGCGCTCGGCGGCGAAACCACGACCACGACGACCACCAGCACCACGATTCCACCGCGCGCCGGCCGGCTTTCGGTTCTGTCGGGCGAGCCGCCGTACGAGGAAATCCAGACCTACTACGGCGAAACCCTTGTCGATCGCCTCGGGCGCTCCGCCGCGGCCGCCGGCGATACGCACGACGACGACCTCGGGGACCTCTGGATCGGTTCGCCGGGTGCCGAGCCCAACCAGCTCGAAGACGCCGGGGCAGTGAGCCTCTGGTCGGGAGACGGCTCGAGGCTCCTCGAGATCGTCGAGCCCACGCCCCAGCAGCTTGCCGCCTTCGGCACTTCAGTGGTCGTGCCGGGCTCGCTCGACGGCGGCACGAAGGACGACGTCGTTGCCGGTGCACCGAACGGACGGGTCGCCGGCCGGAACCAGGCGGGCCGCGTGCACGCGTATTCTCCGGACCAGGACGAGATTCTCTGGACCCAGAGCGGTACGCTTGCGCAGGAGCGCTTCGGACAGTCTCTCGCGAGCGGCCTCGACTACGACGGCGACGAAGTGCCCGACGTGATCGTCGGCGCCCCCGGCAACTCACCGCACGGCAAGCGCGGCGCCGGATCCGCGTTCGTTCTGTCGGGCGAGACGGGCGCTCAGCTTGCTGCGTTCCACGGACGACGCGGCCGCGAGACGCGAGTCTTCGTCGCGGGACCGGGTCTGTCACGCGAGCCGCTGGTGCGCGCGCTCGATGCCGACGGCCGCCGGCGCGAAGCGCTGCTCTATCCGTTTCGAGGAAAGTCGGCGTCGCGTCTGTCGCTTGCCGTGCTGAACGGTGGCCGCCGCGAGGAAACCTCGAACGGTGCGAAGACGCGTCTGGCGATCGGTACCGGCACCGGCGGTGGCGAGCCGCGCGTCGAAGTCTACCGCGCGAATCGCCGCAAGCGCCGGCTCTCGAGCTTCGTCGCCGGCCCGGATGCGTACACGGGCGGGCTGAACGTCGCCGCGGGCGACTTCTCTGGCCAGATCGCCGGAGACGAAGTGCTCGTGGTTCCGGGCGAGACGAGTGCCACCAACGTCGACGCATTCGTCTACCAGGCCCAGTTCGAGGACCCGATCACCGGTGCGATCGACTGGACCATCGTCCGTCAGTTCACCGCCTACCAGCCGGGCGACAAGATCGGCCTCACTTCGATCAATGCAGCCGGCGCGTATGCGGCCGGCGGTGATCTCACCGTGGCCGAAGGCGACGAGATCGTCGTGGCTCCGGCGGCAGGGCTTCCCGTCGTGCGACTCTTCGCCAGGAACGGGTCGCAGACGCCGCTCGTGAAGGAGTGGCAGGCCTATCCGTTTCCCGGCTCGGGCACCCAGCCCAATTCGGGCGTGAGCGTGGCCGTCGGAGACCTCGACGGCGAAGGGCGGCCGGAGATCGTCACGGCGCCCGCGTCGGGTCAGCCGTGGGTGCGCGCATGGAAGCCGGACGGAACCGCCTTCGAGTATGCGCCCGGACAGCCCGTCAGCTTCGTGCTGCAGGACTTCGGGCTGTCGTTCGGCGGCGGCCTCAGCGTGACCACGGCGGACGTGGACCTCGACGGCGATGCCGAGATTCTCGTTGCGCCCGGTGACGGCGTTCCGGCCCGAGTGATGGCCTTCGAGATCGACGGCACTCCG
>CAYYVZ010000178.1:0-9937 GCA_964475235.1 uncultured Myxococcales bacterium | reverse complement strand
CACAGGCGGATCAGAGCCTCCTTCCAAATGGCGGATTCGTACTTCGGCACGGCGTGAGTCGCAGAGGACATACCCGGATCCGATGTATTGGGCCCCTCGGACGTCACCGTACTCCACGACCGATTCAGTTCAAGGAATCCGATGCCCGGGAAACCCGGCTCAACGCTCGTGAAGCCGTCGCCAGGCCTCCTCGCCGTTGCGCTCGCAAACGTCGCGGCCGAGGTCGTGCGCATCGAGGAGCGCCTTTCGAATCGTTGCGGCGTCGAGCGCCATCGGCATGTTGCCGATGAAGGGGAAGCCGAGCACTCCGTCGGAAACGACCTCGAGGGCGCCGGCATCACCGGGGTCGACCGAGAGTTGTTCGAGCCGCACCGGCAGTCCGACGCGCGCGAAGAACTCCGCGACTCTCTGTGCTTCGTCGGTGCGACCTTCCAGCACGAGCTGGGCGAGAGTGCCCATCGCGACCATCTCTCCGTGCAGATGGCCGGCATGCGTGGCCGGCAGCGCGGTAAGACTCTGTGCATAGCCGTGAGCAGCGGCGAGGCCTCCGCTCTCGAAGCCGAGCCCGCTCAGAAGCGTGTTGGCTTCGACGACTTCCTCGAGCGCAGCGTCGACCCTCGACGCGGCGACGGCCGCGGCTGCAGCCTCCCCGTGTTCGAACAGAGTGCGCGCGCAGACTTCGCCGATCGCAACCGAAGCGGCGGTCGGGCGTGCGCCGAGCGTCGTCATTGCGTTCTCGTTGCGGAAGCAGACCGCGGCTTCGTACCAGGTCGCCATGGCATCCCCCATGCCCGAGACCAGGAAACGCTCGGAAGCCGCCGCGACGATCTCCGTATCGACGACGACCAGCGACGGGCTCGAGGGATAGAATTCGACACCGCTCGACACGCCGGAAGGAAGATAGAGGACCGACAACGCCGAGCACGGCGCATCGTTCGAAGCGAGAGTCGGCACGACGACCACCGGGACGTCCAGACGCCAGGCTACGGCCTTGCCGGCATCGACGCACTTGCCGCCACCGACGGCGATGACGGTATCGACCTTTTCGCTTTTCAGGCGGCCGATGTGCGCGTCGATCTCCTCCAGCGAGCATTCGCCGCCGAAGGTGCAGTCCACGCCCTCGATACCCGCCGCGCGCAGCGAGGCGTCGAGAATCCTGCCGTGGCGCTTCCTGCCGCCTGCCGTGATGAGGATCGCTGCGCGCCGCGTACGCACCAGCGACAGGTAGCGGCCGAGATGGGCAATCACGCCGCCGCCCTGAATGTAGCGCTGCGGCGAGATGAACGCGCGCGGCGCGCCGGCGGCGCCGTCGGGCGCGAAGACGTTGCCGGGCAGATAGCCGTCCGCGATTTCCATCCTGCGTGACTCCTGAATGATCGATTCCGAGCCGCCGACGAATACGTGGCCCGCTCGTTTGACGCCAAGTCCGGGTCCGTCAGCGCGCCGGAGCTTCCCATGGGACCGGCAGCGGTTCCCCATCGGCGGTCTTCACACGGACCGGCGCCATGCCGAGCGCCGCAACCAGGTGCATGTCCTCGTCAGAAGTGTTGACGATCTGATGCACCACGTCCGGTTCCAGAATCAGCGTCGAGTCGGGTCCGAACGCGAACGTCTCGTCACCGACCGAGCAGGTTCCGCGACCGGAGAGCACCAGGATCACCTCTTCGCACGCGTGCCGATGCACCGGCGTCGCGCCTCCCGGGGCAAGCGTCTGCTGCCATACCTCCATCGTCTTCACGCCTTGCCGGTGTCCCGCGATCGTCTTGTGGCGAATTCCAGGGAGCTCCAGCGGCTCGAGCTCAACGTTGTTCACGATCGGCATACGCATTTCCTTCTGTCTGATTTTCGGCCCTCGAACCGGTTGTGTCCTGTCGGGCTGCAATCGCCTCGACTGGTTGGCGGCGACCTCGTGCACCGCGACCGGAAACGACAGGGTAGCGCCGATCCGTCCCGCGAAGAACCGTAACAGTCTTCCGACCGGTTAGCGACGGTGCAGGAACATCGAGATCGCGCGGACGATCGGTTGCGGGGAAGCATCCGTCGGCCTACGATCGGGCTCCCTCCGCGACTGGCGAATCCGTGGAACTGACCACGAGGAAACGGAGGGCTCTGAACCCGCCGCTCGCCTGGGCAACTTCATAAACGTCTCTGCGTTTGCCTGGAGGTTGCCATGCAGGATTTCCGTCAGTTGCTGTCCAAGAGCGATCCCGACGTGTACCGCGCGCTGCTCGGCGAAGAAGAGCGCCAGCGCAACGGCGTCGAGCTGATTCCGTCGGAGAACTACACGTATCCGGAAGTGCTCGCCGCGCTGGGCTCCGTTTTCACGAACAAGTACTCGGAAGGCTACCCGGGGCGCCGTTACTACGGCGGCCAGACCTTCACGGACCGGATCGAAGAGCTCGCGCGCGAGCGCGCGAAGCGGCTGTTTCGTGCGGAGCACGCCAACGTTCAGCCGCTTTCCGGATCGCCGATGAACCAGGCGGTCTATTTTGCGTATCTCAAGCCCGGCGACACGGTACTGGGGATGGATCTGTCGCACGGAGGTCACCTGACCCACGGCGCCCCGGTCTCGCACATGGGGAAGATCTTCAACTTCGTGCGTTACAAGACGCGCGTGGATCGCCAGGGGGCGATCGACTTCGACGAGCTGCTGCGCGTCGCGAAGGAAGCTCGCCCGAAGATCGTGCTGTGCGGCTACAGCTCGTACCCGCGCGACTACGACTATCGCGCGTTCAAGTCGGTGGCCGACGAGGTCGGTGCGATGACGATGGCCGACATCGCGCACATCGGCGGGCTCGTCGCCGCCGATGTCATGCGCAGCCCGATCGACGCCGGTTTCGACTTCGTCACGACGACCACGCACAAGTCGCTGCGCGGCCCGCGTGGCGGCATGATCCTGTGCCGCAAGGAGCACGCGGGCACGATCGATTCGTCTGTGTTCCCCGGCCTTCAGGGCGGGCCTCACATGAACAACGTCGCCGCGGCGGCAATTACCTTCGAGAAAGCGCTTCAGCCGGATTTCAGGGTCTATGCGGAGCAGACCCTGACGAACGCGAAGACGCTGGCGAACGTCTTTCTGAAGGAAGGCGTCGAGATCGTTACAGGGGGAACCGACAACCACCTGCTCGTGATCGACACGGTCAGGAGCTTCGATCTCGACGGCAGGCGCGCCGAAGAGGTTCTCGATCGCATCGGCATCACGACCAACAAGCAGGTGATCCCCGACGACCCGCGCCCCCCTCTGCGCCCGAGCGGCGTGCGGCTCGGAACGCCGGCATGCACGACTCGCGGGATGAAAGAGGCAGAGATGGAGAAGATCGGCTCGTGGATGGTCGAGGCCTTGCGGCATGCGGAGGACGAGGCGCATCTCGCGCGCGTCGCCGGTGAGGTCAGGGCGCTATGCTCGGGGTTTCCGGTGCCGGGGCTGGAATGACGTAGCCCGCGGGCGCGGCGGCTGGCGGCGACGAGGACCCACCCTTTTGCCGCCTGTCCCACGACGAAGGAGGGACGCGACTTCCGAACAGGCTGTCCCCGTCGGAAGGCGGCGGGCACACGGCGGTCTGGCTGTCCTCGGCGCTTTCGCGTAGTGGTCGATTCCTCAACGTGATGTTTCGAGGACAGCAGGAGATCAACGCTCACCCGCTTCGCCAGCGGGTCCTTCGTACGCTGCGTCGCCTGACCGGTGCCGTCGGCGTCAAGACTCACGAAGTTCACTTCGTTCGTGTGGAGGGAAAGCTTCTCAAGCGAATCCGCTTCGAGAAGGAGGGCGAGGCCCAGGCGGTAGAGTACGCCCTGGCTGCTTTCGGACCGAGCGGGGACCTGCCGGCCTTCCTGCGTCGCGACGGTCGGGAGGTCTGGCTGGAATACGTCGAGGGGCCTCCGCTCGACCCGGCGAAGCACGACGGCGCTCTTCTCATCATCGAGTTCTATTCGGCGCTCTATTCGGGTGAAGTGCGCAGACTCGACACCGCCGCGACCCCTTATCCGGAGCGTCTGAAAGACGATCTTCGCTGGCTCGAGTCTTCCTCCGTCCTCGCGGCGTCCGTGACGGCCTCCATTGCAAGGCACGCAGCGAGCTTCGAGCCCAGTCAGTTGCTTCTCGGATTCGATTTCATCGACCCTGTGCCGAAGAACTTCGTGATTCGGGACGATCGGCTGGTCGGCGTGGATGCGGAGGCGCTCCAGACGGAAACGCTGTTGGGGACAGGCCCCGCCAAGGCGCTTCTGAGATGGCTCGACATCCCTGGCGACGAGATGCTCACGCGTCTTCGCGACTCCGGTGGCCCGGATCTCTCGTCCCAGTTCGCGTATGCGAACCTGTGCTTCCGCTGCTCGTACGCCCGCCAGAAGCACCTGCAGCGAAAGTCCCACCTCGCTCCGGCTTCGATCTTCGAGTCGTATCTCGACGACGTCCCGGCGCCGCGTCGGCAACCGCTTGTGGCGCACAGGGCGAATTGAGAGCGCCTGTAGACGGAACTCCTTTCCCGAGTCCTTCCGGTCGTACGCCGCAGCGCTCAGCTTGTCCGGAGATGGCGTCGTCACCGAGGACACCGGAGTAGCGACGATCAAGGATTGCGACGACCCGGCACTAACGTCCGAGGATACGAATGCACTGACCGCCGGTCAGCAGATAGTCCAGAGCTCCCGAGTCCTTCCGGTCGTATGCCGCAGCGACGGGGTGTCGGCAGGTCCAGATCGTGAGAGGCGTGTACACTCGCGCCAGAACGGCCCAACCGATCAGCACGAAAGCAACGCACACTCCGCCCACCGCGACTGCGCTCGGCGCGTTCTCGTCCAAGTCACTCGACTCCTTCCTTTCGACCGTCGTGCCAGTCAGAAAGATTCGGCGCGCTCGGTACCTATGGAGCAGACCAGACGCAAGTCATTGAAGAGTGAGCCACCTGTATCGAGCGGTCGAACTGGTTGAACCGCTTCGGCGGCGAGGTGGTGCCCCTTCCTACTCCAACTTGGAACCAGCTTTTCGAGGGGATGCGAGAGCTCGATACCGTCCGGCGGAGCGCCGCGGCTTGGCCGGCGCATCTCCCGTGACCGCGAAACATCACCAGAATCGCAACGCGGATTTCTGGCGAGGAATTTCCTGACGCAGCTTACTTCGCCGCCGGGAGATCGTTCCAGATATCGCGATGCAGCTTCCATGCGCCGTCGGGTTGCCGCTTCCAGACCACGAGATACTTGGAGCTCGCAGAGACGTCCGGCTTGCCTTCCGCTCGAACGAGGAGCTCCACCTTTCCGGTCTCGAACGCGATGTCTCCGCTGCGCTCCACGTCCATTGCCGTGGGCTTGGCGCTCACAACGCCGCCCTCATGCGCCTTCTTCCAGAACTGCCCGATCGCGGTATTGCCGCGCACCACGTCCTCGCCGGGCGGGAACAGGAACGCATCGGACGTGTACATGCCAGCGAGCGCTGTGGCATCGCCGCGAGCAAAGACCTCGCTGAACTTCGCATTGGCAGCCTCGATGGCCGTCCGTGCCTCGGAGACCGAATCTTCGGCGGCAGGCGCCTGTACGGCCGACGACGCGATGATGCACAGCACAGAAACGACCGCAGCGATGAAGTTCATCGGGCTCTCCTTATCGTGCCACCAAGCGTGAGCGCCCCGTGGCGATCCTGGGAAAACCTATCCCGTAGAAGCTCGATTGAGAAGACGCCGGCGCATTGCCCTTCGCAGCGGGAGAGGTCAGGCCGCGAACCGCTGGGCTCACCATCTTTGTGAGGCTTGCCGGGCGACGATTCTGGAAGTGGTGACCCCAACCGGAATCGAACCGGTGTTTTCGGCGTGAGAGGCCGACGTCCTAGACCGCTAGACGATGGGGCCGCGGTGCCGCGAGCGCGGCAGCCGCCTAAGTAGTCGGCATTCGGGCGCGGGTCAACCCCGCGGAAGCGAGCGGTCGCGACTCACTTCCAGTCGTCCGGCGTCGGGCCGAAGTCGAAGTTCTCCGGATCGATCAGCGTACCCTGCCTCGAGCGCGCCTCGTCGCGCTGCGAGGCGCGCGAATCGCGAAGCGCCCGCATTCGTGCCCAGCACGCTCGCGACACCCAGAAACCGTGGCAGGCCGTGCATTGGCGGAGCGGTGACACGACGTCCACGCCGACGACGCGCAGGCTGTTCATGTCCTTGCGGCAGGACGGGCAGTGCATGCTCGCCCGCCCTTCCGCCTGCAGCTCGACGCTGAGCCCGATCTCGTTCGCAACGAACGCTGCGGCGCTGCACCAGATGTTTCGGCACTTCTCGCAGACCAGGATCTCCGCGGCACCGGCGCCGACCGGCACCAGCACCTGGCCGATGCACGACGGGCATTTCATCCCGGCTGGCGAGCTCCCCACAACCCAGAATTAGTGCCGCGGACCGATGCTGGCAAGGGCCAGAAGGTCCCGGTGGAGGTTCCTACCGACCGAGAATCTGCCGCGCGATGATCTCCTTCATGATCTCGCTCGAACCCGCCAGGATGCGGTTGATCCTCTCGTCCTGGTACATGCGGCAGATCGGATACTCGTCCATGTACCCTGCCCCGCCGTGGAGCTGCAGGCAGACGTCCACGGTGCGGCCGGCGAGCTCGCTCGAGTAGAGCTTGATGCGTGCGGCGTCTTCGCTCGAGAGCTTGCCCTCGTTGTGCACCTGTACGGCGCGGTCCACGTAGGTCTGCGCGATGTCGATCTCGGCGTCGAGCTCGGCGAGCTTGAAGCGCGTGTTCTGGAACTTGCTGAGCGGCTTGCCGAAGACCTTGCGCTGCTGGACGAAGTCCTTCGTCACGTGCATCGCCATCTGCGCGCCGACCGTGTTGCCTACGGCCGCGATCAGGCGCTCCTCCGCGAGGCCCTGCATCAGCATGAAGAAGCCGCCCTCGGGCGGGCCGAGCACGGTTTCGGCGGGGATGCGCACGTTCTCGAAAAAGAGCTCGGCGGTGTCCTGGGCCTTCATGCCCATCTTCTCGAGGTTCCGGCCGCGCTCGAAGCCGGGCATGCCGCGCTCGACGAGGAACAGACCCATCGCATGCGTCGCGTTGGGGTCGGTCTTGGCCGCGACGATCACGACGTCGGAGAGGATGCCGTTCGAGATGTAGGTTTTCTGTCCGTTCAGGATCCAGTCGTCGCCGTCGCGCACGGCGGTGGACTTCATGCCGGCGAGGTCGCTGCCGGCGTCGGGCTCGGTCATCGCGATCGCGAGGATCGACTCGCCCGTTGCGAACTTCGGCAGGAAACGCGCTTTTTGTTCTTCGGTGCCGAAGTGGCCGATGTAGGGCGCGACCAGCCGGCTGTGCAGCGTGTTGAAGAAGCACGGGTCGCCGTGCCAGGCGTTCTCCTCGATGAGGATCTGCTCGTAGCGGAAGTCGGTGAGCCCCATTCCGCCGTACTTCTCGTCGGCCCAGATCAGCAGGAGGCCCGCCTCGCCGGCCTTGAGGAAGGCCTCGCGATCGACGATGCCGGCTTCGCGCCAGCGCTCGGTGTGGGGCTTGATCTCGCGCTTGAAGAACTCGCGCGCGGACTCGCGGAACATGACCTGCTCTTCGGTGAACGGAAGTCTCTCCATCGGTCTCCTCGGGGCGCCGAACGGCGGCCCGGGCCTAGTAGCACGATCTTGCAACAAAGAAATCGGGGACGGATCCCGATAGCGTCCGATCTGGTCCTTGGAATCGGTGTCCGGGTCGGAGCCCGTTCGCGCGCCTGTCCGCGAAGGACGGCAGCCCGACCCGGCTTCGTCAGGCGTTGTTGCAGGCGTTCGACTGGACGATGGTGCCGACCGCGGTCCGCAGGATCGCCAGCGCATCGCTCGCGGTCACCACGGAGCTCCCATCCACGTCGGCCGCGCCTCTATCAGGGATCTGCCCCACGGCCATCCGCAGCGCGATCAGCGCATCGCTCGAGGTGATCGCGCAGTCGTCGGACAGCTCACCGCAGATCCACAGCGGGCCCGGCGGCGGCACGTTGTCGAGGAAAAGCCGAAAGCCGTCCATCTTCCCGCTGTACTCGAGCAGACTCGGCGTTCCGGAGTCGGCGCCGATGTGCGTTGCGTTGCCCGCGTTGTCGATGATCGCGCCGGAGGTGGCGACGCTGCCGATCTCGACGCCGTTGACCCAGGCACGAAGCGTCGAGCCGTCGTACGTTCCTGCCACGTGCTGCCAGAGATTGGAGCAGATCTCACCCTCCAGGAGTCCCACCCCCTGGGCCGGATGCGTGCCCGTCGAAATGTTCCACTGCAGTTTTCCGCCGGAGATTCCCAGGAAGACTCCGGGATTGCCATAGTCGTCGTAGATCGCGCGCTGACCGTCGAGGGCGCTCGGCTTGAGCCAGAGGTCGATGGTGAGCTTGTCTCCGTAGTCGAACGAATCCGGGACGGCGACGTAGTCGGTTTCGCCGTCGAAGTGCAGCGAGAAGCCCGAGTCGAACGCCGAATCGAGAGAGAACTGCGCTCCGGTAACGGTGCCGTTCGAACCGGCTCCGAGATCTCCGGTGTTCGCGAGCGTCGTTCCCGTCCCCTCGTCGAAGGTGAACACGAGCGCAGTTGCCGCCTCCCCCGAGATCGCGGGAGATGCAGCGAGAATGGTGAGGAGAGCGGCAGAAACGATACTCGGGCTGTACGTCATCACGCCTCCCTGTACGGCTGTCGGCTCAGCCGCCCTTGAGCTTGCGCAGCAGGATCTTGATCGGGTCGTAGTACTTGTCGACGACGCGTTCCTTCAGCGGAATGATCGCGTTGTCGGTGATGTGGATGTTCTCGGGGCACACCGTCGTGCAGCACTTGCCGATGTTGCAGTAGCCGATGCCCTGGGCCTCTTTCAGCTCCTCGAGACGGTCTTCGGTGTCGAGTGGATGCATCTCGAGCGCCGCCGTGTAGACGAGGAAGCGCGGTCCGATGAATTCCTCGTGCTTGTGGTGGTCGCGCAGCACGTGGCAGACGTCCTGGCACAGGAAGCACTCGATGCACTTGCGGAACTCCTGCACCCGGTCGATGTCGGACTGCTGCATGCGCCACGTGCCGTCGGGAGCATCGGGCTTGCGGGGCTTGAACGGCTTGATCCGCTTCTTCACGCGGAAGTTCCACGACACGTCGGTGACGAGGTCGCGAACGTGCGGAAACGCGCGGATGGGCTCGACGGTGACGGGCTTCGTCATGTCGAGCTCGTTCAGGCGCGTCATGCACATGAGCCTCGGCTTGCCGTTGATCTCGGCCGAGCACGAGCCGCACTTGCCGGCCTTGCAGTTCCAGCGGCACGCGAGATCGTTCGCCTGGTCCGCCTGGATGCCGTGAACGGCGTCGAGCACGACCATGCCTTCGGAGACTTCGGTCTTGTAGTCCTTGAAGTCGCCCGAGCCTTTCTCGCCGCGCCAGATGCGGAACGTCGCTGTGCTCACGATTTCTGCTCCTCGATGATGGCTGCGAGCTCCGCGGGAAGCGGCGGGATCGTTTCCTTGCGGTAGTTCATCGACCCGTCCGCGTTGCGCTTGATGACCGAGTTCCACTTCGCGCACTCCGGATCCTTGTCCGGATAGTCGTCGCGGAAGTGCCCGCCGCGGCTCTCCCTGCGCTCGATCGCAGAGATCGTGATGGCCTCGGAGATCGCAAGCAGGTTCTCGAGGTCCATCGACGTGTGCCAGCCCGGGTTGTACTCGCGGTTGCCGTCCACGCCGACGCCGGCCGCACGCTTCTTGAGGCCCTCGATGCCCTCGAGCGCCCGCTTCATCTCGTCTTCCTGGCGAACGATACCGACGAGGTCCTGCATCATGGCCTGGAGATCGTACTGGACCTTGTAGGGCCCCTCGCCTCCCCCGCCGCGCTCGAAGGCCGCCAGCGACTTCCTGGCGATCCCGTCGAGCTGGGCGCGATCGATCGTGCCCGCGCCGTTCTCCTTCGCGAAGGCTGCCGCGTACTCGCCGGCGCGCTTGCCGAACACGACGAGGTCCGACAGGGAGTTGCCG
>CAYYVZ010000177.1:0-9950 GCA_964475235.1 uncultured Myxococcales bacterium | reverse complement strand
CGTGCAGCGCCGGGGCCTGCGTAGCCAACACCGAGCCCGGCACGGTGGTCTGTCGCGCCGATGCAGGCGAGTGCGACGTCGCCGAGTTGTGCGACGGTGCCGGTGGCTGCCCTGCCGATGCGTTCGAGCCGGCGGGAATGTCCTGCGGCGATCCCGGGGACACCGTGTGCGACGATCCCGACACCTGCGACGCGGCGGGAGTCTGCCTGAGCAACACGTCCCCGGTCTGTGGTGCCGATCTGTCCGTCAGCAAGAGCGACCCGGGTTCAAGTGTCACGCGCGGAGGGACCCTCACCTACACGGTGGTCGTCAGCAACGCGGGACCGGGCGATGCCTCCAGCGTCGTGGTCGTCGACACGCTGGATGAGGACACGACCTACGTCTCCGACACGGGCGGTTGCGTGGTTGCGCCCGCCGGAACGCTGACCTGCACGCTCGGCGCGCTCGCCTCGGGTCTCTCGACCTCGTTCACGGTGACGGTGACGGTCGACACCGGTGCCCGGGTGAACGGAATTCGCGAGAACGGTGTCTGCAACGGCGCGGAGGATCTCTGCAACCGGGTCACGGCGCAGTCGACCGAACCCGACCCGGTGCCGGCCAACAATACCGACTCCGAGCCTACCAACGTCGTGGCGCCCGATCTCGTTGTTTCCAAGACTGACGGCGGGCTCGGCGTGCGCGCGCTCGAGGATTTCGCCTACACGGTCGTCGTGTCCAACCTCGGCACGGTCACCGCGACGAACGTCGTGGCCGTCGACACGCTCGACGCCGACATGGTCTACGTTTCCGACACGGGCGGCTGCGTGCAGGGACCGGCGCAGGTCCTGACGTGTCCGCTCGGCTCGCTGGCGCCCGGCGCATCGACGTCCTTCGTGGTCGTCGTGCACGCGGCCGCCGGTGCGCGCACGGGAAGTTCCCGCGAGGACGGCTCGTGCAACGGCGGCGAGGATCTCTGCAATTCGGTCGCCGTCACATCCGCGGAAGGCGACGCCAATACGAGCAACAACGACGACAGCGAGCCGACCAACGTGTTGCCGGCGAGTGCCGCCAGCGCCGATCTGTCGATCGCGAAAGTGGACACGACGGGGCCGGTTCAGGCGGGTTCGTACGTGACGTACCAGCTCACCGTGACGAACGCCGGACCGGACGAGGCCGTCGACGTCGAGGTGGTGGACACGCTCGATCCGAACACGAGCTACCTCGGCAGCACCGTGCCCTGCACTCCGGGATCGGGGGGAATGCTGACCTGCGAGATCGGCAATCTCGCCGTCGGTGCGACCCGCTCATTCGAGATCGTCGTACACGTCGACCTGGGGGCGCCGACCGCGGGAGCGTTCACCGGTTCCTCCTGCCCGGGCACGGAGGACCTGTGCAACCGCGCGTCGGTGAGCTCGGCGGCCACGGATCCCGATCCCTCGGACAACGTGGCCTTCGCCTCCAGTGACGTGGTGCCCACGACCTCCATCGCGGAGATCACCGTTTCGAAGACCGACATCGAATCCGAGCCGATGCTGCCGGGCGGATCGATGACCTATCGCATCGTGGTTTCGAACGCGGGGCCGTCGGACGCCGCCGAAGTGATGGTTTACGAGGGGCTCGACTCGTTCATGTCCTACCTGAGCGCCACGGCCGCCTGCACGCCCACGGCGGGCTCCGCTGCGGGCACCGAATCGCTCGCGTGCGCGTTGGGCACCATTCCGGCGGGATCCTCCGTCACGTTCGATGTGGTGGTCTCGCTGGCTTCCGACGCCCCGGTCGGATCGACGCTGCAGGATGGGGACTGCAACGATCTCGAGGATACCTGCAATTCCGTCTTCGTGACCACGAGCTCCGCCGAGCAGAATGTCTCAGACAACCTCGACAGCGAGCCCACCGACCTCAGCCTGAGCCCCACTTGCAACGACGGCGTCGTGCAGGCCGGAGAGGAGTGCGATCCTCCCGACAGCGAGGTGTGCAACAACCTCGTGGACGACGACGGGGACCTCGCGATCGACTGCGCCGACCCGAGTTGCCAGGTCACGACGAGCGGCTGCGACGGCAACTGTCAGGTGACGCCGGCGTGCCAGCCCATTCTCGACGACCCGGCCAAGCTGAGCTGGACGACAGTGAAGATTCACGGCCGCTTCATCCCGCTGACGCCGGCCAACCCGCGCACCGACGGCTTCGCCTTCCTGATCTCGAACGCGGCCGGTGAGGTCTACCGTGCGGAGCTGCTACCCGGCGACATGACCGAGAGAGTGTCCGCGTCGGGTTCGCGGTGGAGGTGGAAGGATCGCGGCGCACGCATCGGTCTGGGCCTGCGTGGTGGACTGGAA
Organism: uncultured Myxococcales bacterium; assembly: GCA_964475235.1. GTDB lineage: Bacteria > Desulfobacterota > Binatia > UBA1149 > CAITLU01 > DATNBU01. The sequence goes on along the minus strand of CAYYVZ010000177.1, from coordinate 7,635 downwards.
CGAGTCGGCATTCACCAGAGGAGCAAGGACGGCGAGGTGTCGTACGTGTTCTCGATCCGCGCCCACGGCGACATGTCGAGGGCCCTCGTGCCCGAGATGACGACGTCGGCCTACATCGGCGACGACTCCTCTTATCTCGAGGCGACCTGGCTCGGGAAACCGGGGGCGTGGTATCTGACCCTGGAGGCGGCGTTCGGGCAATAGTAGGGGCGAGCGCTGCCGGCGCGGGGACGCCGCGCTGCGACGGCATGTCAACCCGCCGGCTTGGCCGGCACAGAAGGGCGTCCCGCGGAGTGCCCAGGGCACGGCCTGATTTACATACTGCGCCTTATCGGACTTTGATCGATACCTGGGACAGGGCGCTTAAATTCCCTACCCCCCGCGGCGATGCGAATCGACGAACTCGTCCACCGCTCGCCATTGTTCCATCAACCATTCCGTTCGGGCCTGCTGCCCGGCGGGGATCTGCTGCGCCCGCACCGTACGCAGCTGAACGTGGATCGTCCTGCCGACAAGAGCGCCGTTGAAGAAGCGGTCGAAGGACGCCGCGCCTTCGAACCCCGTGTGAGTAAGGAAGACGACGTCCGCCTCGGGCGCTCCCTCCAGCAGAGCGAGCGCGCCGCCCGGGCGCGGCCTCAGCACGTGGCGTAGCGAGTCTGCTTCGTCGGCTTCCCTCGCGCGGCCCTCTGCCCTCAGTTTTTGCACGATGCGCTGCTTCTTGGCGGAAGTGAAACGGGTGCCTTCCGGATAGATCAGAACTCCCTCGCCGGCGCGCATGTTCGCAGCGAGTGCGCGAATGGACGCGATGGACTCTTCGCGATGCTCGGAGTCGCGCCGCACGAAGACGTTGGGGAGGCGGTTGCCGACCACGTCCAGGCAGGGATCCCACAGCAACTCGCGCTTGAGCACGTAACGCAGACGCAGGCCGCGCGGGTTGGCGAGCAGCATTGCCGCCAGGATCGTATCGGCGGTGCTCGCATGGCGAACGAACACGAGCACGGGGCGTTCGCCGACGCCGTCGAGCGTGCCCTCGATTTCCGTGCGCATGCCGAAAATCACGAAACCGCCGCCGCCGAGCATCCGCGCCCACCAGGCCTGTAGTGCGTAGTTGCTCGCGAGCCAGGTCTCGCGGTTGCGCCCGGACCAAGGCCCGCTGAGGAGCCAGATCGCGAAGGCGGCGGCGACACCGGCGATCTCCAGAACGAGGTACCAGGCGAAGAACACCAGAGCGCGGGTCAGCGTCCAGGGCTGGCGGCGGAGCAGGTCGCAAGCGGCCGCCAGCGCGAGCAGCGGCACGAACAGGGCCAGCAGCGTTGCGAGGAGCACGACGTAGGCGGAGACGACGAGCCCCCGGCGCAACCAGCGTCCGAGGATCGCGTCCGGACCCTTGGTCGCAAGCGAAACCACGCGCGGGTTCGGCGTCGCCACAGCCTTGTCCGCTCCGATTGGAAGCTCGGGCTCCGTCGTCATCCGATCATTCTTCCAAAGCGATTTCTTCCATCTCCTACGCGAAAGACCAAGGCGCCGCTTCCTCGCCGGGTCCGCTGACGTCGTCGCTCGTTCCGAGCACGTTGGCATTGGGGCTCACTGCCGCGGCCAGCGTTGCGGAACCTTGCGCAAACGATCCGTGGCGTAGCCCTGGGACTTCACCAGCTCGACGAGGGCATCGTAGTCGGCGTCCGGGATCGACGGGGTACGCGCCATGATCCAGACGTAGTCGCGACTCTGCCGACCGACCACTGTCTGCGTGTAGTCCTTGTTCACGTAGACGATTCGATAGTCGGCTTTGATCGGCCACACGAACTGCATTCCCCATATGGCGTTCGACTGCGTGTCGAAGACGAAGCCGCGGGGCTCGTGCCGCTTCGGCTTGCCGTCGAAGCCGCCCTGACGAAACGTGAATGTCGTCTCGATCGTCCCGTCGTCGGCCAACCGATAGGACTCGACGGCGTTGTGCGCACCTTTCTCCGCGAAGGTCGGGATGTTGGCGATCACATACCAGCTGCCCATGAAACGCTGGAGATCGACGTGGGGTTCGGTACGGATCGGCGGACGAGGCGCGGCGCAGCCGAGGAGCACGCAGAGGCCCCCGAACAGGGCGGGCAGCAGCAGACGGCGGCGAATGTCCAGACGAGGACCGCCGGTCGTTGTGACGTTTTTCAACATGTTCCTGCTCCCGAGGGTTGGCCCGATGCGACGGCAGTCAGGATGTACGCCGGCCGGACGGTCGCATCGAGTCGCGCGAGGTCTGCGGCGGATCGCGGCGGCGGGCCTACGCGGCGACGGGTGATCCGCTTTCCGAGGATCCGCTCTGCGTCTACCAGCCCCGGTCCTGAAGCCGCGGCAAGTCGCTCACCGATTCCTCCAGACCATCATAGGGTCGTCGTCGGAATCGCATGGGCGCGAGCGCGGCGCAGCGTGGTCAGTGGGGCCGCGATCCGCGCACGAGGTCCAACAGCGCGCTCGTCTGCACGTGCTTCTCGATCGGGTGACGCAGAGGTCGTGACGCCGTGACCCGGTACGTGTTGCGGCGGCCCTCCCTGCTGCGCTGCAGATAGCCGCCCTCCTCGAGCTCGCGAACGATTCTCTGCACGGCCCTCTCGGTGATGCCGACCCGGTCGGCGATGTCCCTCATGCGGGCTTCCGGCTGCTCCGAAATGTGGATCAGCACGTGGGCGTGGTTGGTCAGGAAGGTCCAGGGCGCTTCGAGGGAGGCCGCCTCGCGGCCCGGCCGGGCCGTGGCCGCCGACGGCACGGCGGTCGGGACGCGAGTGGTCCGGGACGCGGCCATCCTCTTCGCCATGGCCCCGGTCTACCTCCCCTTTTCCGGAAATTCAATACCCGAACTTGACTTCCGGTATTAAAATACGTACTTCTTGCTTCGCGTGACGGGGCGTTGCGCCGGGAGGGGACACGCTTGCTCGACCTCGACGGGAAGAAGGGCCTGGTCGTCGGCATCGCCAACGCCGACAGCATCGCGTTCGGCTGCGCGAAGGCCGCGCGCGCCGCCGGAGCCGACCTGGCCGTCACGTACCTGAACGACCGCGCCCGGCCTCACGTCGAGCCGCTGGCCCGCGAGCTCGGCGCGACGCTCTGCCTGCCCCTCGACGTCGAGAAGGCCGGAGAGGTGGAGCAGGTCTTTGCGACGGTACGGGAACACTGGGGTCGCCTCGACTTCCTGGTGCACTCGATCGCGTTCGCACCCGCAGCAGACCTTCACGGCCGCGTTCTCGACTGCTCTCCCGAAGGCTTCGAGAGGGCGATGCGGATCTCCTGCTATTCGCTGATCGAGATGGCGCGCCACGCCGAGCCCCTGATGAAGCACGGCGGCGCCATCCTGACGATGAGCTTCGCCGGCGCGGACCGCACGGTCGCCAGCTACGGCGTGATGGGGCCGGTGAAGGCCGCCCTGCAGTCCACCGTGCGCTACCTTTCCCGCGAGCTCGGGCCGGCGGGCGTTCGCGTCCATGCCTTGTCTCCGGGCCCCATCGCCACGCGGGCGGCCTCCGGCCTTCCTGCGTTCGACGAACTGGTCCGGGATGCCGTCTCCAACTCCCATCTCGGCCGCCTCGTCACCATCGACGAGGTCGGCGCCATGGCCGCGTTTCTGGTCAGCGATGCCGCCCGCGGCATGACGGGCGGCACCATTCCGGTCGACGGAGGACGCCATGCCGCGCAGTGAGCATCCGGTCGTCGGCATCGTCATGGGATCGTCGTCCGACTGGACGACCATGCAGCACGCGGCCCGGACCCTCGCCGAGCTCGGCGTGCTCCACGAAACCGAGGTGGTCTCCGCCCATCGCACCCCGCGACGCCTCGTCGAGTACGCCGAATCCGCCGAAGCGCGCGGCCTGCGCGTGCTGATCGCAGGAGCCGGCGGCGCCGCCCACCTGCCCGGCATGCTCGCGTCGATGACGCTGCTGCCGGTGCTCGGGGTTCCCGTCGAGTCGTCGGTGCTCCACGGCGTCGATTCGCTGCTGTCCATCGTGCAGATGCCCGCCGGCGTGCCCGTCGGGACCCTCGCGATCGGACGCGCCGGCGCCGTCAACGCGGCACTGCTCGCGGCGGCGATCCTGGCGGGCGGCGACGAAGGCCTGCGCGAGTCCCTGGCCCAGAGACGCAAGCGAAGCGCCGACGCGGTGCTCGCCGAAACCCTTCCGGAGGTGAAACCATGAAGACCGTCGGTGTACTCGGAGGAGGGCAGCTTGCCCGCATGATCGGCATGGCCGGCATGCGCCTGGGCTGCCGGATACGCACGTTCGATCCGGCCGACGAGGCCCCGGCAGCCTCGATCGCCGAGCACGTACGCTCGTCGTGGGACGACGAAGACGCGCTCGCGCGGTTCTGCGACGGTATCGACCTCGCCACCGTGGAATCCGAAAACGTCCCGGTCGCGGCCGCACGCTTCGTTGCTACGCGCGCGAGACTCCGTCCGTCGCCGCTCGCGCTGGCCACGGCCCAGGACCGGCTCGCAGAAAAGGAGCTGGCTCGCACGCTCGGGATCGAAACCGCACCGTTCGCGCGCGTCGAATGCGCGACCCAGCTCGAATGGGCCCTCGCGCGAGCAGGATTCCCGGCCATCCTCAAGACCAGGCGGGGCGGCTACGACGGTCGCGGCCAGCAGACCGTGTATCATCCGGGCGATCTCCTGAGGGCCTGGGCCAGGGTCGGCGGCGTGCCCTGCGTGCTCGAAGGGCTCGTGCGATTCGATCGGGAACTGTCCCAGGTCGCCGTGCGCGGCCTCGATGGAGAGGTTGCGTTCTACCCTCTCGTCGAGAACCACCACCGCGACGGCGTGCTGCGAAGATCGATCGCCCCGGCGCCTGGCGTGCCGGCGTCGCTTCAGAATCGCGCGCGGGAGATCACCCGGGCCATCGTCGAAGCTCTCGACTACGTCGGCGTCCTCGCGGTCGAGATGTTCCAGTGCGGCGACCGCCTGCTGCTGAACGAGATCGCGCCGCGGGTGCACAACTCCGGTCACTGGACGATCGAGGGCGCGGCGACCAGCCAATTCGAGAATCACCTTCGTGCGATCGCCGGCCTGCCGCTAGGATCGACGGAAGCTCTCGGCTGGTCCCTGTCGTGCAACATCCTCGGACGCGCTCCCGACCTCCCGAGCGTGCTGCGGGTACCCGGCGCCTCCGTGCACCTGTACGGGAAGTCGCCGGCGCCGCGGCGAAAGCTGGGGCACGTGACGGTGTGCGCGCGCCACCTCGACGAGCTCCACCCGATCGACGCTTCGCTCCGCGCCATCCTCGGGGAATCCCACGACGCGCCGCCCGCAGGCGGAGTTCCGCGGTGACCGACCTTCTCGTCGCCAACCTGCTGTCTCCGGTCGTGCTGGCCTTCGTGCTCGGCGTCGTCGCACGCCTCGTCGGCAGCGACCTCAGGCTGCCGCGCGACGCCTACTCGGCGCTGTCCATCTACCTGCTCTTCGCGATCGGACTGAAGGGCGGGCACGAGCTCGCGAAGGCGCCGGTGGCCGACGTGCTGTGGCCGGCGGTGGCGACCCTCGCCCTCGGTGTCGTCACGCCGATCTCGGCGTACCTCGCGCTGAGGCGGTTCGGCGGGTTCGCGGTCGCGGACGCGGCGGGCATTGCCGCCCACTATGGCTCGGTTTCGGCCGTCACCTTCCTCGCCGCGCAGAGCTTCTGCGCTTCGGCGGGAGTGCCCGTCGAAGGGTTTCTGCCGACGCTGCTGACTCTGCTCGAGAGCCCCGGCATCGCGGTCGCGCTCGCGATCGGCGCGCTGCAGGGCGGCGCAGCGAAGCCGATCCGTGACGTCCTGCACGAGATCCTGACGGCCCGCAGCATGGTCCTTCTGGTCGGAGGCCTCGTCGTCGGCGCGCTGGCAGGCGACGCCGGATGGAACATGGTCTCTCCGTTCTTCGAAAGCGGGTTTCGCGGGGCTCTGATGCTGTTCCTGCTCGAAATGGGCATCGTCACCGCGGAACGCCTCGGCGACCTGAGGCGCGTGGGTCCCTTCCTGCTCGGGTTCGGCATCACCTTCCCTCTCGTCCACGGCGCACTCGCGGCGGTCGTCGGGATTTCGGTCGGCCTGTCGCCCGGAGGGGCAACGGTCCTTGCGGCCATGGCGGCGAGCGCGTCGTACATCGCGGCGCCGCCGGCGGTCCGACTGTCGCTTCCTGCCGCCAATCCCACGTACTCGCTGACGGCCGCCCTTGCGATCACGTTTCCGTTCAACATCGCGATCGGCATTCCCCTCTATCATCAGGTCGCGGTCCGGTTCGGAGGTGCATCATGAAGGACACGACTCAGGTTCGCCTCGTCACGATCGTGGCCGAAGCGGTGCTCGAGGCTTCGATCCTCGCGCTGCTGAGGGAGCACGGCGTCAGCGGCTACACGATCAGCGACGCCCGCGGCCAGGGGTCGCGCGGACGACGGACCGGGGAGATCCCCGGCGAGAACGTGCGCGTCGAAACGCTGGTGTCGGCGGACACCGCGAAGGCACTGTTGGACGAAGTGTCGAAGCGCTGGTTCGAGGACTACGCGATCGTGGCATGGATCGGAGACGTCGAGGTGGTGCGCGGCGCAAAGTACCGCTGAAGATCGATCCGGCCGGGCGCCGCCGCCGAAGAGGATCCGAGGTGCCGCGGATGTCCGCAGGCGCTCGTCGGACCGGGATCGGTGTCTGGGACCATCGCCGCGACTCGGACTTCCGCAATTTCACCAGCGCCGGAGGATGGAAGATCCTGCCGTAACCGGACTCCCCGCCGTTACCTTCCCGCGTTTGGGCTTCCCGTTGTCGCTGTAGGGCCAACCGGATCCGGCAACCAGACATCCGCGGGCAATGCCGGGAACTTGAATCCGGGGATGGCGTCCGCTGCCACAGTCTCTATTCGCCGGATCTCGTTTTCCTCGACCACGAAAAACTGGACGTCGCAGGACGGCGGGGCTTCGACGCGCCGACTGTAGGCCACGTACGTGGCGCCCCCCGCTACATTCACACCGAGATCCCGTGAGCACGCAGCGACTGGGATGGTTCTTGCGAGACCTGCCGCGCGAACTTGAGGCACGAGGCGCAAGCGGCGAATGGCCTGCAGGAGATTTGCGTCCGGCCGGAATGTCACGAGTACGCGCGCTTCGGCAGCATCGATGAGGAGGTCGCGCACGCACGCTTCACTCGCCGCCTCCTCGAATTCGCCAAAACCGGTCGCAGGCAGCGAGAAGATCCACGGCTCACGCCAATCCTTGCGGACCGCGGCAGGCGCGACTTCTTCCAGTTTGGCCCGAAGGTCGTCGGTGAGATCCAGCGCGACGACCATTGGCCAGTACGCCAGTCGCGGTTTGGGACCCAGGTACCCGACCCAACCCCTGAGCCGTGACATGGTCTCGTCGAAAGTTTCCGAAAGATGCTTCAGTTCGTCCGGATCCCGAAACGGCTCCGGCTGAGTACGCAACAGGTAGTCGTAGGCGAGTTGTCTGCCCGGTGGCCAACGCTCGAGATCGCCCAGAAACTGTCTCGAGCGGGTGATGCGAACCCTGCCGCAGGGCCTTCCAGCCATTTCAGCAGCGGTCGCAGCTTCCGACGCAAACATCAGCACGAACGTCGCCAGGCTGATGGCGAGAGCCGATCGGGATCGCGCGATCGTCATCGCATTCCTCTACCTCATTC
>CAYYVZ010000176.1:0-10099 GCA_964475235.1 uncultured Myxococcales bacterium | reverse complement strand
TGATCGTCGGCCGTGCACGCGTCTCCGTCGTCACACGGTGCGGTGTTGGGGACGCCGCAGTTGCCGGCGCCGTCGCAGACATCGTCGGTGCAGAGGTCGCCGTCGTCGAGGCACGGTGTCAGCGGCGGGTCGAGGCAGGTGTCCGTCGATTCCTGGCACGTGAAGGCGCACAGGGTCGAGCACGGGCTTCCCGTATGGACGGAGCAGCTGCCGCCTGCGCAGGCGTCGGCACCGTTGCAGAACGCGCCGTCGTCGCAGGGAGTCGAGTCGGCGACGAACGAGTCCGCCGGACAACCCGGCGATGCGCCCGTGCAGCGCTCCGCGACGTCGCAGGAACCGGTCGAGGAACGGCACGTGGCCGTCGTAGTCCTGAAGGTGTCGGCCGGGCACGCCGGGCCGGTGCCGGTGCATGACTCAGCGAGGTCGCAGACACCGGACGACGATCGACACAAAGCTGCGGTCGTCGCGTACGCGTCGGCCGGGCACGCGCCGGTGATGCCGTCGCACGACTCGGCAACGTCGCAGAGGTCGCTTGCAGGACGGCACACGGCCGTCGAGCCGCCGCCCGTATCGGCAGGGCAGCTGCCGTTCGTGCCGTCGCAATATTCGGCGACGTCGCAGACAGCTGCGGCCGGCCGGCACATCGGCATCGCGGCGATGCCGGCGTCCGGAGGACACGCAATGCTGGTCCCCTCGCAGGCCTCGGCCACGTCGCAAACGCCGACGGCAACGCGGCAGGTCGTACCGGGCGGAAGGATCGAGTTCGCCGGACACGTCGTGCTCGTGCCGGTGCAATTCTCGGGCGCGTCGCACCCTCCCGCCGCCGGACGGCAGACAGAGGTCGACGGCAGCCTCGCGTTCGAGGGACAGGCGGGAGACACGCCGCTGCACGTCTCCACCGCGTCGCAGACGGCGGTGGCCGCGCGACAGACCGTTCCGGCGGACTGGTACTGGTTGGCCGGGCACTCCGTCGACGCTCCGTCGCACGTCTCGGCCACGTCGCAAGAGAAGGTTGCCGCCCGGCAGACGTGCCCCGAAGGCCGGAACGGAACGTCGGAAGGACAGGTCGTCGACGTGCCCGAGCACGTCTCGGCCGGATCGCATCCTCCGAACGAAGCGTGACACACGTAGAACGGACTCTCGTATGCGCACGCGGTCGCACAACAATCCGAAGCGCTGGCCGTCGGGGGCTCGCACTGCTCGGGCCCTTCGACGATGCCGTCGCCGCATGCGAACGCGGGATAAGGCATGTCCACGTCGTAGCGGATGGAGCCGATGAGTGGCGGCATGCTGTTTTCGCAGTACTGGACGAAGTTCGCCGCGAAACGGATGGGAGTCGTGCCGTCGGGTGCGTAGTCGAGGACGAGAATGTCGAAGCGGCCGTACAGCTGGTTACAGCCGCGTCCGTCGCCGAACACGTCCATGCGCGGCGCCGAAGTCGCAAGGCCGTTCCACCGAGTCGCGCCCTCGTAACTCCCGACGGTCGGCATCTGGCCGTTCGGTCCCTGGAACACGAGCCACCACGACTCGAGCCCCGTCACGCGCACTCGTACGCGTTCGAGATTCCTGTCGAGCGTGATCTCGACATCTTCGGCGGGCGCGAACGTCCATTCCTCGCCCTGGCCGACCCAGTCGCCCGTCGAGCTCTCGAACTGGAGGTAGGTGATCGCGTGGGCAGCAGAGGCCGAACCGAGTGCGGCGGCCAGAAGGATGGCGGTGACGAGTCTGCGCATGGGCCCCCATCGGCAGGCGAGGCCCGCGGATGCGTCCTTTCTACCTCGAAACCGCGGGCTCAAGCGAGCAGCCAATCTGTCCGCTCGCGATGCGATACACACGGCCGGAGGGCCGTTCTCCTATCGCCGAGAGCAACGTCTCGTCGACGCCTCGAGACAACCTCCGCGGGAAGAGGCTGAATCAGGCGGGAAGAATCGACGAAGGAGCGGCAGGGGCCCACGCGGCGGATCCGCGCCGCAAGCGCGCCGATCGCTGCCGCGACCGATCAGTCGCCCACGCGGTGATAGCCCGTCGGCGGCGACAGAAGATTCGCTCCCGCTGCCGCGAACGCCGTGCATTCGGCAAGCGCCTGGCTCGCGCGAGACTCCGTCGATCCGTCTCCGCCCGGAACCGTGGCCGCGAGCAAGGCTGCACCTAAGAGCGACAGGACGACTGAGTTCTGCATGATCACTCCATCCCCGGAACGTTGGCCATCGCGAGTTGCAGCTCCGACGCGGGAGCAGTCTTCAGCTCGATGAGGATTTCCCGAAACCTGCGGTCGGTCGGATTGATCGCCGTCTCGACGGCCCCGGGCGGCACGAAGAACACGCTGCCGGGCTGGACCGGAATCTCGACGTGACCGGTGCCTTCGATCTCCGCATCGAGCCGCGAGCCTTCCAGGATGCACAGGAGGTAGGGCAGGTCGTGACGGTGGCGATCCGACCGCTCTCCCGGCGCGAGCGTCATCTCCCACACTCTCACGGCATCGTTTTCGAACAGCACTCTGCTCGCGACGTTCCCGAGCGGCCGATCGTCCTGCGACATCGTTGTCCCTCCCGTAGGGTTGGTGCGGACGGCGGCCATCCCCCGGCCGTCTCCCGCGGGCGCAGGCGTAGCGAGACGGAGCGGCGTTGTCGACCGGTCCGAGGCGGTCGCGGACGGGGCCTGCGAGGTCCGCCCTCGTTTTCGTGCGAACCCGGTTACAGCGGTCGCTGGACCCAAGTCTGCCGGCCGCGCATATCGGCACGATGAGCTCACTGCGTCCACTCGTATCCGTTGCTGTCGCCGCCGCGGTCCTCCTCGGAGCCTCCGGCTGCACCAAGACCTTCAACGTCCGCCCCGTCTCGCCGCCGTATGCCGGCCTGGAGGCAACGAGCCAGCCCGGGGCGTCTTCGCTCGGCATCCGTGACGTCCGCGGCGCCAAGGAGAAACCGCTCAACTTCGGGACGCTGAAAGTCGTGACGCGGGGAATGACGGACGAGATGGGCTATCTCGCCGCGAATCTCGCCAACGCGCTGCGCGCCCAGGGCATCTCGATCACCACTACCCCGGACGGCAGCGGCGACCTCGTTCTCGACGTTCGTACCTTCCGCATCCGCAACCTTCGCACGAGCGGATACAGCCCGTACCACTCGTTCACGACGTTCGCGGCCGACCTGCACCACGAAGGGAAGACCTCGCGCATCACCGCCTACTTCAAGGGAAGCAAGACGCCGGTCTGGTCCTTCAACGAGGTCGAGCGGCCCTGCTACCAGATTCCCGTCGAGGCCGTCGTCCGCGAGGTCGCGGCGAAGATCAACGCGCACGTCTTCGGCCGCCGCGCTTCCGACGAACGCGTGCAGGCGCTCGCGGCAGCCATTTCCTCGCGGCCGTCCGACTCGGGCAGCGAGGAGTACCTGAAGGTTCTCGAGCTGGGCTACACGAACAGCCCCGCGGCCGTCGGGCCCCTCGTCGCGCTCACCGAGCGCAAGGAAACGCTCATGCGCGCCGCAGCCGTGTCGTCGCTCGGGATGCTCCGCGCAACCGAGCAGCTTCCGCTGCTCGAAAGGATCTACGCGGAAAACACGCACGTCGTGAAGGCAATGGCGCTCAAGTCGATCGGCGACCTCGAGACGCCCGAGTCTCGCGCGTTCCTCGACCGGATTCGCCAGTCGAAGGACTACCGCGAGCCGACGCTGAAGGAAGTCATCGACCTCTACTACTGAGCCACTGCGCGGTAGACGCTGCGGCCGGCGACGAAGGTCTCCAGCACGCGGATGTCCTCGATCCCTTCGTCCGCCTCGAGTGGAGAGCGGTCGAGGATCACCATGTCGGCGAGCTTGCCTTCCTCGAGCGAGCCGACCGACTCCTCCAGGAACATCTCGTAGGCCGCGTCGATGGTGATGGCGCGCAGCGCCGCCGCGGCCTCGATGCGCTGGTGCTCGCCCAGCACGGCGCCGCTGGCGGTCCGCCGCGTCACGGCCGCGGCGATCATGCGCAGCGGCTCCATCGGTACCACGGGCGTGTCGGCGTGGAGCGTGAACCGCAGGCCGCGATCGAGGGCGCTGCGAAGCGGACTGATGCGCGCCGCGCGCTCCGGCCCGAGAAAGCGGTCGCGATGGCGATCGCCCCAGTACCACGTGTGCAGCTCGAAGAAGCTCGGGATCACCCCGAGCGCGAACATGCGGTCGAGCTGGTCGTCGCGCGCCATTTGCGCATGAACGATGACGTGGCGCGCATCGTCGCGAGGAACGGCCTTCGCTGCGGCCTCGATCGCATCGAGGATGTCGTCGATCTCCTCGTCTCCGTTGCCGTGAATCGCCAGTTGCCCGCCGGCCGAATGCACGCGGGCGACGAGGCGGAAAAGCTCCTCGCGAGCGATGCGCGGTTGTCCGCGAGCGTCCGCCGGCGCTCCGGCCGGCACCACGTGATACGGCGTCGCAAGGTAGGCGGTGTACGCCTGGATCGAGCCGTCGGCGACGAGCTTGGACGCACCGATGCGCAGCCAGTCGGGATCCGTGCGGCCCGGGTCGTAGCTCCCGTCGAGAATCGCGAGCGCCGTCTCGCCTTCCGGCCACAGCACGAGACGAATCGGGAGCAGTCCGAGTCGCGACAGCCAGACGAGGCCGCCAATCTGCTCGCGCTGCGCGGCGCCGTTCTGCGCGGTCGTGACACCGGCGGCCAGATAGGACTGCGCCGCGCGACGCGTAGCCAGAAACCCTTCGACCGGGCCGGGCAGCAACGCCGCACGCATCACGGTGCGACATGCTTCCTCCTCGAGCACACCGTCGAGCGCGCCGCTCGCGTCTCGTCGCAGGTGTCCGCCCGGCGGATCGGCGGAAGCATCGCCGAGGCCAAGAGCCTCGAGGGCCTTCGAGTTCACCGTCGCGACGTGCATGGAAATATGGAACGCGACCACGGGAAGCTCCGTGGATACGCGATCGAGATCGGTGCGCGTAGGATGCCGCTCCTCCGCGATCGCCGTGTCGTCGTAGCTCCACCCGACGATCCACCCGCCGCGCGTGCTTTCGCGCGCGCCTTTGCGGAGCTTCGCAACCAGGCCGTCCATGTCGCGAACGTCGCCGAGTGGCGGGCTGCCGAGATGCGTCAGCGTGTCGAGCAGGCCGGAAGCGGGGTAGTGACTGTGCGCGTCCACGAAGCCCGGCACGAGCGCGTGACCGCGAAGATCGACGGTCCGCGCGCCGCGATCCCGTGCCCACCGCTCGAGCTCGGCGCGACCTCCCGCGCCGGCGATGCGTCCGCCTTCGACAGCCAGAGCCTCCACCACGCGGCCGTCCGCATCCATCGTGACGATAGGACCACCTAGGTAGAGCGTCGGCGGCGCGTCGCGCGGCTGCAGGACGAGCACCGCGAGGATCGGAATCGCGATGGCCGCGAGGATGCGCCGCGTCCATCGCGCCGCAGGAGTCCGATGCTTCGAGTCAGGGCGCACGGCCGGAGCATGATGCCCCGGCCCGCCCGAGACCAGTGGTGGATCTGCATGGCTTGACAACGCCCGGTCGCCGGGGTGACTTCGACCAATGCGGCAACTCGCCAACGCGGCCCTTCTCCTCCTCGCCACTCCGGCCGTCGCGCTGGCTCTCGCCGAGGCACCCTCGTCGCCATCGACCGCCGCCGTCGAGAAGGTCGAGACCACGTTCGAGAGCGTCGATGCGACCGTCTCGGCGCAGTGGGAGTTCCCGGCGCGAACCCCCGCGCCCCTCGTCGTGCTGCTCCCCGCGTCCGAGGCCGTGGACCGCGACGGCCTTCCTCCGGGCTACGGCGAGGATCCCTCGACCGGCATCTACGCCCAGTTGGCGCGCAAGCTGCTCGACGCCGGATTCGCCGTGTTCCGCTACGACTCGCCCGGCACCGGCCGAAGCAGCTCCGGCCAGTTCAGCACCGTTCGCTCGACCGCGATCGAGGCCTACACGCGCGCGGTAGACCATCCGAAGGTGGACGGGGCTCACGTCTTCCTGCTCGGCCACAGCGCCAGCACGGACACCGTCGTCGGCATCTACTCGCGCTACGAAGCCGTGCGACCGCCGGCGGGGGTCGTGCTGATGGCCAACATCGTCGGCGAGACCGACATCGTTCGGGTGGGCGCCCCTACCCTCATCATCGTCAGCGACAAGACCCCGGACGACATTTACCAGCACGGCCAGTTCCCGACCGACGCTCGCCAGAAGTTCGCGGAGAAGAAGCTGGAGACCTCGCTCGTGACGATCAACGGAGCAGAGGCCACGCTGCTTACGCCGACGGACAAGAACGGAGGCGGCAAGCTCTACTCCATCGACCCGCGCGCCGTCGAAGCCACCCTCGAATGGCTCCGCGCGCGTCTCGGTCTCCCCATCAAGAGCTGAGCGGGACGCGGCCCTCTGGGGTCACTTGCGCGTTGATCCGGGAACGTGTGCGGGCGACTGTGGCGCGCACGGCGATCGTTCGATCGCTGCAGGGAACGGGGTTCATGTCGGAAGTTCGTCGGACCGGGCCGGGTGGCCTTCTGCTGGTGATGGGGCTCGCACTGGCGGGCTGCGGCGACTCGGCAGCACCGGGCGCGGCATCGACGGGCGATTCGGCCGCGGCGCTGCTCGTGGACATGGCCCGGGTCGAGACGCGCGACTTCGACGTGACGCTCGATGCCGTCGGGACCGCGTACGCGAGCGGTCAGGTGGACGTCCGGCCCCAGGTGGACGGCACGCTGGTTTCGGCGCCGTTCGTCGAAGGCGAAGCGGTCACCGAAGGCCAGGTCCTCATCCAGCTCGACGACAGCAAGGCGCGCGCGTCGCTCGCGCTCGTCGTCGCCCACCTCGACAGTGCGAAAGCACGGTTCTCCGTCGCGACCGAGCGACTCGCCCGCGCGCGCAAGCTCGCCGCCGAAGACCTCGTCTCGCGCGAAGAGTTCTCCACGCTCGAGAGCGAGCAGAAGGCCGCGGCGGCGTCCGTGCGCGAGCACGAAGCGGGCGTGCGCCTCGCCGAGCGCAACCTCGAGGACTACACGCTGAAGGCCCCCATCTCCGGCAAGGTCGGAATCCGCCGCGTCGATACCGGAAACTACATCGAGTCGGGCACCATCGTCACGACGATCGTCGCCGACGATCCGCTCGAGGTGCTCTTCACGGTGCCGAGCAAGTCGATGCAGGGGATCGAGGTCGGCCAGGCCGCGCAGATCCGCGACACGGACACCGCGCGCAGCGTCCTCGGGCACGGCAGGATCCGCGTGATCGACCCGCGCGTCGACACGGAATCGCGCATGGTGAGTATCAAGGCCCTCGTCCCGAACGCGGACGGGCGCCTCAAGGCCGGCCAGTTCGTCGGCATCACGCTGGTTCGCGAGCATCGCGACGACGCCGTCGTGGTGCCGGAAGACGCCGTCATTCCGTACGCGGGCAAGACCTTCCTCTTCGTCGTCGCCGACGGCCGCGCAAGCCGCCGCGAGATCGTGCTCGGCGAGCGCCTTCCCGAAGTCGTCGAGGTGAGGTCGGGCCTGAAAGCCGGCGAGACCATCGTCACGCGCGGCCAGCACCGCCTGGCCGACGGCGCGCGCGTCGAGCAGCAGCAGGGCGCGCCGGCTCGCGACGTTCCGCCGCCGCCCGAAAGCACCGCCGCACAGTAGGCCCCGCGTGCTCCTGCCCCGCCTTTCCATCGAGCGTCCTGTTTTCGCGACCGTGCTCTCGCTCGCGCTCGTCGTACTCGGCATCGCCGGCTGGCTCCGCCTGCCCGTGCGCGAGTTGCCGAACGTCGACTTTCCCGTCGTCTCGGTCTCGACCGTGCTTCCGGGTGCGAGTCCCGAGGTCGTCGAGACGGAGATCACCGAGATCCTCGAGGAAGAGCTGAACGGCGTCGAAGGCATCGACTACATGAAGTCGACGTCCGAAGAGCAGGTCAGCATCATCACGATCCAGTTCGACCTCGCGCGCGACATCGACGCCGCGGCGCAGGACGTGCGCGACCGCGTGAGCCGCGTTCGCTCGCAGCTTCCCGACGCCACCGAGGAGCCTCAGATCCAGAAGATCGACGCCGACGCTCAGGCCATCATGTGGCTGGCCGTCTACTCGGAGACACGCTCGCCGCTCGAGCTCATCGACATCGCCGACCGCCAGATCCGCCCGCGCCTCGAAGTGATCTCCGGCGTCGGCCAGGTGATCGTCGGCGGCTCGAACAAGCGCGCGATGCGCGTCGAGCTCGACCGCGACCTGCTCACCGCTGCCGGCGTGGCGGTCTCCGACGTGCTCGGCGCGCTCGAGACCGAGAACGTCGAGCTGCCGTCCGGCCGCATCGAGGGCAAGTGGCGCGAGTTCGTCGTGCGCACCGAGGGCGACCTCAAGACTCCCGAGGAGTTCGAGAACCTCATCGTCGCCTACCGCGGCGCCACTCCCGTGCGCCTGCGCGACGTCGGCCGCGTGCGCTACGGCTACGAGAACGAGCGCACGGCGGCGCGCTTCAACGGTGTCACCACGACGGGCCTCGGCATCGTCAAGCAGTCGCGCGCCAACACGCTGACGGTCGCCAATGCGGTCAAGGCCGAGTGCGACCGCCTGCGGCCGACCCTGCCCGACGGCTTCCGCCTCGAAGTCGCCTTCGACCAGTCCACGTTCATCGAGCAGTCGGTCTCGGAGGTGGAAGACAGCCTCATCCTCGCGACTGTCCTCGTCGTCATCATCATCTTCGTGTTCCTGCAGAGCTTCCGCTCGACGCTGATCCCGAGCATCGTGATCCCGGTCTCGCTCATCAGCGCGTTCGGCGCGATGTACTTCCTCGACTTCACCGTCAACAACCTGACGCTGCTCGCCCTCACGCTCGTCGTGGGCGTCGTCGTGGACGACGCGATCATCGTGCTCGAGAACATCTACCGGCACATGGAAGAGGGCATGGACCGCAGGGAGGCGGCCCTCAAGGGCAGCGACGAGATCGCCTTCGCGGTCGTCGCCACCACGCTGACCCTCGTCGTCGTTTTCGTGCCGATCGCGTTCCTGTCGGGCGTCGTCGGCCGCCTCTTCTACGAGTTCGGCATCACGGTGACGGTGGCTGTCGCCGTGTCGGGCTTCGTGGCGCTCACGCTTACGCCGATGCTGTGCTCGCGCATGCTCGGCCTCGGCACCACGGCCGGCAAGCAGAACGTGTTCGGCCGGCTCGCGCGCTCTTTCGATCGCGGCGTATCGGCGACCTCGGTTGCGTACGAGCGAACGCTGCGAGTCGCGCTTCGCCACCGGCCCACGGCCATCGGCGTCCTCGTTCTCGCAACGCTCGCGAGCGTCGGGCTGTTCTTCGTCGTGGGCAAGGAGTTCGTGCCCGAGGACGACCGGGGCTACTTCATCGCGCACCTGAAATCCCCCGAGGGCTCGACGCTCGCCTATCAGAACAGCGTGCAACTCGAGGTCGAGCGCCTCATCCAGAGCACGCCCGAGGTACGCTCGTTCTTCTCGGTCGTCGCGTTCGGCGGCGCCGGCCCCGGCAGCGTCAACCAGGGCATCATGTTCGTGCGCATGCACGACGAGCGCTCGCGCAGCACCCAGGAAGTGATCGCCGAGCTTCGCAACAGGGCGCGCTCCGTCGTCGGCACCGACTCCAACTTCTTCATGGCGAACCCGCTGCGACAGGGGAACACGGGCACGCCGCTGCAGATCTCGATCCAGAGCACGGACTTCCCGCGTCTCGTCGAGTTCTCGCAGCAGCTCGAACGGGAGGTCGCGAGCCTTCCAGGCCTCCGCGACGTCGAGCTCGACCTCGAAGTGAACAAACCCCAGCTCGACGTGCGCATCGACCGCGAGAAGGCCGCCTCGCTCGGAATCTCGGCCACCGACATCGCCGACACTCTGCGCGTGCTGCTCGGCGGCGACGACGCGACGCGCTTCCGCCGCGGCAACGAGCTCTACGACGTCATCGTGCAGCTCGAAGCCCGCGACCGCTTCTCGACGACGGATCCGGCGAGCATCTACGTGCGCACTGCCTCGAACGCGCTCGTGCCGCTGTCGAACGTGGTGCGCGTGCGCGAGAGCGTCGGGCCCTCCGCCGTCAACCACTACGACCGCAAGCGCTCGGTCATCCTCAGCGCCAACCTCGAAGGCATCGACCTCGGCGCGGCCATCGACCAGGGGGACAAACTCGCGCGCTCGGAGATGCCGGC
>CAYYVZ010000175.1:0-10158 GCA_964475235.1 uncultured Myxococcales bacterium | reverse complement strand
GCGCCGGTTGCTCGCATCATCCGGCCGGGCCGCGCGCGGCCTGCTCGCGGGCGGTCGCGAGCTCGCGGGCACGCTCGCGCTCGACCGCCCGGCGCGCGGGGAACGCGGCCACCGCGGTTCCGAGCACCAGCACGGCGCCGCCGAACCACAGCCACCACACCATCGGATTCACGTAGCCCTGAAAGGTGGCCTTTCCGTCGTCGCCCACCGTCCCGAGGATCACGTAAAGGTCGTCGCGCATCGTCGAGCGGAACGCGACCTCGGTGGCCGGCTGCTCGGGTCGCTTGTAGAAGCGCTTTTCCGGCTCGAGCACCGCGATCTCGGTGTCGCCCTCGAAGACGCGAAGTTTGGCCATCAGGCGCGCAACGTGCTCGTCCTCCATGCTGCGCGAGTCTTCGTAAAGCAGCCGGTAGCTGCCGATCGTGAACTCTTCACCCTTCGAGACGGTGTGCATTTCCTCGACGCGGTAGACCGACGACATGGTCACGCCGAGGAACATGAAGACGACGCCGACGTGGATGATGTAGCCGCCGTAGCGCCGCTGGTTCTTGCGCAGCAGGCCGCCGAGAGCCTGCCCGTAGCTGCCGCCGACCATGCTCACGCGGGCGCGTGCCCCGCCGTGGAACTCGGAAACCACCGTGTAGAGCACGAAGCCGGAGAACGACACGACGAGCAGCGCCGACAGCGACTTCATCCCCGCCACGAATGCGACGACACCCGCGGCCAGCCCGAAGAGACCCGGCGCGCGGAAAGTCTCGACAATCCGTTTCACCGACGCACGCCTCCAGGCCACGAGGGGTCCGATGCCCATCAGCAACAGCAGTGCGATCGCGAGCGGAGCGTTCACCCGGTTGAAGAACGGGGGACCCACCGTGATCTTGATCCCGCGCACCCACTCCGAGAGCACCGGGAAAATCGTTCCCCACAGCGTCGCGAACGCGATGCCCACGAACAGCAGGTTGTTGAACAGGAAGGCCGACTCGCGCGAGACGAGGCTGTCGAGCTTGTGCCGGGGTTTCAGCGAATCGAGGCGCCACAGGAGCAGCCCCACCGAAACCACGAGGATGAAGGAGAGAAAGCCCATGAAGAAGGGCCCGAGGCCGGACTGCGTGAACGAGTGGACCGACGAGATCACTCCCGAGCGCGTAAGGAAGGTCCCGAAGATCGTCAGGGCGAAGGTCATGATGATGAGGGTCATGTTCCAGACCTTCAGCATGTCCTTGCGCTCCTGGATCATGACGGAGTGCAGGTAGGCGGTACCCGTAAGCCACGGCATGAAGGCCGCGTTCTCGACCGGGTCCCACGCCCAGTAGCCGCCCCAGCCGAGCACCTCGTAGGCCCAGCGCGCGCCGAAGAGGTTGCCGAGCGACAGGAAGAACCACGCCATCAGGCACCAGCGCCTCGAGGTACGGATCCACAGGTCGTCGAGCTCACCCGTCGCGAGCGCCGCGATCGCGAAGCCGAACGGAATCGTCCAGCTCACATAGCCGAGGTAGAGGGACGGCGGATGGATCTGCATCCAGTAGTTCTGGAGCAGCGGATTGAGGTCGGTGCCTTCGGCCGGAACGTACGGCAGAAGCGCGAACGGCGGCGTCACGAACACCAGCATCGCGAGGAAGAAGGCCGCGACCGTGCAGGTCGTCGCCGTCACATAGGGCATCAGCGCGCGGTTGCGCGCGCGGTTCTGGTACTGGGCGATCGCGATGAACGTCGTCAGGATCAGCGCCCAGAAGAGCATCGACCCTTCCATGCCGCCCCACAGCGACGTGATCTTGTACTTGAGCGGCAGCGTCGTGCTGCTGTATTCGGCGACGTACTTGATTCGGAAATCGCTGGTCAGGAGCGCGTGGACCATCACGCCGGTGGAGGCGACGACGAGCCCCCACATCGCGTAGGCGGCGTGCTCGCCGCTCGCGACGAAGGCAGGCTTCAGGCGCTGGGCGCCGTAAATGCACGTTCCGATGGCGTAGAGACAACAGGCCAGCGCGAGGTAGAGCGCGAGATTGCCGATCTCGATCACGAGGCCTTTCCGTCCTCGGCCTGGTACTTGGAGGGGCAGCTCGTGAGCACGGCGCGCGCCTCGAAGGGATCGGCTTTGGTGTAGGGACCCTCGACGACCACGTTACGGTCCTCGGCGAACATGTCGGGTAGCAGGCCCGTGTAGTGGACGCGCACCTCGCCGGTCTGTCCGGCCATGTCGATGATCGTGAACGCGAGATTGCGCGTCTCCGCGTCCCATTTCATCGAGCCGGGCGCGACCTTGCCGGCGATCCTCACCGTCGAGCCCGCGTACGCATCGCCGGCGTCGAGGAACTCGGCCACCGTGATCATGTACATCTTGGTCTGGTCGACGGCGCTCCAGACGAGGAACCCGACCGTCCCGAGGATGAGGGCGATACCGGCGATGAACTTGAGCTGACGTCCCATAGTAAAGGCGCCGCGAGGCGCCATGTCGGAAGGCGCCGCGCGTGCGGCTCGGCGAGCCTAACCCGGCGGAGTAATCGGGACAACCCGCCGATTCCTCACGATTTCAGGCAAAAGAAGCCGTGCGAATGCCGGGGCTCCCGAAAGGCGGGCTCAGTGGCGGCGTCGCTCCCCGCTGCCGCTTCCCGGCTCGTCTTCCGCCAGATCCAACAGGTCGTCGTCGTCCGCCGGCTCTCCTGGGATCGCATAGCTGCCGTCGAGCCAGCGCCCGAGATCGACGAGCTTGCAGCGTTCGGAGCAGAACGGACGGAACCGGCGCCGGTCTTCCGCGACGGGATGGGGGACCGGCTGCTTGCACGTGGGGCAGCGCACGCGCCCATCCTACTCGGAACGAAAAACGGGCACAGGCGCCGATCTCGCGGATTCGATGCCCGTGCCCGTCTTTCTGTTGCGAATGCGCGTAACGTCCGTCCACCGCGGCCGCCGTCGCGTTCGCGGGCCGTCAGCTCTTGCGCTTCGGCCGGCTCCCGTAGTCGCCGAAAGGATCGTCCCGTTCGCGAACAGCCTGGCGGAATCCCACGTCGCCGGCCCGACCCACGAAGTCGAGACCTTCCTGCGTGTGGCGCGCGATGCCGTCGAACAGCACTCCGAGGGTGCGCGTGGACGCCATGCCCATGTTCTCGGCGGTCTGGTTGCAGAGCAGCTTCAGCATGATGAGCTGGTTGGTCGGGACTCGCGCCATGCGCTCGGCGAAAGCCGTCGCGTGCTCGAGCAGATTCTCGTCGGGGACGGTTTCGAGGATGAGGCCGATTTCGGCGGCTTTGGGCGCCCGAATCTCGTCGCCGGTCAGCAGGTAGCGCTTGGCCCGCTCGAGACCCATTCGGTAGACCCACATGGCGGTCGTGGGCGTGCCCCACACGCGCGACGGCGGGTAGCCGAACGTCGCGCCTTCCCCCGCGATGATGATGTCGGCGCAGAGCACCATGTCGGTGCCGCCGCCGATGCACCACCCCTGCACCGCGGCGATCGTCGGCTTCTTCGCGTACCAGAGCTTCAGATAGGTATCGACGAAGCGGCCCATCATGCGAAGGTCGCCCACCGAGTCCCAGACGCGGCGTTTCCCTTCTTCCGCTTCCCTGTCCTCGCGGGCCTGGCCGACGGTGGACCAGTCGAGGCCGTAACCCGCGCAGAAGGCGGGGCCCTCCGCGCGAAGCAGGATCACGTGCACCTCGTCGTCGCGCTCCAGCTCATCGATGGCAGCCGCGAGCTCGTCGCGCAGCGCAGGAGTGATGGTGTTGTACTCGGCGGCGCGCGTCAGGACGACGTGCCCGACGCCGCTCGCGACCTCGGTTCGAAGCGTCGTTTTCATGGGTTTCCCGGGAAAGAAGTGGAGCGGGCGACCGGGATCGAACCGGCGACGTCCAGCTTGGGAAGCTGGCATTCTACCACTGAATTACACCCGCTCAGCGGGGCGGATGATGGGGGAGCACGGCGCTCGGGTCAACCGGGCCGCCGCACCGGCGACGTTCCACCCTTCCTGTCGTTCTGGTAGATCCCGCGCATGGACGGCAGACCGACCTGGGACGAGTACTTCATGACCATCACTCGCGAGGTCGCCGAGCGGTCCACGTGCCTGCGGGCCAAGGTCGGCGCCGTCATCGTCCGCGAGCGCAACATCCTCGCGACCGGCTACAACGGCGCCCCCGCCGGAATGCCCCACTGCCTCGACGTCGGCTGCGAGATCTACGAGTCGAAGAACCCGGGCGGCGAGATCGTCCAGAACTGCTTCCGCACCATCCACGCGGAGATCAACGCGATCGCGCAGGCCGCCCGCCAGGGCACGGCCATCCGCGAGGCCGACATCTACGTGACGCACACCCCGTGCGTGCACTGCTTCAAGACGATCGTGAACACCGGCATCCGCCGCGTGTTCTACGAGAAGCCGTACAAGGTGGAGACGATCGCGGAGTTGCGCGAGCGCGCGGGCGTGGAGCTCGTTCAGGTTACCATTCCCAATCGGGACTGACGCCCCCTGCGTGCCCAATCGGGACTGACGCCCCTGCGTGCCCAATCGGGACTGACGTCCTGCGGCCGAGTCGGGACTGACGTTCCTGAGTGCCGACGGTCGACCCGGGCATGCCATTCGTGGATGGACCCACGGCAACCCGGCCGTCTCGCCGTGCCTCGGACTTGCGACCTTTGTCCGCCCATCCCGATCTTGGTATGGGCGCCCATATGAAGACGACGATCGACATCGCCGATCCCATCCTGGCCGAGGCCAAGGCTCTCGCGGTGCGCGAGAAGACGACGCTCCGGGCTCTCATCGAAGAGGGACTCCGGATGGTGCTCCGCGGCAAGGGCGCGACGGTCCGCTACAAACCGCGCGACGCCCGGTTCCGGGGCAGCGGTCTAACCCCCGGGTTCGAAGCCCGCGGAGGCTGGTCGAAACTGCGCGAGGCAGCCTACCCGGGATTCTTCGACGACGGGGACGACGGCGAGGAGAGCGGGCGTTGATCGCCGTAGACACCAACATCCTGGTCTACGCGCACCGCAAAGATTCGCCGCACAACGGCGCTGCGTTTCGAAGCATGGACAAGCTCGTCACGGGCCGCGATTCGTGGGCGATTCCGTGGCCGTGCATCCACGAGTTTCTCGCCGTCGTGACCAACCGGAAGGTGTTCGCGGTGCCGACCCCCGTCGAAGCAGCTCTCGTTCAGCTGGAGGTATGGCTCGGGTCGCCGAACCTTCACGTGCTCGGCGAAACCCCCGCGCACTGGGCGACACTGTGCGACATCGTGCGCACTTCGGCCGCGACGGGCGGGTTGGTTCATGACGCGCGGATCGTATCGCTGTGTCGCGAGCATCGGGTGCGCGAGCTGTGGACGGCGGATCGGGATTTCGGCCGCTTCGCGGGATTCGTCACCTTCAACCCCCTGCTCGACGACCGGGTTCACGAGACGGCGCCGGCCTACGGTGCAGCGGTGAGGGCGCGTGCCGCAGGAAGGCGGCGGGCCCTTGCGGCCGAACGCCCCTGAAACCGTCGCAGCCCACGGCGCGGGTTCCCGCCCTCAAAGCCCCAGCAGTTTTTTCAATTCCGCACCCGTGTGCGACGCCGCGCATTCCGCGATCGTGAGCGGCGGTCCCTGCGCGACGATCTTTCCGCCCTTGTCACCGCCCTCGGGCCCGAGGTCGATCACCCAGTCCGCGTGCGCGATGAAGTCCGTGTGGTGCTCGACGACGAGCACCGAGTGGCCGCGCGCGACGAGGCCGTCGAGCACGCCGATCAGCGTGTGGATGTCCTGCAGGTGCAGGCCCGTCGTCGGCTCGTCGAAGATGAACAGCGCGCCTCGCCCGCGCTTTTCCTCCACGAGGAAGCCCGCGAGCTTGAGGCGCTGGGCCTCGCCGCCCGATAGCGTGGACGTGGACTGGCCGAGCGTGAGGTAGCCGAGGCCGACCGACTCGAGGCACTTGAGCTTGTTCGCGACCGACGCGCGGTCGGCGAAGAACTCGGCGGCCTGTTCCACCGTCATCGCGAGCACGTCGTTGATGTTCTTGTCGCGGTAGCGGATTTCGAGCACCGAGTGCTTGAAACGGCGCCCGCCGCACTCGTCGCACGGCACCTCGATGTCGGCCATGAAGTGCATCTCGAGCGTCGTGATGCCGGTGCCCTGGCAGTGCTCGCAGCGCCCGCCCGGCGTGTTGAACGAGAACGAGCCGGGCGTGATCTTCGCGCGGCGCGCATTCGGCGTCGCGGCGAAGAGCTTGCGGATGTCGTCGTAGGCCTTGAGGTAGGTGGCGGGATTCGAGCGCGCCGAGCGGCCGATCGAGGCCTGGCTCATCATCAGCACATCGTCGAGCTTCTCGAATCCGTCGATGCCCGCGCAGCGGCCGGCATCGTGGCCGCCGAGCCCGCGTGCGAGCAGCCAGTTCTCGTGCAGCACCTGCTCCACCAGCGTCGATTTGCCGGAACCTGATACGCCGGTCACGCACACGAAGCGCCCGAGGGGGATCTCCACGCGGTCGATCGAGAGGTTGTTCTCCGCCGCTCCGCGGATGACGACCGAGCCGCGGTCGAGGCTCTTGGCCGCACGCTTCTCCTGGCGGTGGACCGTGCGAATCAGCAGCAGGCGTCCGGTCGCGGTGTCGTGCCCCGGCAGACCCGCGGCCTTTCCTTCATAAAGGACGTTGCCGCCGCCGGCTCCGCCGCTCGGCCCGAGATCCACCACATGGTCGGAGCCTTCGATGATCGTGGGGTCGTGCTCCACGAGCACCACCGTGTTTCCCATCTTCGTGAGATGGCGAAGAACCTTCAGCAGGCGCCTGCCGTCGCGCGGGTGAAGGCCCACGGTCGGCTCGTCGAGGGCGTAGAGCGTATCCGTGAGCGCGCTTCCGAGCGCCGACGCGAGGTGGATTCGCTGGGCCTCGCCGCCCGACAGAGTGCGCGCCTGGCGATCGAGCGTGAGGTAGCCGAGACCCACTTCTTCCAGATAGCCGAGCCGCGACTTCAGCTCGCGCAGCACCGACTCGGTGCGCGCCGCGGCGGTCTCGTCGAGGTCCAGCTTCGAGATGAAGCGCACCAGCTTCGAGATCGCCATCGCGGAAAGCTCGGCGATGTTCTTGCCCGCCACCCGCACGCTGAGGGCCTCGCGCTTGAGGCGCGCGCCCTTGCAGTCGGTGCAGGTGCGATAGCTGCGGTAGCGCGCGAGCAGGATGCGGACGTGGGTCTTGTAGCGCCGCTCCTCGAGCCAGCGGAAGAAGCCTGCGACGCCCGGGGTGCGCTTGTCGCCCTCGAAGATCCAGAGCTTGTCTTCCTCGGCGAGCTGCGAGAACGACACCTGCGTCGAGATGCCGCGCCTTTCGGCCGCCTGCAGGAACTTCTGCTGGAAATCGACGTAGGCCGGAGTGCTCCACGGCGCGACAGCACCGTCGGACAGCGACAGGCGCTTGTTCGGTACGACCTTGTCGCGGTCGATATCCACGATGCGCCCGAAACCCTCGCAGCGCGCGCACGCACCGAGCGGGTTGTTGAAGCTGAACAGGTGCGGCGTCGGCACCGCGTGGTCGCGGCCGCACTTGCGGCAGGCCAGACGCGTCGTGAAGCGCACGTCGCCGCCCTTCTCGTCGAGCGCGACCACGCGCGCGTTGCCGGCGCCGAGCTGGAACGCCCTCGCGAAGCCTTCGGCCGCACGCGTCGCGCGGTCGGGCGCGACGGCGAAGCGGTCGACCACGACCTCGGCGCGGCCCGCCGCGAATACAGCGGGGTCGGCTTCCTCGAGGTCGACGGCCTCGCTGCCGATCATGAGGCGTCCGTAGCCCTGGCGCTTGAGCGTGGCCTGCACTTCGGCCGGCTCCATGCCGTGGAAATCGACGTCGGCCGTGATCGCGACGCGCCGGCCCTCGTGGGAAGCGACCAGCTCGGCGGCGGCGGACGAAACCGTGTCGGCCCGTACCTCGCCGCCGCACTCGCTGCAGAGCACGACGCCCGCGTGCGTCATGAGCAGCCGCAGGTAGTCGTGCACCTCGGTGACGGTCCCTACCGTCGAGCGGGCGTTCTTGATCGCGTTCTTCTGCTCGAGCGCGAGAGCGGGCGGGATGTCGCTGATCGAGTCGACGTCCGGCCTCTGCATCTGCTCGAGGAAGAGCCGCGCGTAGGTCGACAGCGACTGCACATAGCGGCGCTGCCCCTCGGCGTAGAGCGTGTCGAAGACGAGCGAGGACTTGCCGGAGCCGGAAACCCCGGTGACGACCGATATTTTTCGCGCGGGAAACGAGCAGTCGATTCCCTTCAGGTTGTGGGTGCGGGCACCCGCGATTTTGATGGCGCGCTTCACGAAAGAGCCGAAATGCCCGTCTCCGGGTCTCCGGTTTCCCCGCCGGGCCGTCTACGGCGACGATCGCGCGGTCTCCTTGGAGGCTTCGGGGTCCGGTGCAACGTGCGAGGCTAGCACAGCGAGAAGGCCCGGCAATCGGCGCGTCGCCTCCGGTCGCGTCGACGCGGGGAGGTGCGCGACCCGCCGTGCGAGAGCGCCGGCACGGTTTGCATGCCCGCGCCGGCCGCGCATTCGTGCGCCCGATGGACACTGCGCGAGACGACCGGACCCCCGCCGGCTGGGACTCGATCGACGGACTGTGTTGCGGCTTCGGTAGCCGCGCGTTCGAGGCGCCCCTCACCACTCGCCTGCTGCGCAAGCAAGTTCACGGCAACGCGGTCGTGGACGCCGCCGTCGCCGAGTCCGCGCTCGGCCGCGACGCGGGCGACGCTTATGCGCGCGTCGAAGCCGAAGCCGACGCGCTCCTTTGTACCCGCGACGGAATCGTCGCCGGTGTAAGGACGGCCGACTGCGTTCCGATCCTGCTCGTCGCGCCGCAACGCCGGTGGGCGGCCGTGGTGCACGCCGGCTGGCGCGGGACGATTGCCGACATCGCTGGCGAGGCCGTCCGGGCCGGCGAAAAGGCCGGTGTTCGCCCGTCGGGAATCCTTGCGGCCCTCGGTCCGAGCATCGGTTCCTGCTGCTATGAAGTCTCCGAAGAGCTCGGTGACGATTTCGAGCGTGCCGGGCTGCCGGTCCTCAGCCGCGTCGGCAGCAAGCCCCACCTCGATCTGCGCGAGGCGAACCACGTGCTGCTCGAGCGCAGCGGCGTGCCGCGAGCCAACATCCAGAACGTGGGCCCGTGCACGCGCTGCGCGCACGACCGCTACCATTCGTTCCGCGCAGAGCCCGATCACGCGGGACGGCAGGTCAGCTGGATCGGCTGGGAAACTCGCGCGCGATAGCGCGGCTCAGCTCGCGCGGCTCGGAGGCCCGAACGCGCTCTCGGGATCGCGCACCGCATCGATGACGGTCTTCGCCATCATCGCCCCCTGGTAACCGTCGATCAGCCGATGATCGAACGTCGCGCCGATGTTGAGCATCGGCGCGGCGATCACCTGGCCGTTTTCGGCCAGCGGGCGCTCGCGGACCTCGCCGACGAGCAGCACGATCGGCGAGCGGCTGACCGGAACGAGCGGCGCGAGCCCGTTCTGAAGCCCGAAGTTGCCGACGTTCGAGACCATCGCGCCGCCGAACTGGTCGTACGCGACGCCGAAGGCGCTGAGATCGAGGCGCAGATCGTACGTCAGAAACCCGGTGAGCCTCAGCATCGGCCCGAGCAGGAAGTCGGGCAAGCGGCCGAGGGTCTTCTTGGTGGCTTCCGAGCTCTTGTCGCGGCCCTGGCGTACGGCGCTCGCGCCGGCGGCCAGCTCGTCGGCAACCTGGGAGGGAGACTTGAGATCGGCATGGCGAATCTTCACGCCGGACAGGTCGCGCCCGCCGTCGGTCGAGACCTGGCAGTACACGTCCACGCTGTCGCGAAGGTAGATGCGCCTCAGCGCGATGAGGCCGTTGGCGGCCGGAGTCTCGGCGAGGGCTTTTGCGATGGCCTTCACCGCGAGGTGGGTGGGCGTCACGCGCGCGCCGCCGGGCATGGCGTTGAGGGCGGCGAGGTACTCGAGCGAGCGCCGCATGTCGACTTCGAGAACCCCATAAACGGTGGGATCGGCGGGCGCACGCCACACGTGGACGGCGAGGCGTCGCCACGGAGACAGCCTCTCGGCTCGGCGGAAGCGGGGACGATCCTCGGAGATGGAGCGGGACATCGGTCGCAGCTGCGGGTGGGATCGCCCGCGCGACGTGGTGTATAAGACGCGGAGCCGGATCGGAAGCCTCCCTTGGGCGGCGAGGATCCGGAGCGAGG
>CAYYVZ010000174.1:0-10242 GCA_964475235.1 uncultured Myxococcales bacterium | reverse complement strand
CTGCCGCGCCTGAGGAAGAAGTATCCCGATCTGCGGGTGCGGCTGCGGGAGGCGCACACGGCCGATCTGGTCGAGGCCATGCGCGACGGCGAGCTCGACCTGCTGCTGCTGTCGCTCGATGCGCCGCTCGGCGGTCTCGTCGAGCGCGAGCTCTTCGTGGACCGCTTCGTCGTGGCGCTTCCCCGCGATCATCCGCTCGCGGGCCGCAAGTCGCTGCGCGAGAAGGACATCGCCGGCGAGCCCGTGCTGCTTCTCGAAGACGGTCACTGCCTGCGCGACAACGCACTGTCGGTCTGTCAGTCGGCCGGTGCGAAGGAAGCGGGAGACTTCCGCGCGGGGAGCCTGTCGACGCTCGTGCAGATGGTCGCGGCCGGCGACGGGATCACGCTGCTGCCGGGCATGGCGGCGACGGTGGAATCGAAGCGAGGCGAGATCGTCGTCGTGCCGTTCGCGGAGCCCGCCCCCGGCCGCCGCATCGGCTTCGCCTGGAGGGCGACCTCGCCGCGCGTGCACGAGTTCGAGATCATCGCGTCGTTCTTCGAGCCGCCCGCGAAGTAGAGCGATCGAGCCGCGTTCATACCAGCCGAAGAATTGACTTCCGGCGATCCGCGGGCCTACTGTGCCGGACGGAATTCCTCCCGGAGGAAAAGGTGAGCATGCGTCGCGCCGGCAAATTCGTCTCGATCGCCACGATTTCTGCGCTGCTCGCGGCGCCTGCCGCTTCGCTGGCCGATGAGGTGATCGTCCACGAGGAGACGCGCACCGAGTCGCGGGTTCGTCCCGTGGCGATTCACGAAGACCCCGGCCCCGAGCCGGACGGTGTCTCGATGGTGGCCGACTTCCTCGTCGCGCGACCGCTCGGTCTGGTTGCGACGGTGATTGGAGCGACGGTCTATGTCGTGGCACTCCCGTTCGCGGCCATGGCGGGCGACATTCACACCCCCGCTGAGCTGCTGATCGAAGCCCCCGCCAGGTTCACGTTCAATCGTCCGCTCGGCGCGATCGACCTCTAACTGTTTCGCGCCCGTCGTTTGGGCGCGCGTCCCCACCCGCCTCCGCCCGGCGTCGCGACGACGATGCGCTCTCCCGCAGCCAGCGTGATCGAGCTCTTCGAGGCGATGCGCCGGCGTCGTCCTCGTGCATCCACGACCTCGTCGCGGCCGGGCTCGCCGTCCGCGCCGCCGGCAAGGCCCCACGCGCCGCGAGTTCGACGTTCGGCAAGGAGCGTCACCTCACTCTCCGCAAGTACCTCGACCTCGCGCACGATGCCGTCCCCGCCGCGGTGGAGGCCCGCACCGCCCGACCCACGACGAACCGCATAGCGATGCACGCGCAGCGGGTAGTACGCTTCGAGCACCTCGACGGGCGTGTTCCACGTATTCGTCATGTGGGTCTGCATCGCGCTGGCTCCGTCGCCGCGAGGCCCCGCGCCGCAGCCGCCGCCCACCGTTTCGTAGTACGAGAAGTGGCGCGACCGCGCCGCGTCGAATCCCCCTAGCGCAAGGTTGTTCATGGTGCCGCAGCTTGCCGCCGGCATGCGGCCCGGAAGCGCGCGTGCGAGCGCACGGAAGACGACGTCGACGAGGCGCTGCGAGGTCTCGACGTTGCCGCCCGCCACGGCCGACGGAAACTGGCAGTCGGCGATGCTGCCGGGGCGCGTGAGAATGCGCACGGCTTTCATCAGGCCGCTGTTGGCGGGAACGTCGTGTCCGGCCACGCACGCGATCGCGTAGAACACGGCCGACGTGGTGATGGCGAGGTTCGCGTTGACCGGCCCGCGCACCTGGTCGCCGCTCGCGCGGAAGTCGAATTCGAGCACGCCGCCGCGCCGTTCGACCGAAACGCGCAGCGGAATGTCGCGCGCACCCGCTCCGTCGTCGTCGAGGAGGTCCTCGGCCTTCCAGCGTCCGCGCGGGAAGACACGGATCATCGCGGAGACGAGGCGGTGCGTGTAGCCCTGCAGCTCCGCCATCGCTCGCGCGACCTCGCGTTCGCCGAAGCGGGACGTGAGATCGAGGGTGCGGACCGCACCGGCGCGCAGCGCGGCTACCTGCGCCTCGAGATCGCCGAGCCGCTCTTCCGCTACGCGCGTGTTCGCAAGGAAAAGCTCGAGCGTCTCGCGCACCCATTCGCCGCCGCGGAGGAGATGCACGGGCGGAATGCGCAGCCCTTCCTGGTGAATGTCGGTTGCCAGCGCCATCGAGCCCGGCTTGCCACCGCCGATGTCGGCGTGGTGCGCGCGGTCGGCGACGTAGGCGAATGGCTTCTTTCCGCGCGGCGTGTAGACCGGCGCCACGAGCGTGACGTCCGGAAGGTGCGTGCCCCCTGCGTATGGATCGTTGAGGATCACGACGTCGCCGCGCCCCAGCGTCGTACGATCGAGCGCGGCGCGCACGGCCAGCGGCGTGCTTCCGAGGTGGACCGGAATGTGGGCCGCGTGCGCCACCATGTCGCCGCCGGCATCGAAGAGCGCGCATGAGAAGTCGCGCCTCTCCTTGATGTTCGGCGACATCGACGCCGACTGCAGGACGACGCCCATCTCTTCGGCGACGCCGGTCAGCCGGTTCGCGAACAGCTCGAGATCGACGGCGGAAAGAGCGGGCATGCTCAATGCTCCTTCATGCGCAGGTTGCCTGCGCCGTCGGCGGTCGCGCTCCAGCCGGGCGCGACGACGGTGGTGGAGCTGTACTCGACGAGGATCGCGGGACCGCGCACGCGCGAGCCGGCGGCGAGGGATTCCCGCTCGAAGATCGGGGTTTTGTGCGCCTTGCCGCTGAAGACGACGGCTGCGGTGGAGACGGGCGCCGCTGCCCGCACCGAACGGCGCGCAGCACGCGAGGCCCGCGTCGTCGCCGTTTGCTCGCGGCCCGTCCCGCTCACGCGAAGTCCGACGACTTCGAGTGCGCGCGACGGATCCGCGCTGTGAAAGAGCGCGCGATGGGCCTCGTCGAACTGCCGCCGGAAGTTCGCGGCAAGCGGTACCTCGAGCTCGATCGACTGGCGCTGGTAGCGGGCGCGAACGAAGACGGCGACGTCGATCGAGCGCGCGGCAAAGCCTTCGTGCGCCACCTCGGAGCGAATCGATTTGACGGCGGACGCCGCGCGCGCGGTGAGCCATTTTGCCGTCGGATCGACCGCAACCAGCGGAACGAGCCGGTCCACGACGACGCTTCCGTCTTTCACGCCGATGGCCGACAGAAGGCCGGGATCGCGCGGAACGAGGATCTCGGCGAAGCCGATCTCTTCCGCGAGACCGCAGGCGTGAAGTCCTGCCGCCCCGCCGAACGGAAACAGCGCCGCGCTGCGCGGATCCTGCCCGCGCTGCACCGTGATGAAGCGGATCGCGCGCTCCATGTTGCCCTCGACGACGCGCACGATGCCTTCGGCGGCTTCCTCCACGGTACGCGCACGCATGGCGCGACGCACCGGCTCGATGGCCTTGCGCGCGCGGGCGACGTCGAGGCTCATGGAGCCGCCGAGAAAATGCGCCGCCGGAAGCCGCCCGAGCACGACGTTCGCGTCGGTCACCGTCGCAAGAGTGCCGCGTCCGTAACACGCGGGGCCCGGGTCGGCGCCAGCGCTGCGCGGGCCGACGCGCAGCGCGCCGCCTTCGTCCACGAACGCAATCGAGCCTCCGCCCGCTCCGACCGTATGAATGTCGAGGCACGGTACGCGCAGCGCCATGCCGCCGATCCACGTGTCCGCCCGCCGCGGAAGCGCGCCGTCCACGAATGCCACGTCGGTCGAGGTTCCGCCCATGTCGACGGTCACGATGCGGCGCACGCCGCAGGCGGAGGCGACCGCGGCGGCGGCCGCGACGCCGCCGGCAGGTCCCGACAGCATCGTGCGCACGGGCTCGCGCGCCGCGGTTTCCGCGCCGATCGCACCGCCGCTCGACTGCATCACGCGAACGCGCGCGGCGCGGCTCCTCGCGGCGAGCGCGCGGATGTGGCCCGCGACTTTCGGCTGCACGTAGGCGTTGGCGACGGTGGTGCTCGTGCGCTCGTACTCGCCGACCGTCGGCGAAACCTCGTGCGAGAGGGTCACCGGGATTCCGAGCTTTGCGAGGGCTTCGCCGAGGCTCTTCTCGTGCGCCGGGTGCGCCGGCGCGTGCAGCAGGCAGACGGCGACCGCTTCGGCGCGCAGTGCGCGAGCCTTCTTTACGATGCGGCGGATCTCCGCAGGAGAAAGTGCGAGTGCAGAGCGGCCGTCGTGGTGAACGCGCTCGCGCACGCCGAGGCGAAGCGCCGGTGCGACGAGAGGCTCCGCGCGCCGCGGCTCGAGGTCGTAGAGGTCGGGCCGGGCCTGGCGGCCGATCTCGATCACGTCCTCGAAGCCTTCGGTGGTTGCCAGCACGGTCCGTGCGCCGCGGCGCTCGAGCATCGCGTTGGTGGCGACGGTGGTCCCGTAGGTGAACAGGTCCGGCGCACGCTCGCCGAAGAGCCGGGCGAAGCCGTCGAGCACGGCGCGCGCCGGATCGTCGGGCGTCGACAGCAGCTTGAGCCGCCCGCGCACGGCCGCGCCGTCCGAGAAGACGATGTCGGTAAAGGTTCCGCCGGTGTCGACTCCGACGACGAGTGCACGTGGTTGGCGTTTGGCCATTCGCTGCGCCCTCTCGCGATGGTCGGCGCGATCGGCGCGCGACGATTGCAGCCGGCCGGAGGGCAAGCAACCGGAGCGGGACCGATACGGACAGTCGTGTGCCGCGAGCCGTGCGGCTGTGCCGTTCGGGATTCCTACGCACGGCCGACCGTGTTTGAATCGCCGGGTTGCCTCCCGACCGGACCTTCATGCGACGATCGCCGTTCGTCTGCGCGCTGGCGCTTGGCCTGCTGACGCCTGCCGTCGCCAGCGCCGCCGATCGCTTCACCTACACGATGCGCCGCGAGATCCATGCGGTGGACGTCCGCTCCGGTGCCGAGATGCCGTTTGCGAGCGAGAGCGCCGGCGGCGACGGCCGCAAGACCCTCGGCGTCACGGGCCGCGTGGCCATCGCGCGGCGCATGACGATGGTCGAGGAAGGCGGGCAGGTCTTCGCGTTCGCGGAGGTGCCGGAGGCCCTTGCGAGCCAGCCTCACGACCTCGACGTCCTCATCGACGGCAAGGACGGCATGCGCGTGCGCGGCAGCATCCGTTTCGATCCGGCGAAAAGCCGCCGCGTCGCGCGGCTGTTCGTGCTGCCGGAGCTCGAGCCGGGACCCACGCTGGTCGAGATCCACGCGCGCGGCGTGCACGTGGCCGACTGGCAGGAGATCGTGACGGAGGAGGTCGCCGTCTCCGGGAACGCGCGGCTGCACTTCGGCTTCACGCTCGACGGCAGCACGGGGAAATCGCAGGCCGTCGAGATCGAGGTGGAGGCGAGGCCGGCGGTCGAAGGCCAGGGCAAGCCTTACGTGGTGCTGCGCCGCAAGATCGCCGCTGGAACGACCAAGTGGCAGGACGAGTCGGAAGACGTCGGCGATCTCGCCGGTCGCAAGGTGCGTTTCGCATTCCGCAGCCGTCCCGTGGGCGGCGACGCGACGGGCAGCGCGCCGGGTGTCGTGTGGGGCGCGCCATCGATTGAAGTGGACGAGAAGCGCCGCGCCTATCCCATCATCCTGCTCGTTTCGCTCGACTCGCTGCGCACGTCGTCGGTCGGTCTTTACTCCGGCGCGCCTTCGCGGGGCGGCTCGGTGCCGTTCCTCGACAGCCTGCTCGGACGCTCGGGCAGCGCGACGCCGTTTCTCGACGGCTTCTTCGGCCGCGACGGCGCGGTGATGATGCAGGCGGCGACGCAGTCGGCCACGACGCTGCCCTCGCACCTTACGATGATGACGGGGCTCAACCCGATGTCGCACGGAGTCGTGGACGAGACGCGCAGTCTCGGCCCCGGCGTGCAGACGCTGGCCGAGCTGCTGCGCAGCCGCGGGTGGCACACGGCGGCGTTCACCGAAGGCGGTGCGCTTGCGGGCGAGCTAGGGTTTGGGCGCGGCTTCGACCTTTACGACGAAGGCGAGTCGAACGACATCGACCCCAGTCATTCGGATGCGATCGACCGCGCGAGGAAGTGGCTCGACGAGTACAGCGGTGCGCCGCTCTTCCTGTTCGTCCACACGTATGCGACGCGGCCGGTGCACACGGGAGTGGATGCGACGCGCGACACGAAGGCCCGCGAGAAGCAGCTCGCGCGCTACCTGGACCAGGTGCGTGGGGCCGACCGGTCGCTGCGCGGGCTCGTCGAGGCAACCAAGGGGCGCATCGACGAGGACAACGCGCTTTTCCTCGTGACGTCGGGGCACGGCGAGGAGTTTTTCGAGCACGGCGCGGCGGGTCACGGCACGCAGCTCTTCGACGAAGTCACGCGGGTGCCGCTGCTCGTTCGCGGTACGAAGATCGAGAAGAGCGGCAGGCATCATCTCTCGGTGGGGCTGATCGACGTCGCACCTACGATCCTCGAGCTCGCGGACGCGCGGCCTCCCGCGACGATGCAGGGGCGGTCGTTCGCGCCGCTCGTCGAGAGCGGGAAGATCGTGCTGTCGGCGCCGCGGTTCACCGAGGCGCGACGGCCGGTACGCCTCACGTCGGCGGGCCAGCTGCTGCTGTGGAAACCGCCGGCTTACTCGGTGCGCGACGGGATCCACAAGGTCATCTGGAACGGGGGGACCTCGTTCGAGGCCTACGATTTGTCGGCCGATCCGCGCGAGCTGCGCAACCTCGTCGTGAAGGGAACGATGCCCGACTGGGCGCGGCGCATGGTGACGTCGCTCAAGTCGTATCCGTCGATGACGAGCCGCCAGGCGCGCGCCGGCGGGAAGGCGGATCTGTCGGCGGCGAATCGCGCGCGGCTCGAGTCGCTCGGCTACGCGCGCTGAGTTCGTGACACCCGCGGCCGTCCTTGGTAAAGCCCGGGGATCATGAGTGTCATCAACTTCACCCGCGGTGTACCCGCGCCCGAATCGTATCCCGTCGACGAGCTCGTCACGGCAGCCCAGGCCGTCATCAAGGAACAGGGCGCGAACGTGCTCGCTTACGGCCCGGCTCTCGGGTTCCTGCCGATGCGGCAGTGGCTCGCCGAGTGGCAGGGCGTCAGCGTGGACCAGGTTCTCACTGGCAACGGCTCGCTCGAGATCGTCGAGTTTCTCTGCCGCGCGATGATCAAGCCCGGCGACGTCGTGTTCACCGAGTCGCCCACGTACGACCGCACGATCACGCTGCTGCGCCGCCACGGCGCCGACGTCGTCGGCATCGAGCTCGAGGCGGACGGGCCGAACATCGCGGCGCTCGAAGCGGCGCTGGCCAAGCGCGTGCCGAAGTTCTTCTACCTGATTCCGGACTTCCAGAACCCGGCCGGTGCGACGTGCTCGGGCGCCAAGCGGGCGCGTATCGTCGAGCTGGCGCGCAAGCACGGCTTCACGCTCGTCGAAGACGCGCCGTACCGCATGCTGCGTTACCGCGGCAAGGAAGAGCCGACGCTGTTCTCGCTCGCGCCGGAGCGCACGCTGCACATGAGCTCGTTCACGAAGCTGATCGCGCCGGGCGTGCGCATGGGCTTCATGCTCGGCGACCCCGAGGTGCTGAAGAAGATCGCCAAGATCGCCGAGGACACCTACATCTCGCCCGGCTACGTCGCGCACGGCATCGCGTGGGAGTGGTGCCGCCGCGGCCTGCTCGCGCCGCAGATCGAGCGCCTGAAGAAGCTGTACGCGCCGCGCCTCGACGCGTGCCTCGCGGCCATCGACAAGTACATGCCCGACGCGGTGGCGACGCGCCCGGACGGCGGCTTCTTCCTGTCGGTGACGCTGCCCGAGGGAACTTCGACGACGGCGGTGCGCACGGCGGCTACCAAGCGCGACCTGAATCTCGCCGACGGCCTCGCGTTCTTCCCAAGCGGCGGCGGCGACCGCTTCCTGCGACTGCCGTACTGCGCGCTGACGCCGGCCGAGATCGACGACGGCATCGGGCGGCTCGCGGAGACGGTGCGCGAAGTGAAGGCGTAGCTGGGAATCGGGGACGGATCCCGATTTCGGCCGATCCGAACGTCGCGCACCGACGCGGCAGCGCCTCGAGACGAATGAGAATCGGGATCCGTCCCCGATTTCCGAGCCGGACTACCGATTGGTTTCGCGCGGCGCTATGAAGGCCGCGCCGCGACACGCGGCTCAGGAGGCCACCATGTCCAAGGGTCAGCAGACTCCGCCGAAAACCAACAAGCCGAAGCTCTCCACCAAGGAGAAGCAGGCCAAGAAGAAAGAGAAGGCCGCCGGCAAGAAGTAGGCTGCAGCGGCCGCCACGGGTCCTTGCCCGACGGCCGGCTCGAACGCCGGCTCAGATTCGGGCGAGGATCTCGGCGGCCGCGCGCTCTCCCGATCGCACGGCCCCTTCCATGAGGCCGTGCATCTCGGTGGCTCGCTCCGAGCTCGCCCAGTGCACGCGGCCGACCGGCCGCCTAAGCGCCAGGCCCCACGACGTGAGCGCGCCCTGCACGAAGTGTCCGATCATCCCGCCGAGCGACCACAGCTCGGCCTGCCAGTTCGTCTCCAGATAACCGATCGGCGTTGCGGCGTCCTCGCCGAAGCGCGCCGCGAGATCCTTGAGGAAGAGGTTGCGCCGCTCGACGGCCGGGAGCGTCGCGAGCGTTCGGTTCCAGATGCGGCCGCCGACGCGGTCGCGCGCCTCGACGACGACGACGTTGCATCCTGCCGCAACGAGCGCGCGAGCCGCCGCAAGCCCGGCAAGTCCCGCGCCGACGACGCAAACGTCCGCTTCGCGCGCGCTCACCGCGCCGTCATAGCGAGCGACCGCAGCTCACGCGAAGAACCCGGGACGGGTACGAGAACGGATTCAGCCCGCCGTGATCGAAACATCCTCCGCGCGACTCGCCGGCAGCAGCGCCGAGCCGCCAATGTCGTGGCGCTCGCGCGAAATCGCGGAGATGCGCAGGAGCAGCTCGAACACGTTGCCCGCGATCAGCACCTCGCGAACCGGGCGCCGCTCGCCGCCCTGCACGAGAAAGCCGTTCTTGACGACGCCGGAGAAATCGCCCGTCACCGGGTTGGTGCTGCCCGAATAGCGGCCGACCCAGATGGCGCGCTCGCCCGATGCGACGAGCTCGCTCATGGCGCGATCGCCCGCGTCGATCTCGAGCCAGTGCGGCCCGACCATCGGCAGCGAGCTCACGCCGCCTGCGGCGTTGCCCGTGCTCACGACCTCGCCACCGGCTGCACGCGCCTCGTAGTGATTGAAAAGAAAACCCTGCAGCACGCCGCGGCTGACGAGCTCGCGCTTGCGGACCGGCATGCCCTCGCGGTCGAACGCGCTCGACGAAGGCCCGCCCGGGATGCGGCCGTCCTCGCGGATCGTGAGCATCGACGCTGCGACCTGCTGCGCGAGCTTCGATGCGAGCGGGCTTCGGCCCTTGCGCACGGTATCGGCGCACATCGCGCCGACGAGCGTCGGGAGCAGGAACTCGCCGACGGCGTCCGGCGACAGCACGACTGGCCCGCGGAAGCTCTCGCCCTTGCCGGCGCCGAGCCCCGCGCGGCATTTCTCGACGAAGCGGCGGCACGCTTCCATCGCGGCAACGTCGAAACCCTGCCAGCGGCGCGACACCGCGCTGTCGTAGTCGAAGCTCGCGACGTCGTCGCCGTCGACGGCCATGCCGAAGGTGCTCGCGTCTACGCCGCTCGACGATTCGCTCGCGGAGACTCCCGTCGTCGAAGCGAGCGCGCGGGCCGTGACGGCCGACGAGACCGAGCCGGAATCGACGCGCACGCGGCCGTCGAGCTCGCGGATATGCGCGAGCATCTCGGCGGCGAGCGTCGTGACTTCGGTGCTGCCGATGTCCGCGACCGCTGCGTCGTAAATGCCGTCCACCGGAGTGATCGGCGCAGGCGCCGGGAAACCGAAGAAAGGATCGGAGGGATTGACGCGAGCCTGCGCGACGGCTTCCGCGGCGCGCTCGGCGAGCAGCTCGGGCTCGAGGTCGTTGGCCGTGACGAAGCCCTGCGACGTGCCGACGATGACGCGCAGGCCGTACATCGTTTCCTCGCCGCTCTGCACCGTGTGGACCGAACCGTTCTCGATGTGCGTCTCCGCGCTGCGCTGCCACGCCGCGGCCGCCTCGGCATGATCGGCGCCCGCCTTGCGCGCGAGGTCGAGCAGGTTGTGGCAGAGATCGAGCAGATTCTTGTCGTTCACGCGTTGGTCCTTCGAAAGTCGGGGAAATCGGGGACGGATCCCGATTGCGTTCCACGCAATCGGGAT
>CAYYVZ010000173.1:0-10262 GCA_964475235.1 uncultured Myxococcales bacterium | reverse complement strand
ATCTTCCTCGGCGCGCCGTATGTGGAGACGCTGCGACAGAACAAGGCGCTCTCGGGGGCACTGGCGACGATCACCGCGTCGGTGGTCGGAGTCATTGCCAATCTTGCGGTGTGGTTTGCGCTTCACGTGATGTTTTCCGATGTCCGCGTGGTCGAGGGCTTCGGCGCGACGATCGACGTGCCGGTGCTGGCGAGCGTCAACGTCTGGAGCGTCGTGCTGTTTGCCGCATCGGCCTACGCGATCTTCCGCGCCGGCGTCGGCATGCTTCCGACGCTGTTCGGGACGGCCGCGGCCGGTCTTCTTCTGCACGTGGCGGGCCTGACGAGGTAACGATCGCCCACCAGCCGCATGTACGGCTGGGAGCCGGTCTGGCTGCACCCGAGCTCCCACACCATTTCCGACGGCGCCCGGCCCGTCGCGCGCACGCGGCCCATGTGAATCCCGCGAAGGTGATGCGCCGCGCAGACGGTGATCCGGTTGTCGAGGTTCTCGTCGCCGCCGAGGGAACGGAACCGCACGTGGTGGTCGTGCAGCTCGCAGCGCGACGAACACGCCGGCACCGCGCAGCGCCAGCCGTCGCGTTCGAACACCGGGTCGCGGTGCTTCGGAACCGCCAGCCATTCCAGAAGGACGACGGCCAGCATTCGTTCGAAGGCCTCGCCGCGCGATTCGGAGCCGCGGCGAAGCGCGAGCATCGCTTCTTCGACGAGCTCGGCGACGGAAAGAGGCACGGAAAAGCGCAGCGTGACCTTCCTGGCGGCGTCGTCGCCGGGGGCAGGCGTTGCGGCAGAGGGTTCCCGCTGCGCACGCATTTTCAGTCGGACCGGGTCGAGCAACTCGCCGATGGAGGAAAGATCCGCATCGAGGGGAGGTGGAGCAGGAGCGAAGAATGCTTCCGCGCCCCCGGCGGCGTCGAGGCGGTCGAGAGCCCAGGAGACTTCGGCCTCGATGCGACGCAGGGTGACTGCGGCTGCGCGTTCGATCCATGCCCGGGCGTGGACCGGGCCGATGACCGGAAGAATCGCGTTGGCCGCAAGCAGGCTGATCCGGCCTTCGCGGTATGCGCGCACGAAGTCGCCGCCTGCACGTGTCGACGCTCGATCGATGGCAACCAGGGTCCACGCCGTTCGAGAGCAGAAGTCGAGCTTTTCGTCGACGTAGCGAGCGAACGAGGCGAAACCCCGCGCGCGGTGCAGCCGGGTTTCGAGCGCCTCGCGCAGCAAACGTGCGAGGTCGGCGTCCGCGCGTTGCAGCAGCTGGCCGATCTCCCTCATTCGAGCGTCGAGAAAACGAGGTTCGCGCGACTCGATCCGGTCGAAGACAGCCTCGAGCCGCTCGCATGGGGAAGCTCCGCGCTTCGGCAGCAACAGCGAGGGCAGGTCTTCTTCCTCTGCGATTTGCGTCAGATGCTGATGAAGCAGCGCCTGGGCATCCTGAAACAAGGTGGTGTGCGGGTGCGAATTCGCAGCGGCACTCGCCCAATCGACTCCGGCCGCGGCGGCCGCTTCCTGCTCGGCGCGGATTTCCGCGAGGAACCGCGTTAGCTCGGGGTCGCGATCTACGATTTCCGAAGCCCGCGCGCACGGCGGTTCATTGGATTCGCCGTCGGGATTGAGCGCGACCGAACGAAGAAAGGCCTCCAGCTCGAGATCGCGCGCGGCGTGCCGACGGGCGGACGTCGGGAGGGCGGCTGCATCTTCGACTCCTCGCGGGTCGCGCCGCTCGTCGCCACGTTCATCGCCGCGCAAGTCGTCGTTCGAGTCGCTGCGCAAGTCACCGTGCAAGTCGCCGCGCGGGCCCGGCGAGCCGGGAAGGACATGAAACGGCTCGCTCGGCGATTCCCCGGAGTACGCCGACGTTTCACCTGGGCGCGGAGCGCCGCTCGCTGCTTCGGCCGCGATCAGCTCCAGCACCTGGGCCGGCGTCAATGGGGAGCCCGCGCTGCGCTCGGCCATCTCGCGCGCGGCTCGCCACAGACGTCGGCCGTGTCGTGACACCCGCACATGGAACTGCGTGGCCGGTTCCTTGGGCAGATCGATCGGCGGAGCGTCACCGGATTCCGCTCGGCGTCTCACTTTGTCTTCGAACGTATGCGTGTCGCTCGCGAGCGCGGCCGCGATCCATGCGGCTTCGTCTTCGGCGCGGGCGACGAGAGTAAGAAGACGCACTTGTGTCCACGACAGCCGTGACTCGAGAAACGCAATCGTCGCCTGGGGAAGCCGTTCGAGCGCGCGCGCCGCGCGGGCGTCTTCCTGCAGCGTTCGCGCGGATAGTCCGAGACACTCACGCACATAGTCACTGACCCGTACGAAACCGAGACGGCTCCAGCTTTTGCGAGTGAGGAACTCGTGGGCGAGCCGGCCGCGCACGAAGCGAAGACGGGCAACACGGCGCGTGTGACCGAGGAGCTCTCGTTCCAGCACGTCCGCTTCGCGCAGGCTCTGACGGGAAAGGAGACGAAGCGGCGCGACGTTCGGCGCGTCGTCCACTCTGCAGATCGGGTCGGCCAGGCTCGACGCGCGGGAATCCCGCGCGTGACGTCGAAGCGGGATTCGCATGGGAGAACAGATAGCGAAAATTCAAGAGTCCTGCAAGGCCTCGTTGATGAAAAGCAGCCAATTTTTCGAGAAAACTGCAGCGCGTCTGTGAAAGTCGCGGCGAAAATCGCGACTGCGTGTGAGGTCGGGTGTGTCCTCGCCCCTGAGACGCAAAATGCTCACCACGGCTCCGCCTGCTTCCGATGTCGGAACGCCGACCTGGCGCCGTGCACCCGGGGCCCGCCGCTAGTGAGGAGTCGTGAACGCCCCGCCTCCCCGCGTTCCTCGGCTGTTACCGATGTCGGAACGCCCACCGTGCGCGGTGTACCCGCGCCCCTCGCGCGCAAGGAGTCGTCAACGCCTCGCCGCCCCGCGTGCCTCGACCTGCTACGTCCTCGGATCGACGACCCGCCCGTCGCGGTGCACCAACGTTCGTTCGCGACGATCAAGGCAGATTCGGCCCCACACTACGGCGCCGCGTTGCTCTGCGATGGCGCGATCGGTCCGAGGTGAGCTCCGGCCGCTTTCTCGACGAATCGACGTTCATCTCCCGCTCGATCGGAAGTCTCACGGTGCACGCGCTTCGCATGAGGCGCGCGTGGTTGAACGGTTGTAAAGAACTCGAATGTTTCCAGTCGTGCAGCGCGCCGCACCGCGTGCCATTCTT
Source organism: uncultured Myxococcales bacterium (assembly GCA_964475235.1). Taxonomy (GTDB): domain Bacteria; phylum Desulfobacterota; class Binatia; order UBA1149; family CAITLU01; genus DATNBU01. The sequence goes on along the minus strand of CAYYVZ010000173.1, from coordinate 7,058 downwards.
GCCATTGCGTGAAGGTTTGCCTGGGCGGTAGGTTCGCCGTCAGGGGACGGCTCGTTTGCAATGTCGCTTGGTTGCGCGGTTTCGCTGTCGCGTGACGAGAGGAGCCTTCCCGCACCTCGGATGCGGCGCACCCTCTATAGAAGTGTGCGCCACAAGCACGGCTGCGTCGCGGCACTGCCGCCGGCGCGGCCGTGCTCCATGAATTTCCGCGTCGACGTCGAAATTCCCGCCGGCTTCCGCATCTGAGGAACGCATGTCGAAGAGGACGGCGGGACTCCGTCCGGCGCCGCGTCTGCGGAACGCATGTCGAAGAGGATGGCGGGACTCCCGCCGGCCTCCGCATCCGCGGAACCCACTGCGGAAGAGGAGTGGCGAGACTCGCTCCGGCCCCGCATCCCATGAACCCGGCCTCGTCGTTCCAGTCGATGCGAAACGGCGTGCGACGGATGGGATTGGCCGCTTACGCTGCGCCTGTTTTCGGAAGCGAGAAGCCTGCCTCGCCGGACTCCGATCCGAACGGCCGTCGGCAAAAACACGTCGGCGCCGCCGGCGCTCAGGCCTGGCGACGCCGACGTGTTCCCCGCACGAATGTCCCGCAGCATTCGCAACGAAAAAATCTGCTGCGACCTCTTCCGCGTCCGCAGCTCATCGAACCCGCTGCGACCTCTCCCCGTCGCAGCGCGAAAATCTCCGCGAGCCTCTCGTGGACTCGCGGTGATCGGTCCGCGCCGCGAGCCCTCCTTCAGGCTCGCGGCATCGAACCGTGCCGCAACCACCCCCCGGCGTTCGCGGCCTGAAAACTTGCCGCAACCGCCTCAGGCGATTGCGACAAGAGCGGGGAGGCTGACCGGAGACGCGCGCGTCCCTTCGCGCGTCTCCGGGGCCCATCCCCCACCCAACCTAACCTTTGGAGAGCACGGATCGGGTCGTGAGGTCGGTCCTCGGCGGACCGACCTCCGGCCACGCGTCGACCAGCCCGCTACGGTCGCGCGCGGTCCCGCCCGATCTCGTGCTCTCCAGGTTGCTCGCAGCTCCCCCCGCGCCAACGGTCTCGCGGACGACCGGCACCGGAACGACGTCACGCGCTCGCCCATCGAAATGGCCGAGCCCACCCCCCTCGGTGGAAACATCGTCCGGTGCCGGAGCCTCGAAAGACTGGCCGGCCGCGGCCTGCAAGCAATTGCCTTCCTTCCGATCCGGCACACTCGCGGTCGAGCAGCCCGAAAGCCACGCCGCCGCGGCGAGCGCGGCGAGCAGCCTGGTTGCCGACCTGGAAGGGCCGAGTTGATTCGCGTTCTTCGAATGGCCGGTCGAGGCACCCCGCGACGGATCGAGGCCGAAGCGGCCCGCGACGGCGTGTCGGGTTTCCTCGCGATCGTTCCACGCGGAAGACGCGAGGGTTGTCGCCGCCCTGCCGGAAGGGCCGACGGCCTCAGTCACGTGGAGGAGTTGCAACTGTGGCTGGGCGGCGAGGTCTTCGAGCGTCGGACGTGCGACGTCGTCCGGCTCGGCAAACCGTGAATCGAACTCTTCTGAGTGGGAACCGCCGGAGCGGTGACGTGTCGCGGACGCCATATGAAGCCTCGTTGCGGCCGCCTCGCTGACTTTGCCCTGGGGCTCTGTCGCGCGGCGGACGAGGCAACGTCCGAACGGGCGCGAGTAAACCCGCACGTTTCCCCCCAGTCAAGAAAATTGTGATGGGTTGGGCGCATTTTTGTGCGCCAAGTGAGTGCTTAGCGCATTGAAAAATGCGCGCAGGTTCGAATCGGCGAGCGCATGTCCGCATGCGGATAGAGCCTCGCTTGAGCCACAGGTCTGTAGCGTCGATCGGAAGCGGGCGGCATACAGAAAACGATCAGACTGACAGACCCGTAGGCGCAGAGGGACCTGGCAATGCTCGATCGACACAGGACCGGATCCTCCGGTACCGCCGGGTCCGGCCGGGCCGGTATTCTTGCGGCCGGCGTGCTGCTCGCCGTTCTCGTCCTTCCATCTGCCGGAGTTGCCGCCCAAAGTTTTTCCGTCGAAGAGGCGGTGAGCGTTCCGCTCGAAGAGCTCATGAACATCCCCGTGACGACGGTGGCGGGCCAGGAAGAGGGCTGGTTCCGCACGCCGGCTGCGATGTACGTGCTCACGTCCGAGGACATCCGCCGCCTCGGTCACCGAACCGTCGCCGATGCGCTGCGCGCGGTGCCCGGCGTGTTCGCCGGCAACCGCTCCGCTCACGAATGGGTGGTCGGCATGCGCGGCTTCACGGGCGGCCTCGCAAACAAGACGCTCGTGCTCGTGGACGGCCGCGCCGTTTACGATCCTCTCTTCGGCGGCACGTTCTGGGACGTGCAGAGCATGGTGCTCGCCGACATCGAACGCATCGAGGTGATCCGCGGGCCGGGCGCCACGCTCTGGGGCGCGAACGCCGTCAACGGTGTCATCAACATCCTCACCAAGTCGTCGGTCGACACGCAGGGGATGCACGTCGTGACGGGCGCCGGCAGCGAGCACGAGGGGTACGCGACGGCGCGCTACGGCGGCAAGCTCTTCCACGGCGCGACGTACCGGATCTGGGGAAAGTACTTCAACAACGACCACATGGCGACGCCGACCGGCTCGGCGCACGACGAATGGGATCTCGGCGACGCCGGGTTCCGGTTCGACTGGGACGACGGCGACAACACGAAGGTGCTGTTCGAAGGCGGCGTCTTCAACAGCTGGCGCCTCGGCGAGCAGGTGACGGTCCCGGTGCCGGACCAGCACTTCCAATTCGCGCAGAGGATCGGCGAGGGCCGTGCGAACGGCGGGCACCTGCTGCTTCGCGCCGAGCACGAATTCGCGCCCGAGTCGGTGCTGACCGTGCAGGCCTACTACGACCGTTCGAAGCGCATCCAGTCGGCCGGCCTTCAGCTGGAGCGCGACACGGGCGACATCGACGTCAGGCACCGCTTTCACCCCTTCGAGCGTCACGAAGTGATCTGGGGAATCGGCAATCGCTACAGCGCTGACCGCACGCGGTCGAGCCCGGACACCGCGTTCGTGTTCGATCCCCGGTCGCGGGGGTTCAACACCCTGAACGGCTTCGTGCAGGACACGATCACGCTGGTGCCGGACAGCGTCTTCGCGATGCTCGGCACCAAGCTCGAGTACAACTCGTTCACTGGCTTCGAGGTGCAGCCGGGCGGGCGGCTCTGGTGGACGGACGACAAGAACACGCTGTGGGGGTCCGTCTCGCGCCCCGTTCGCGTGCCGTCGCGCATCGAGCAGGACGCATTCGTGACGTTCGCCGTCGTGGACACGGGACTGTTCGCGGGCATGCCGGCCACGGGAGTCTACGAGCCGATCGGCGTGGACGGGTCGCGATCGGTCAAGTCGGAAGAGCTCGTCGCCTACGAAATCGGGTATCGAAGAAGGCTGGCCGACAATCTCACAATAGACATAGCCCCCTACTACAACGACTATTCGAGACTGCTCTACCTGCCGAAGTCCCTCTTCGGGACGTGGTCGGACGCCGGATCCGGGGAGAGTTACGGCGTCGAAGTCACGACCGCCTGGCAGGCTCTGGAGCAATGGAAGCTCGAGGCGTCGTACTCGTACGTGGACGTTCAGATCCATGGGGACCTGACTCCACACGACGAGCTCAACTCGCCTCACCACCAGTTCAAGATGCGTTCGTACTGGAACGTGACGGATACGATCGAGTGCAACACGGCCCTCTACTACGTGGACGAGTACCGGATGGAGGGGGTGCCCGACTACGTGAGGCTCGACCAGGGCTTCACATGGCACGCGACGCCGAACATCGATTTCACCGTTTGGGGACAGAATCTGCTCGACGACCGGCATCGCGAGGTGTCGGCGGTGGTGCAGGCGGAACGCGGGTTCTACGCCGAAGTGGCCTGGCACTTCGACTGAGCACGGAATGAACGTGGATCTTCGACCAGCCGGACTTCCGCCGGAGCAGGCGGAAGTACGATGACGATGCGCTTCCTCCGAGGATTGGGAGCAGCGCTCGGCGCCGCCGCGATCGTCGCGGCCGCGACGACGTCGCTCGCCGCTTCGGAGGTGGATCGCAGGAAGGCCGCGACCGTGAAGGCGGCCTACGTGCTCAACTTCCTTCGTTACGCGCAGTGGCCCGCGACGGCGTTCGAGAATCCGGTTGCTCCCATCGTGGTCACGCAGGTCGGCGACTGCGAGGTCGGCAGCGTGCTGCCCGATGTCATCGGCCGCGCCGAGCCGATCGACGGACATCCGCTCGCACTGCGGCGAGTCGTCGCTCCCGACGCGGCACCGGACCGGGATGCGTTTCTGCGGAGCATCGAGGACTCGCACCTCGTGTTCGTGTGTCCGTGTGCCGACGAGGGCGTGCGGGCCATCGTCGAGCACGTGAGAGGTCGCGAGGTCCTGACCGTGGGCGACGCTCCCGACTTTGCGGAACGCGGCGGCATGATCGGCTTCGTGCTGCAGCGCGACCGCATCGTGTTCGAAGCCAACCCGCAGGCAATCCACGCTTCCACCGTCACCATCAGCGCCAAGGTTCTCAAGCTCGCGAACATCGTCGAGGAGGAACCGCGATGATCCTGGCGCCGCGCTCCTTCGGTGCGAAGCTCACGCTGCTCGTCACGCTGACGACGGGCCTCGCGGTGCTGCTGGTGGCCGGCATCCTCGCGGTCTTCGACTACATCGACACCGAGCACGAGATGGAGGTGCTCGCCGAGGCGCAGGTGGAGATCATCCGCAGCAACGCGGAGGCGCCTCTCACGTTCGGCGACCCCGAGCTCGGCAAGGAAGCGCTCGGCGCGCTTCGCAACTCCTACAACGTCGGTTCCGCATCGCTGTTCACAGCCGACGGCCAGGCGTTTGCCGGATACCGCAGCGACGAGATCGATCCGCCGGCTTTCCAGCTCGGGCGCCTCGGCCGCAGGACGAGCGGGCGGTGGCTGGTGGTGACCAGCCCCGTGACGGGACCGGAAGGCGAAGACGTCGGACGGTTGCAGGTGGTCTTCGACCGCAGCGCGTCGCTCGCGCGCGCGGGCTACAACGCCTCGATCGTGGTCGCGATCGCCGCCCTGATGATGCTGGTCGCCTGGTACCTGGCGACGCGCATCCGGAGGTTCCTCGTTCGCCCCATCGCCGAGCTCGCATCCACGGCGCGGCTCGTATCGAAGACCGGCGACTATTCGATGCGCGCCGTGCGCTTCAGCGACGACGAGCTGGGCGAGTTCACCGGCGTGTTCAACGAGATGCTCGCGCGGATCGAGCAGCAGGCGCTCGAGATCCAGCAGTCGCACGACCAGAGGGCCGAGCTGCTCGCGAGCGAGCAGGCCGCGCGAACCGAAGTCGAGCGGGCGAGCCGCCTCAAGGACGAATTCGTCGCGACGCTGTCGCACGAGCTGAGGACACCGCTCTCGGCCATCCTCGGCTGGGCCCACATCCTGCGCGAGCCCGGCATCGATGCCGACCAGGTGAGGGCCGGCGTCGAGGTGATCGAGCGCAACGCGCGTTCGCAGGCGCAGATCATCGAGGACCTGCTCGACATGAGCCGCATCATCGCGGGGCAGATCCGCCTCGACGTGCAGCAGGTAGATCTCGGCGATGTGATCGAGGCAGCGCTCGGAACCGTGAAGCCGGCGGCCGAGGCGAAGGGCATTCGCCTGCACATGATCGCCGATCCGAAGGTCGCTCCCGTGCGCGGCGATCCGCAGCGCGTCCAGCAGATCGTCTGGAACCTGCTGTCCAATGCCATCAAGTTCACCCCGAAGGACGGCCGCGTGGACGTGGCGCTCTCGCGCGTGAACTCGCACGTGGAGATCTCGGTTGCGGACACGGGGCAGGGCATTCGCGCCGAGTTCCTGCCTCACGTGTTCGACCGCTTCCGCCAGGCCGACGGTTCGACCACGCGCCGGCACAGCGGGCTCGGGCTCGGTCTCGCGATCGTGAAACAGCTCGTCGAGCTGCACGGCGGCACGATTCGCGCCCGCAGCGACGGCGCGGACAAGGGCGCGACGTTCACGGTGGAGCTGCCGGTGATGGCCGTGCGTGCGGGCGAGACGGCCGAGGCAAGGGAGCATCCCGATTCGCCGCGGCCGTTCGCAAACAACCAGGAACCGCTGTCGCTCACGGGGCTTCGCATCCTGGTCGTGGACGACGAGCCGGACGCGCGCGAAATCGTGCGGCGGCTTCTCGCCGGGCACGGCGCCGAGCCGGAGTGCGCGTCGTCGGCGCGCGAGGCGATCGAAGCGTTCCGGCATGCGCGCCCCGACGTCATCATCAGCGACATCGGCATGCCGGAGATGGACGGCTACGAGCTGATCCGCGACATCCGCGAGATGGAAAAGCAGCTCGGCGGCACGACACCGGCGGTGGCGCTCACGGCGTTCGCGCGGTCGGCGGACCGCACCAAGGCGATGCTCGCAGGGTACCAGATGCACTTGGCGAAACCGGTCGAGCCGGCGGAGCTGATCGCGACGGTGGCGAGCGTGTCGCGGATGGTCGGGCGACGCATACAGGTCTGAAGATCCCGCCGGTTCACGATCACGAGTACGATCGTTCCGAAGCGTGAGTCCGGTCACAAGCGTGAAACCACGCACGGCAGCCTGCAAAAGAATTGCTGTGTAGCCGGTCACCAGGCACTGCAGTTTTCACTGGACGCCGCGCCCGCAGTTCTTCTATGACGCATGCGTGCGCTCCTCCGCCTTCGCCAAGCCGCAGCCGCTCGTCGGGATGACGGTTCCGTCACCCGGTTCGAGATGAGGTTCGGGCGATGGCGGTTCTCGTCTTCAAGCAGCGCGATCCCATTCCGCGAATCAGCATCATCGTCGGACAGGCTCAGCTCACGGACTACCTGTTCTCGTTGTGGAAGGCCGACGGCACGGATCCGCGAGCCGCGGGAACCGGTGTCAACACGGACGAGACCGAGGACGTCTTCCCGCTGACGCGCACACAGGCGGAGTTCGAGCGAACCGACGGCGACGTCGTCGATGCCACCATCCGCTTCAAGTCCCCCGGTCCTGGAACGAAGCGCTATGCGTTCGACGTCGAGATCACGCAGGACGGCGTGCTCATCG
>CAYYVZ010000172.1:0-10275 GCA_964475235.1 uncultured Myxococcales bacterium | reverse complement strand
CCGTAGTATGCCACGTTCGGCATCCCATTCTTCTAGCAGCAGCCGAATGATCCGCTTGTAGACACTGGCCGGCTGTTCGGGGAGCTGACCGTATCTTTTGTAGAGAAAGAGCAGCTGAGTAAGCAGAAGTGGCCGATCAACAATATCTCGATAGGGGACAGAATCTATCTGTTCAAGAAATGTGTCGGCATCGTCGATCCACTTCTCAGCGATCGATCGCACTTGCTCAGGTGTCAAAGGGCATATTTCGAAAACGCTGAAGCTTTCGAGATGCACGGTATAGTCTCCAGACCGCGAAGAGACGATGAGCCGCGCTTTATGCAACTGCAGCGCTAGCGCAAGGACCTCTTCTCGCAGTTGTTCCCGCAGTTCCGGCAGAACCTCATCAAGTCCATCCAGAAGCAACAGTGCGCCGGTACTCTCGAGGACGTGGGCCACGGCGCGGTCCAGGTCCCACGAGCCGATCTTACGATCTACTACCCGCTGGAACTTGCGAATCCCTCGGCGCCCCCACCGTCGCACCGCCTCTAGCGAGCTTTCTGGTTGCGGGACATCAATCGTCGTCTCGGTGATTGGCAGCTCCAATGCCTTGGCTACGCGAGCGCACAGTGGTTCACCATTGGTAATCTCTCGCAAGCGCAAAACAACTGGGTACGAGAGTTCATCGTGATTGCTCGTGGGCTGGTCAGTAAGAAGTCGGCGCGCAAGGCGCTTAAGTGTCGTTGTCTTTCCGGCGCCGGGTTCCCCCAACAGAAGAAAGTGAGTGCTAGCTGCAAGGAGATCTTCCTCCGTGGCCACATCGCCACTGCCTTCGCGCGACGTAAACCGACGAGGTTGCGTGCTAATGTCGAGCGCGACAGTGGTTGTGGTCAGCGGACGTGGCTCGCCCATTCCCAAGAACCCAACTTGCGCGCTCCAATTGTCTACGGCTCGCAAGTGCCGGCCAAGGCCCTCTGCCATCCCGCTCAGCGGATCATCGCTTGTGGGTTTAGTAGCCGTCAAATCATCAAGCGCGCTATCAAGCAGGCGCTTCATGGCTACTTGCTGTAAGATTTCTAGTATCGCCATATTCCCAAACGTTTCACTCGCGGCCGTACCCGCATTGTGCTTTCTCCCCTTGCGAAGAGCGCTTCAGCCACGCATCACGGCAAAGATGACGTCCTCCCAAATCTCGGTCCAATCAATTAGTTTGAAACGCCGCGTCAGGCCTCTCGTTCTCTGCTGACCATCTGGATCGGAATTCTCTCGGCGTCAGCTTGCCGAGAGATCCGTGCGGCCGAGATTCGTTGTAGTCGAGACGCCAGGCTTCGATCTCGGCCTTGGCTTGTTCGAGCGTCTCGAACCAGTGCACGTTCAGGCATTCATCGCGCAGCTTGCCGTTGAACGACTCCGTGAAGCAGTTTTCTACGGGTTTTCCCGGCCTGATGAAATCGAGCTCGACTCCGTGGATGTACGCCCACTGGTCGAGCAGCTTCGAGCAGAACTCGCTGCCGTTGTCGCAGGTGATCACGCGGGGCTTGCGACCACGCAGTCGAAGCCGCTCGAGCGTGCGCACGACGTCCTCGGCACCGAGACGCTCGGCGACCTCGATTGCAGGACTGTCACGACTAAAGTGATCCACTATCGTAAAGCACCGGATCGACCGCCCCGTCGAGAGCTGGTCGTGGACGAAGTCCATCCCCCAGCGTTCGTCCGGCGCCGCCGCGCCGGGGAACTGCTCGCGCGCAACCGCGCTCCTGGCTCGCCGCTTGGATCGCTTCCTGCGCATCGTCAGGTCCTCTTCCGTGTAAAGGCGGTAGACCAGCTTGTGGTTGAGCTCGTAGCCCTCTCGTCGAAGCAGCACATGCAGGCGCAGGTATCCGTAGCGCGGCCGATCGGCAGCAAGCTGCCGCAGCCGGCGACGGATGTCCTCGTACTGCGACCGCACGGATCGGTGGTAAAACGTCGAGCGCCACAGCAAGACCAGGCTGCAGGCACGCCGGTCCGAGATGCGGTAGCTCGTCTTTACCCGCACGACGAGCTCCCGCCTCACGGCCGGCTTCAGCCTTTTTTTGAAGCACGTCCTGCAGGATCCGCTTGTCGAGTGTCAGGTCGGCGACGAGCTGCTTGAGCTTCTTGTTTTCGTCCTCGAGCTGACGAAGGCGGCGTAGCTCGGCGACGCCCATGCCCTCGTATACCCGCTTCCAGCGATAGAACGTGGTCTCGGTTACTCCGAGCTTGCGGCAGATTTCCTTGACGGCGGCGCCGGCTTCGACCTGCCGAAGGGCGTGAGCGATCTGCTCCTCAGTGAACTTCGATTTCCGCATCGGGCTGCTCCCATGGGAGAGACTTCCGACGCGGCGCATCTAACACAATCGCGGTCCGAGATTCGGGGAGGACGTCACCCAGACTGGTTAACTGGATCTGTTAACCAAACAGCCTCGAGCGCGTCGGCTGGTTAACAGGCGGCCTACTGCTATATCTCCAAGCGCTAGTCGCCTTTTCCACGTTTCCTCCACGATGCGCTGCCCTTCCTGCAACCATGACAACCGTCCCGGACGCCGCTTCTGTGCGGAATGCGGGGCCGCGCTCGCGATCGCCTGCGCAGCCTGCGGCACGGCGAATGAGCCCGGCGAGAAGTTCTGCGGCGGCTGTGGCGGCGCGCTGACGATCAGCCCGGCACCCGCGCCTTCCAACCCGCCGGCCACCTCCACCCCCAAGCACCTCGTGGACAAGATCCTGCACTCCAGGTCCGCGCTCGAAGGAGAGCGCAAGCAGGTCACCGTCCTCTTCGCCGACGTGAAGGGCTCGATGGAATTGGCGGAGCAGCTCGACCCGGAAGAATGGAGCGGAATCATGCAGCGCTTCTTCGCCATACTCTGCGAGGGCATCGGGCGCTTCGAGGGCTTTGTCGACAAGTTTACCGGCGACGGCATCATGGCGATCTTCGGCGCCCCGATCGCACACGAGGACCATGCGCAACGTGCCTGTTACGCCGCACTGCATCTGCGCGACGCGTTGCGTGACTTTGCGCGCGACGTGAAGCGTCGCCACGGCCTCGATTTCGCGACGCGTATCGGCATCAATTCGGGCGCCGTGGTGGTCGGCCGGATCGGCGACGACCTGCGGATGGATTACACCGCACAGGGTCACACCGTGGGATTGGCTCAAAGGATGGAAGCGCTCGCGTCGGCAGGCAGCATCTACCTCTCCGAAAACACCAGCAAGCTCGTGCATGGCTACTTCGCGCAAGAGGATCTCGGCAATTTCCGGCTGAAGGGCGTCGCAGAGCCAATGCGCGTCTCCGAACTCTCCGGCATCGGCAACGTGCGCACGCGCTTCGACATGTCGCGCGCACGCGGGCTCTCGAAGTTCGCCGGCCGGGCACAGGAGATGAGCGCGCTCGAAGCCGCGCTCGAGAAGGCTCTCGCCGGAACCGGCCAGGTCTTCGGCCTGGTCGCCGACGCGGGCACGGGGAAGAGCCGGCTCTGCTTCGAATTCGCGAATGCGTGCCGGGCCAAAGGGATCACGGTTCGCGCGACGACCGGCGTGGCGCACGGCAAGGCAGTTCCGCTGCTGCCTGTCCTCGAGTTCTACCGCGCCGTCTTCGGTATCGTCGCCCAGGACGACGCACGCACGGCCCGCCAGAAGATCGCGGGCACGGTGGTTCAAAGCGACGAGTCCCTCGTGACGTCGCTACCCGTGCTCTTCGACTTTCTGGGCGTCCCCGATCCCGAAAGGCCGGTATTGATTGAACCCGGACCGGAGCGCCAGCGCGCACTGCTGGCGCTGCTGAAGCGCATGACGCTCGCGCGCAGCCGCCGCGAGCCGGCGGTGATCCTGTTCGAAGACCTGCACTGGATCGATGGCGCCACCGAAGCATTCCTCGAAAACCTGGTTGACGCAGCCGACGCGAGCCGCACCCTGCTCGTGGTGAACTTCCGACCAGACTACCGCGCAGACTGGATGCGCCGCTCGTACTACCAGCAGGTCGCGCTTGCGCCACTGGATGCGAGCGCGTTCGCAGAGATGCTGGGGGAGACCCTCGGGGCCGATCCGTCACTGCGCTCTCTCGTGGATCAGGTCCACGCGCGCAGCGGGGGCAACCCGTTCTTCGCCGAGGAGATTCTACAGACGCTGATCGAGTCGGGAGCACTCACGGGCACAGTGGGTGCGTACCGCTTGACGCGCAACATCGATTCGCTCGAGATCCCGGCAACGGTGCAACTCATCCTCGCGGCACGCATTGATCGACTCGGCGAGCGCGAAAAGAACGTCCTCCAGTGCGCCTCGGTGATCGGTCGCGACTTTTCGGAGCCGCTGTTACAGCGTGTTGCAGGCGAGGACGAAACCACGCTCGGCGAAACGCTCGGTACGCTCGTGCAGGCAGAGTTTCTGCACGCGACAGCCCTCTACCCCGAGGCCCAGTACGCTTTCAAGCATCCGCTCACGCAGGAGGTTGCGTTAGGCTCGCAACTCCACGAGCGACGTGCGCGTGTTCACGCCACCGTTGCCCACGCACTCCTCGAGCTCCGCGCAGACTCACTCGACGAGCACGCCGCGCTCCTCGCTCATCACTTCGAAGCCGCGGCTCGCGCGCTGGAGGCGGCGCACTGGCACGAGCGCGCCGCAATCTGGCTCGAAGGGCGGGACCCGGAGGCCGGGCTGCACCACTGGAACCGCCTGGTCGAGTTGGTGGGTGCAGACCCGGAGACCCCCGATGCGGCGAATGCCGCGCTGCGCGCCTGCGTGCGAATCATCGATCTGGGCGCGCAATTTGGTCTGGCCCACGCGCGCGGCGAAGAGCTCTACCGCCGCGGCCGCGCAATCGCCGCGCGTTTCGCGGAGCCCGACCAGGAGGCAGCGCTCATTGCCTTCTTCGCTCGTTACGCATCGATCAGTGGCCACGCGCCGCTCGAATTCGAAATGGCCGACGAGGCGCGGCGTGCTGCCTCTCGAGTCACCGATGTCGGCGTATATGCGGATCTTGTCGTCGCCGCCTCGACCACGATTGCATTGGCAGGCCGGCTCGTGGACGCGATCGCGACACTCGAATCCGCTCTCGCTGAGGGCCGGGCCACGGCAGGCACACCCGTCGCACTGGCGCGCATGCTGTCGAGCCACGCCACGTGGCTCGGCATGGTGGGTCGCCTCCCCGACGCGCGCTCCTCGATCGACCGTGCCGCCGAGCTTTTGACGAACCAGCGAGCCGTGCTGGGCGTCCTTGTCAACGAGAACGCGCGCATGCATGAACTTGTAGCTCGTGGGCTTCCCGACGGATCGCTCGAGCGCATAGCACTCCACGTCGCCAGAACAGATGAGTCCGGGGCGCACTATTTCCGCGTCGTTGCTCGCGTGGCCCTGACATCTGCGCATCTGCACGTTGGCCAACCCGAAGCGGCTCTCGACGCGGCCGATGCGGGCATCGAGATCGCACGCAAGACCGGCGTCGGCCAATCCTCCGCCACACAGTTGGAGACGCTGCGTGCACGCGCCTTGCTGGCACTCGGCGATCTTGACCTGGCACGGGACATGATCGAACGCCTGGTCGCCGTGCCTCTGCGCAATCCATTAATTGAAGGTCGCAATCTCCTGGTGTACGCGGAAGTGCTGCTCGCCGCGGACGCCATTGGCGAGCGGACGCGCATCGAGTCGCAGATCGCAGAGGTGGAGGCCCTCGCGCAGCGCACAGGCGCCCTGCCCCTGCACGCGATGGCCTGCACGACTCGCGCTCAACTGGCTCGTGCACTCGGCGATGAGGATGGCCGAAAGCGCGCGCTGCGCGAGGCCCTGCGCATCTACACTTCGATGGACGCGTCGGGTTGGATGGAACGCATCGAGCAGGAACTGGCGTCGTGAACGGCGCCAGCCCAGGCGACGAGAACCGGATAGGCGCACCCTTCTGCGACCGCCGTCGCCCGGCTGGTCGGCCCTCGCCGCGCAAGGCCGGCGACGCGACACAGCGCCGAAAAGCCTGGCACCGAATGCGCCCTGGAGAGTGCAGCTTGGCCCTCCACGAGACGACACACTGCCGCAGAGCCTGATCGGCAAAGCCGTTCGCCATGCGATCGGGCAGTGGCCTCGATCCGCCGGTGACCTTGTTCCGCGCGCCTGGAAAGGCGCTGCGCGATCCGGCCGTCGAAGCGGCCTGAATCAAACCAACCCACAGCTCTTGTCGCACCATCGTCGTCAAGACGGGGTTCGTCGGGCGGCTACGATCAGGTCGGTCAGAAGCAGAAAGCACCGCACCTCGGCGTCGCCCATCTTGTCCGGCGAACGCATGAAGTGCTTGGCGAACAGCCGCGCGTAGCACAGTGAGCGGATTTCGCGCTTGGTAACGAGAGCAGCGATTTGCCCACCCCCTTGGTTCATGTCACCGAGGGTCCGGCACGCAGGACCCGCGCGATGCGCGGGGAGAGGGGAGCCCGTCACATCCATGCCCGAGACCCGTTACGCGCAAAGCGGAGAACTGAGCATCGCGTACCAGTGTGTGGGCGATGGACCGCTCGATATCCTTTTCATCCCCGGTTTCGTGTCGAACGTTGAACTCCTGTGGGAGATCCCGTCCTGGGCCGAGCTCCTGACCCGACTCTCCGGTCTCGGTCGCCTCGTGTTCTTCGACAAGCGAGGCACTGGTTGCTCGGATCGCACCCTTGGTACGGGAAGTGCGGAAGACCGTATGGACGACGCCCGCGCCGTCGCCGACGCCGCCGGCATCAAGCAGGCGATGGTCATCGGTCTCTCCGAGGGTGGTCCCCTCGCGATCCTCTTCGCCACGGCGTTTCCCGAGCGGGTTCGATCGCTCGTCCTGTGGGGAACCTTCGCCCGCGGGCTACGGGCGCCCGACTACGAGATCGGATTTGACCCCAAGTTGACCGAGGAGTTCATCGACTTCGTGCGTGCCCAGTGGGGGACGGGTCATGCGCTCGAGGCGTTCCTTGGTCGGGTAGGCCCCGAGGGGCTCGACGGGCTTGCCCGCTACGAACGCCAGACCGCTTCACCGGGCGCCGTCTCGACGATCCTCCATCACAACGTCAACATGGACGTCCGACACGCACTCGGGTCCGTACGCGTCCCGACCCTCGTCGTGCACCGCACCGGCGATCCGATCGTGCCCGTGCGTCAGGGGCGCCATCTCGCAGCGAACATCGCTGGTGCCCGCCTCGTCGAGTTCGCTGGCGACTTCCACGTGAGCGGCAACCCGGGCGACGAGGACGAGGTGCTCGACGCCATCGGCGAGTTCGCGACCGGGGCACCCGTCCCTCGCGGGATCGACGTCGACCGGGTGCTGATGACCGTGCTCTTCACCGACATCGTCGACTCCACCGGGCGCGCCTCGGCGATGGGCGACAAGGCATGGTCGGCGTTGCTAGAGCAACACGATGCCGCGGCGAAGAAGGCGGTCGACCACTACCGCGGTGTCGTCGTGAAGCGCACCGGCGACGGCCTGCTTGCCACCTTCGACGGCCCCGGCCGCGGCATCCGCGCCGCCCGGGCGATCATGGACGCGGTGCGACCGCTCGGGCTCGAGGTGCGCGCCGGGGTCCACACCGGCGAGGTCGAACGGCGCAAAGACGACGTCGCGGGCATCGCTATCCACATCGGCGCGCGGGTGAGCGCTGTCGCCGGGCCGGGCGAAGTGCTCGTCACGGGCACCGTCAAGGATCTGGTGATCGGCTCTGATCTCCAGTTCCATGATCGTGGAGACCATATCCTCAGGGGTGTACCGGGCGACTGGCACCTCTGGACGGCGAACTGAGCTCGGTCGATCGTTGAAGCGCTGAGGCACAGGTGCCGACCCGTTAACCTCGGCGCATGCGCTCGCCGCGAACGGCTTCGTCTCAGGATTGGGAACGGCGATCGCCGGTTCGTCGCAAAACCGCGAATAAGCCGCCGGTCCGTGCTGGTCGAGCATGCGCCCGGAACGGTCGCCCTGATCCCGCGGAGTCCGATCAAACCGGCCGAGCCCCGGAGAGCGGCATGCGTCCGAGCACGGCTCCCGCCGCATGCACTCCCGACATCATCGCGCCGGCAATCCCGTGCCCGGCACGCGTCGAGGCGCCGGCCAGCAGAAGACCACGGATCGGCGTGCGCACGCCGGGGCGCTTGTCGAGGAACTGCGACGGGATCGCCGAGATTCCGTACGAGGTTCCCCCGGTCGATCCGACGTAGCGCGTGTGCGTCATCGGCGTGGCGGCCTCGCGGTAGACGATGTGCGAGGAAAGCCCCGGGATCACCTTCTCCGCTTCCGCGATGAGCTGGGTCATCAGGCGATGCTTGGCCGCGCAGTATCCTTCGCTGCGCTGGTAGCTGCCGTCGCGAACCTCGTCGTCGCTGACTCCCCAGAAGGCGGCATCGCGTGGGGGAACCGTCATCAGCTGCAGGTTCGTATGGCCGCGTGGGGCGAGACGGGGATTGTCGGGATCCTTTCGGGAAGCTGTCGCGATGTAGAGGAACGGATGCTCGGGCATCTCGCCGTGCTCGATCATCGCGTACTCGCCGTCGAAGTCCGTGCTTCCGAAGCTCCACTGGTTCACGTTGCCGTAGGGAAGCTCGTCGGGCGGGATGTCCAGGCCGAGGTAAACGACGAACAGCGGCAGTGCCATCTCGAAGCGCGCGATGCGCTGGGCCCAGCCCTGCGGGAACTTTTCCGCCCCGACGAGCTCGAACACCGTTCTCTTGAGGTCCGCGTTGCTGATGACGACAGGTGCCTTCACGAAATGGCGCCCGAGATGCTTGTTCGTGAACTCGACGCCTGTCACCGCGCCGCCGTCCACGACGATCCGCTCGACGAATGTGCGCAGGCGTACCTGGCCGCCGGCGTCTTCGATCACATCGGCGAGGCGATCGGCGATGACCTGTCCGCCCCCCTCGGGATACCACCCGCCGCTTGCGAAGTAGTGATTCTGGAGTCCCGCATGCAGCACGGAGGAAACCTTCGACGGTGCGACCGCGTAGGTTCCATTCTGCGCGCACAGGATCGCGCGCAGCGCCGGGTTGAGCGTGCAGGTATCGAGGAAATCTCCGAGGGGCCGATTCGCGTAGCGCAGGACGAGCGGGGAGCGCAGCAGCGCGAACGCAGTCTTCCATCTGGAGCCGGAGGATTGCGCGGCAACGACGCGGTCAACCTGCTCGAGAAACCGGACGTAGCGTCGGATGCCGCGCTTCTGGTGCGGGAATCGTTCGGCGAGGCGTCGCTCGAACTGGCGGCGATCGGCCGGGATCGTGAACTCGAAGTCGGGGAACTTCAGGTGCTCGAGCTCCCGCTCCATCGGGCGGAATTTCACGTCCGCGCCGCACGCTTCGAGAATCGATGGGATCAGGCCTCCCTTCTGGCAGTCGCCGAGATAGTGGATGCCGACGTCGAACTCGTAGTTCTTGCGCCGGAACACGCTCGCGTTGCCACCGGGGACGTAGTGACCGTCGAGCACGACGACGCGGCGTCCGGCGCGCGCGAGCAGCGCGGCCGAAACCAGGCCCCCCATGCCTGCGCCGACTACGACGACATCGGCCTCTGCGGCCACGGGATCGCGAAAACGATCCGGTCTCATCATAAAAAAACCTCGACGCTGCCTCGTGGCAGTGACAGAGGCCAAGCAAATGGTGGGCCAACCTGCCCCAGCAACTCGCAGCGTCCGCGCGTCGATTCAGGGGTTGCCGCGTCGGCCAGGCGGCCGTTGGGGAGTTGCAGGCGGCGGGTCGGAGCCCCGCGTCCGGTGGAGCTTGCGCGGGAGCCGGCCCGAGCTGGCGCCGCTCAGCCCGGAAGCCCTTCGTCGATTGCGAGCAGTCTGGCCCACGACTCGGCCGCGCGCTGTTTCCAGAGTTCGGCGTTCTGCTCACGGGCGATGCGAATGGCGTCGCCGAACAGTTCGGCTGCTCTGCCTGGCGGGCCGCCGCGCGCGACCAACAGCTCGGCGCGCAGCCGTTGAAGCTCCGCGTCGCACCATCGCTCGCCCGGACCCGATATCGCTGCATCCAGCTGAGCCTCGGCCGCGCGAATATCGCCACGTCCAAGGAAGCGCGATGCTGCGATCGCACGCAAGCCGCCGAGTCCGATGTGATAGCCGCTCGCCAGATAGTCGGTGAATGCCTGTTCGAGCGTCGCCGCGGGCGTGTCGTCAGCCGCAAGCGCGACGAAGATCCGCGCAGCAAGCATCCAGATCAGTTCTCCGCCGACCTCGTCGGCAAGCCTTGCGACCTCCGCCGCATCGTCGGTGACGCGGCCGACCTCGCCCGTCAGCAGATGGAAGAACGCCGCCAGCGAGAGCGCCATGATGCGATCCCCTGCCCTGCCGG
>CAYYVZ010000171.1:0-10301 GCA_964475235.1 uncultured Myxococcales bacterium | reverse complement strand
GTTTCCATGACGGTGACGCGGTCCCAGTCGGCGGGGGGCGGGTTGTCCATGAAATACTGCGAGCGCTTCACGTAGAGCTTCGTGGGGCCGTCGTCGGGGTAGCGCGCGAGCAGCGCGCGGAAGGCGTCGAGCGCCTCCTGCCAGCGCATCGCGCGGAACAGCGACAGCGCCTCGCCGAACGACTCGACGAGATCCTTCCACACGTGCTCCTCGCCCGCGCGGCCGACCATCTCGAAGATGCGGACCGGCAGCGCCTTGCCCTTCACGGCCACGAGGTCGAGCTCGCGCGAGAGGAAACCGTCGCCCGCGGCCTCGACGGTCGCCTCGCTCACGAGCAGGCTCACGCCGTACGTCTTCGTCAGGCCCTCGAGGCGCGAGCCGAGGTTCACGTTGTCGCCCATCACCGTGTAGCTCAGGTGATGATGGGAGCCCATGTTGCCGGCCACCATCTCGCCGGTGTTGAGGCCGATTCCCGCCGCGATCTTCGGCCAGCCGCGGTCCATCCACTCCTGCTGGCGCTCGCTCAGCCGTTTGCTCATCTCGAGCGCCGCCGCGCACGCGAGAGCCGCGTGGTTCTCGCAGGCCACCGGCGCGCCCCACACGGCCATGATCGCGTCGCCGATGTACTTGTCGAGGGTGCCGTCGTGCTCGAAGACGATGCCCGTCATCTCCCCGAGATAGACGTTGAGGATCTCGACGAGCGTCTCGGGCTCCAGCCCTTCGGAAATCGACGTGAAGCCGCGAATGTCCGAGAACAGCACCGTCAGGGACTGGCGCGTTCCGCCGAGCTTCAGCATGTCCGGGTTCTCGCTGACGAGACGCGCGAGCTCCGGGTTGAGGTAGCGGCTGAACGCCTCGCGTGTGCGCCGTTTCTCGAGATCCACCGTCACGAAGTGGTGCACGCTGATCGACATGTAGACGACGACGATCGCGACGATCGGATAGACGAAGCCGAGCGGCACCCCGGTGGTGAGGAAAAGCCACTGGCTGAGCGCCAGGTACAGCAGCACGAGCGAGATCGAGACTAGGGCTGCGACGATTCCGCGCGCACGGCCCAGCGCCACGCCCAGCACGAGCGCGCTGAAGAAGATCGTGGCCATCTCCACCAGCACGATCCATTGCGGCTGCTGGAGAAAATCATCCGTCAGCACGTTGTCGAGCACCGTCGCGTGGATCTCGACGCCCGGATAGACACCGTCGAACGCCGTCACGCGCACGTCGCCCACGGCCGTCGCCGTCACGCCGACGAGCACGAGCTTGCCGCGCAGCGCCTCCGCGTCGACGCGCCCTTCGAGCACGTCGAGCGCAGAAACGTGCCGGAACGTCTTGCCGGGTCCGCGGAAGTTGAGCAGCACCTGTCCGTCGTAGTCGGCAGGAATGCGATGCTTGCCGAGGTGGATGCCTTCGACGAGGCCGCCCTTGATCTGGATCCGCGGCGCCCAGTCCGGGTACGCCACCGTCAGCATCGACATCGCGAGCGGCATCGCCAGCCGTTCGCCGTATCGCAGCGCCATCGGCACGCGCCGGTAGTGGCCGTCGCCGGAGTCGCTCTGCTCACCGGGCGCGACAGACTGGTCGCGGCGAGACAGGCGGTCGCGCTTGTCGGGAAGCGTGTTGAAGTAGCCCGATGCGCGCGCCGCTGCCGACAGCGCCGGCAGGTTGCTCACCACCCCCGGTGCGACCGGAATATGATCCTCACCGCCTTGCCCGTCCGACAGCACGGCGCCGTAACTGGTGAGCGCGACTTCCGGCCGCGGCGACGCGTCGCGGGCGGAGAAGTCGAAGAAGTAGCCGAGCACCACGCGGCCCGACCTGGCGATCGCGTCTGCGAGGACCTTGTCGTCGGGGCTGCCGCCCTCCCAGGCCTTGCGGATCTGCGCGAGCGCCGCCGGTTCCACGCTCCCCTCGAGGGCGGACAGATCCGGCGGCAGCGTCGGCTCCGACTGGACGATGTCGAAGCCGATGACGGCCGGACCGGCGGCATCGACCTTCTCGAGCAGCCTCGCCAGAGTGGGTCTCGACCACGGCCAGCGGCCGATCTTCGCGATCGATTCGTTGTCCACCGCGACGATCACGACTTCGGCCGAGGCCGGCTCGGGACCCCGCGCGCGCAGCCTCAGGTCCACGGCGCGAGAGTCGAGAAAGGAGAGGGGCGCGAACCCGACGCCTCGCACGAGCGCGAGCGCGACGCCGAGGATCAGCGCAATGCGCATCGGCGTCAGTCCGAGCATCCTGAGGAAACGCAGCCAGGCCATGAAGGGCGAGTGTACAGAAGCCGCCGCGCCCGCGTAAAAGGTGGAGCTGCGAGCCTGCGACTTCTGCCTCTGCGGGACGATCGGAATCCGACCGTCCCGCCCCCGTCCCGCCGGCCCCGAGGCGAGGTTGGCCACACGCCGACCCCTCCCGCACCGGCACAGTGAATTCGCCGGTTTGACGTGACTGCGCGGTGCGGTGCATCGTGCGCCTCCGGGCGGGGTGGACCGCCCGGGTCGGAGGGTTATGTCGAAGGTTCTCGTTGCCGCCGCCCTGGCCACGGCCGTCTGCGCGCTCGCGCCCGACGCCTGGGCCACTCCCGTCACGCTCGGACGCACGGAAACGCGCACGGACCATGTGTCGTTCGGAGTCGGCGGTCTCGGGACCGGCGGCGGATCGTTCAACGTGACCGGCGTCAACGGCGGCGTGCGCAAGGCCTTCCTTTACTGGCACGGCGTCGACCTCAGCGTCGGCGGAGTCTACGACAACGAAACCGTTCAATTCGGCGGCCAAAGCGTCACGGGCGTAAGTCTCGGCGACGCCGAGACCAATTGCTGGGGAGCCGGCAGCAGCCGCGCATTCTTCGCGGATGTCACGCGGCTCGTCGACGGCAACGGCAGCTACTCGATCTCGGGTCTCAACGCGCTCGCCAGCCACAACGGCAACGGCGCTTCCCTCATCGTCCTGTTCAACGATGCCTCGCAGGACAACGACCGTGACCTCGTCTTCTTCGAGGGCAACGACTCGGACGTCACCAGTGGTGTGATCGACCCGGCCGGTTGGTCGGCGACTCTCGGCAACATCAACTACACGGGCGGCTCCGTCTTCGCGGAGATGCACGTCGCCGACGGCCAGTCCGCCGGAGATGCGAGCGTCACTTTCACCGGCGTCAGCTCGTTCGTGACCGTTCCGGACGTTCTGGGCCTGTGGGACGGCCTCGCACCGAACGCCGGCTTCAGCCGCGCGGGCAACGACAGCCTCTGGGACGTCCACCGCCTCGACATCACGAATGCGTTCGGCGCGCCGGGCGTCCAGACGATCACCATGCAGGGCATGGTCGCCACCGGCGACTGCCACAGCCTCGTCGCCCTCGTGCTCGAGCTCGGCGCTGGCTCGGCCCCCTGCGGCAACGGCGTGCTCGACAACGGCGAGGAGTGCGATCCCGGCAGCACTCTCACCGACGGCTGCCAAGGCACCGCCACCTGCATCAACGACTGCTCGTGCGGCTGCACGTCCGACTTCCAGTGCAACGACGGCAACGGCTGCACCGGCGACGTGTGCGACACGCAGACCGGCGCCTGCGTGAACGACTTCGCCTGCCCCCAGAGCGAGAGCTGCCAGGACACCTGCGACGAGGTCAACTCGCAGTGCCGCGAGTGCGGGCGTCCCTTCCGCAACGATCTTTGCATCACCAACGCCGTTTACGTGCTGCAGGCCGCGCTCGAGGTACGGGATTGCGAGCTGTGCCTGTGCGACGTCAATTCGAGCGAGTCCGTGAACACGACCGACGCCCTGCTCATCCTGCGAAGCTGCGCAGGGCTCGACGTCGAGCTTCAGTGCACGTTCCCGGACTGAGCCCGGACAACCCGTGAGGTCCTCTTGAAACTACCGAACGCCTCGCGTTTCTCCCGAATTTTCCTGTCCGCGGCGTTCGCCGGCGTCCTGGCGCTCGCGCCGACCGCCGCCTGGGCCATCTGCGGTGACGGCAACATCGAAGTCGGCGAGGAGTGCGACGACGGCAACACTCTTCCCAACGACTGCTGCGACGCCGAGTGCCAGCTCGACCAGGTCGAGTCCTTCTGCACCGACGGGAATCAGTGCACGTTCGACTTCTGCGACGGCCAGGGGAACTGCCTGAGCTTCCCCAACCAGGGGGCCGAGTGCGACGACGGTAACTCCTGCTCGGTCGGCGATTTCTGCAACTCGGACGGGTTCTGCACCAGCGACAGCTTCCTCGAGAATGGGGACTCTTGCAGCGACGACGCGCTCTGCGGCGGAATCGGCCAGTGCTTCAGCGGTTTCTGCTTCGGCGATCCGGCGGACTGCTCGGGATACGGCGTGTGCAACTCGGCGGTCTGCAACCAGCAGACGGGCTCCTGCGAAGTCACCCAGCTCGAGGACGGCACGCCCTGCGACAACCCGAGCACCTGCACCGATCCGGGCGAGTGCACGAACGGCGAATGCCAGCAGCCGCCACGCGACTGCTCCCACCTCGCAGACGCATGCAACGACGCGTTCTGCGACGTCGAAGCAGGGGGCTGCTACGCCGTTCCGAAAGAGGACGGCACGCCGTGCGACGACACGAACGGCTGCACCGATCCGGGATCCTGCAAGGCAGGCGACTGCGAGACGACGCCGAAGGACTGTTCCTCGTTCGGGGATCAGTGCAACGACGCCGCCTGCGATCCGAAGACCGAGGACGGCTGCTTTGCGGCTCCGAAAGAGAACGGGACCGGCTGCAACGACGACCTGAACTGCACGACAGGCGATTCGTGCACCGACGGCTCGTGCGACGGCACGCCGATCGACTGCTCGGAGTTCGCCGACGACTGCAACACCGCGTTCTGCGACCCGCAGACCGGCGAGTGCGATACCGCGCCTGTCGAAGGCCCGGCCTCCTGCGACGACGGCAACCCGTGCACGACGGACGACAGCTGCCGGGGCGGAATCTGCGCCGGCCAGCTCATCGACTGCTCGAATTTCGACTCGGCTTGCGCGACCGGCGTCTGCAACGTCCAGACGGGCCAGTGCGAAGCCTCGCCGAACGAGGACGGCGGCGAGTGCGACGACGGCGACAAGTGCACCAACGGCGACCAGTGCGTCTCGGGCGAGTGCGCCGGCACGCCGCTCGACTGCTCCGAGTTCGCGAATCAGTGCAATCTCGGGATCTGCAACGGCGACACCGGCGGCTGCGAGTCGGTGGCGGTCGGGGAACCGACTTCGTGCGACGACGGGAACCCGTGCACCGAGAACGACGCGTGCTCGGACGGCGTCTGCGAAGGCGATGCCAAGGATTGTTCCAGCCTGGACTCCGAGTGCGCAACGGGTCAGTGCGGCCGCACCGGCGAATGCGTTGCCGTCCCCGACGAGGACGGCAGCGCCTGCAACGACGGCGACAACTGCACGACCGGCGACGAGTGCACCTCCGGCGAATGCGGCGGCACGCCGAAGGACTGCTCGGCGTCGGGCGGCAACTGCCTCATCGGCGAGTGCAATCCCGACACCGGCCAGTGCGTCGGCGAACAGGCCGAAGACGGCACGCCCTGCGACGACGGCCACCTCTGCACGCAGGAAGACACCTGTACCGACGGCGAATGCTTCGGCGATCCGATCACGTGCAAGCCTTCGCTCGATCCGTGCAAGCAGACTTCCTGCAACAGCAAGTCGGGCGAATGCGAGGAAGGCAACGCGGACAACGGCACTGACTGCAGCGACGGCAGCCTCTGCACCACGTCGGACATGTGCACCGACGGCAGCTGCGGCGGAACCGCCACCGACTGCTCCGGCCAGGACGACGCGTGCAACACCGGCAGTTGCGACACCGAAACCGGCGGCTGCGTGAAGCTGCCGCGCGAGAACGGCACGAGCTGCAGCGACAGCAACGAGTGCACGACGGGCGACTCGTGCACGGCCGGCACCTGCACGAGCGGACCGCCCAAAGACTGTTCGGACCTCGATGCGCCGTGCAAGACGGGGGTCTGCAATCCGCAAAGCGGTGCGTGCGAGGCGGTGAACGCCCAGGACAGCTCACCGTGCGACGACGGTGCGTTCTGCACTGCCACCGACACCTGCACGGGCGGCGTCTGCGGCGGCACCGGCGATCCGTGCCCCGGCGACCTCGTCTGCGACGGCCAGTGCGACGAGACGGGCGACACCTGCCATGCGGCGTCGGGGACGACGTGCGAGAGCGACGGCAACCCGTGCACCGACGACGTCTGCGACGGCGAGGGCAGCTGCGTCGCCGAGGCGAACGACGGCTCCTGCGACGACGGCCTCTACTGCACCACGGGCGACCGCTGCGCCGACAAGGCCTGCATCGGCGACGCTACGTGCCCGCAAACGGACGGCTGCGGCGACACCTGCGACGAGGTGAACGACGCATGCCGCACGTGCGGTCATCCGTTCAGCAACGCGCGCTGCATCGTGAACGCGATCTTCGTGCTGCAGGGAGCCCTCAGCATCCGCGAGTGCGAGCTCTGCACCTGCGACGTGGACTCGAGCGGCGACGTGATGGCGACCGATGCGCTGCTGATCCTGCGCACGTGCACGAACCTGCCGACGTCGCTCGACTGCCCGATACCCGGCGAGACGACGACCACCACGACGACCACGACGACGATCAACACCACGACGACGACACTCGAAGGCGGCTGCGAGGCGGCGCTGCACAACGTGGTCTTCCAGGAGAAGTACACGTGCGTGCAGACCTTCACCGGCGGGGAACCGTTCTGCGCGGACCTGGCGGAGCAGGACGCGATCAAGTTCACGCACCTCGGCGACGGCGTCTACCAGGTGCGCGACGAGCCCGACACGGGCTTCCTCTACACGGGCGTGTTCGACTGCACGACGTTCACCTGGAATGCGTCGGAGCCCGGCGAGTACACCGAAACCGGAGTCTGGACCTTCGCGAACAACGCGACGACGTTCTCGGGCAGCTCGGCCTACGTCGCCGACAACCTGTCCTACGCCGGCGCCTGCAACGAGACCGGCGTGAGAGCCCCGTCCACTCCGCCCGACCCGACGCCTATCCCGCCGTGTGAATAGGGGAACTAGTCCGGCAGGTGCTGCTCGTCGGGGTTGTCGCGCCAGTAGCGCAGGTAGTCGTCGATGGTCGCGAGCTTCGTCAGGTCGCGGATGCGGTCGACGTAGAGCACACCCTGCAGGTGGTCGAGTTCGTGCTGGAAGACGGTCGCGAGAAAGCCTTCCGCCTCGATCGTGCGCTCTTTGCCCTGCAGGTCGAGATAGTCCACGCGCACCTTGCGCGGCCTTTCGACGAAGCCACGCAGGTTCGGCACCGACAGGCAACCTTCCCAGAAACCCTGGTCCTCGCCGTCGAGCACCGTCACACGCGGATTGAGAAAGACGCGCAGCCCGAACGGTTCCTGCCCCGGATAGCGCGCCGACTCGGCGTCGATCTCGATCACCGCCGCCTGCAGCGACTCGCCGATCTGCGGCGCCGCGATGCCGATCCCCTGCTCGTGGTGCATCGTGTCGACCATGTCGTCGACGAGGGCGCGGATCTCGGGTGAGCGGATCTCTTCGGGCGTGAGGTCCCGCGCCACGCGGCGCAGCAGCGGGTTTCCGATGGTGAGGACGGGACGGACGGCCATTCGCTCAACCTTTCACGGGCGCGGATCCGATTGGAGCGCCGCACGAACAGGGGACGACCGGTGCGCGGACATGCGTTGCTTGCGGGGTCAGGCCGCACCGTGGCGGATGCCCGCCTTGTCGCCGGCATCGGCGCCGGCGTCCGGCGCCTCCGGCAGCGCGAGCCGCGGATCGAGCCACGAGAGAATCCGGTCGTTCTCTTCGCGCGGATACGTGTGCGACAGGTCCTCGACGATGTTCAGCGTGACGTCCGCGCCTGCCCGCGTCAGCTCTTCGGCCGCCGACTCCGCCGTCTGGACGGGGAACATCCAGTCGAGCCTTCCGTGCACGAGCCGGATCTTGCGACCTTCGATCGGCGCGAGGTCGTCGCGCGCGAGGCAGGCCGGATGCAGCACGCCGGAAACCGGCGCGAGGTGCGTGAACGGATTCCCGGCCGCGAGCCCTTCGAGCAGCGTGTACGTCGCACCGTCGGAGAGCCCCGTCAGAAGCACGTGCGAGGAATCGACCGACCAGTGCGTCGAGACGTAGCTGACCATCGCGCGCAGTCCGCGCGAGTCGAGATCCGGCCCCATGAGGGACCACGTGGGTCCAACCGCCGTCGGCGCCGCGAGCAGAAAGCGGCGCCCCCTCGCCTCGCGCAGCCAGCTCCACAGGAAATCGCGTCCGCTGCCCGAGCCGCCGTGCAGCGCGACGACGAGGGGCAACGGCTCCGCGCCGTCGTAGCTCTCGGGCACGTAAAGGCAGAAGCCGCCGCGCACGTCGGCGCCGCGCTCGCCGCCGCTGTGATGAAGCCCGACGGTGACGCCTTCGGGCGGAACGCTCTCGAGCTGGGAGAGCCGGTCGTGAAACGGGGCCTCGACGAAGTAGCGCGACAGCGGAGGAAAGCGATGAAGTCCGTAGAGCGCTTCGAGCGCGCGGCAGAACGTCCGCAGGCTCGCGAGCATCTTCATGATCGCTTCGCCCGGACCGGCCGCGGCGAGGAACATCTCGAGCGAGCGGCGCGTCAGCTCGGCGCCGTCCACGAACCTCGAATGGAAGGCCGCGAGCTGCGTCGGAGGAACGGCGTCGCGATAGACGCCGAGCGCGCGCTCCAGCTCCTCGAAGTGCGGGGTGAGCGCCTTGCGAAGCTGGGGAATCTCGGGCGGATGCAGGTAGCGGGCCGCCGCTTCGAGCGCACCGAGGGCCGTCAGCGTGGCGACGCCCGCGCGGCTCAGCGCGTCCTGATACTGGTCGGGAATATCGACCATCGGCCCCTTTCGGAGAGCGTCCGGGCCCTCGCGCACGGCCGAACACGCCGCGCAAGGTAACTCCGGGCTCGCCCGGGCGTCACCCTAGGCGATGGCCCATGCCCTTGGAAGGGTCCGCGGCGCCACCGCCGGACGGAATGAGCCTTACACTGAGCCGGCCGGCGCCCGCTGCCGGGCAGACTCGCGGGCGGCCACCCGCGGTGGTAGGTCGGAACGACAGTCGATGACACGCACGCTGAACCAACACCGAACCGGCGCGATCGCACGCTCCCGCGACGCGACGCCGCTGTCTCTTCGAACGACGGCGCTGCTGGTCGCCTGGGCGATCTCGATGTGCGCTGCGGCGCCGGCCCTTGCCGGGCCGGTCACGGTGGGCAACGTCACCGCCGAGCTCGTGGGTGAAACCGCGACGATTCGCCCGGGCAGTCCGTTCACCGTCGGCATTTCCCTCAAACCGGCCGCCGACTGGCACACCTACTGGAAAAACCCGGGCGACAGCGGGCTTGCGACGACCGTCGAGTGGAAGCTTCCTCCGGGCATGTCGGCCGGCGAGCTCGAATGGCCGCACCCGGTCCGCCTCGGTACGAGCCCCTTCGTCACGTTCGGCTACGAGGGCGAGACACTCCTTCTCGCGCGCATCGAGGCACCGGCGTCGCTCGCCGACGGAAGCACGGCCGAGCTCGTCGCCGTCACTCGCTGGCTGGCCTGCCGCGACGACGCATGCGTCCCGGGCAGGGCCGAGCTGAAGCTCGCGCTTGCCGTAGCCGCCGCGGAGCCCCGTCGAAACGAGAAATGGTCGGCAGCTTTCGATGCGGCGCGCGCCGACCTTCCGCGCGCCATGGACGGCTGGTCCGCCACCGCCGCCGACGGCAGGGACGCCGTGCGCATCGACGTCGCGGCGCCTCCCGGAGCTCGCCCTCGCGACAGCGTCGAGGTCTTCGCCATCACGCCACGGATCCTCGATGCGTCGTCGGTGCCGGTGGTGCGCGCGCGCGACGGGGCGCTCGAGATCGACGTTCCGAAGGAGAACGCGCAGGCCGTCGTTCCCGAAACGCTCGGGCTCGTCCTCGTGGACGAGAAGGGATGGGATGCGGGCGGCGCGACGGCGCTTCGAATCGATGCGCGAAGGGTCGGCTCGGCGGGCGGAGACGGCGCCGCAGCAGGTGCGCCGGCCGCAGTGCCTTCGGTTGCTACCGCCGCGGCCGTCCCTGCAGGACCAGCATCCGGTGAGCCGGGCGCTTCGTTGCCCGGCGGCGCAGCTTCCGCCGCCGGCGCTTCGGGCGCATTACCCGGCGCCGCGCCAGCGATGCACGCTTCGGCCGACGTCACGTTCTGGGCCGCGCTCGGCCTCGCCTTCCTCGGCGGGCTCGTCCTCAACCTGATGCCGTGCGTGTTCCCCGTGCTCTCGCTCAAGGTCCTCGGCTTCGTGCACGTCGCGCACCACGACGCGAAGGTCGTGCGGCGCCACGGCTA
>CAYYVZ010000170.1:0-10338 GCA_964475235.1 uncultured Myxococcales bacterium | reverse complement strand
TCCCGGGAACGCGACCAGAGGCGTGTAGTGTTCCTGGTTGGCCGTGTCGAAGAGCTGGCGCGCGATGTCGTTGCTCATGCGCATCACGACGCCGACCATCGCCGAGCCCGTGCGCCCTCTCGCGCGTTCGACGTCGCCGCCGAAGACCACCGGCAGCCACGCGCGCGGCGGCATCGGGCCGGGCACGCAGTGAAGCGCGGTGAGAAATCCGTGAAGCTGCTCGAGCCCGAGCGCCGGCCGCCCGCAGGGTCGTTCGACGAGAAATCCCGCAAGCGAAAACAGTTCGTCGTCGCTCGGCGGATCGAGTAGGCCGGGGGCTGCTCTCACGGGGGGGCATGATGCAACGCGGCTCGCCCGGCGAGCAACCGGATTCGACCTGCCGCGATTTTTTCCAAACGCGCCTCCGCGCTAGGGATTGTTCCGCGAAAGGACCTTCTTCTGTCTGCGAACAAACGACGAATTATGACGGGGCCTGGCGCGAAAGTGTTTGCGCGACGCGGACTCGTCGTGCTCGCCGCGTGGGCATCGACCGCCGTCACGCCCGCGGCCGCGCAGTTTTCCGACGTCTGGGCGATGCGAGCTGCGGCAGGGGCCATCGCCGAGCGCAGCCGCGAGCTCGAGAAAAAGGCCGGCGCGGACTTCCAGCCGCGCGCTCTCGAAATCGTGAGGCGCTCGTGTGCCGCGCGCGGAGTCGTCCGTCTCGACGAGATCGCCCCCGTGGACGCCACGAGCGAAGCATCGACGGCCGCGCCCGACGCGATGCTGGCGCTCGACTTCGTCGCGAGACGACCGCTGCCTGCGCCGGAAGCGGTCGCGGATTCTCCGTCCACCGAGACGGACGGCGTCGCGAAACCGGAGCTCGCTTCTACTGCACCGCCGCCGCCGACGGACGCCGCGAAGAAACCCGAGCCCGCTCCTGCCCCGCCTCCGCCCGCGATCGAGCGCGTGGACAAGGACAGCGACTTCGAGCTCACGACCGCGGGACTCGTGCTGCGAAGCGGCCAGGTCCGCACGACAGGCACGTTCGCGCTCGCACGCGACGGCATCGGCACCATCGAGATCGACGTCGCGACGTCGAAGCCCGGCCACCTGCTGCTCGGCTGGAACGAAGAGGCCGATGCGCCGCGCCTTCGCCGCAACAACGCGCGCATCGAGCTCGTTCCCGACGGCCACGTGCACACCTACGCCGTGGACGCGGCGGCGGCGCTGGCGCGCGGACTTGCGAGCGGCTCGTCGCTGCGCCGCTTCTTCCTCTCCACGCGCGGCGAAGCACCGCTCGAGATCCGCGCGATGCGCGTGCTGTCGCGGGTCCACCGCTACGCGGGCGAGCCGTTCGGCACGACCCACGAATCGCGCGCGGGCGAGCTGCGCAGTGTCCTGTGGCAGCGGCTGCCGGCTGCCCTCGCTTTCGACGTGGCCGTTCCGAAAGAAAGCCCCGTCTTCGAGGCCGGTCTTGCCGCACTCGCCGGAGAGGGTGTCGTCGAGTTCGAGGTCGCCGCCGGCGAGGGAGACGCGCGAACGGTGCTGCTCAAGCGTCTGGTTCGCGACGGGGCCTGGAGCGACGTGGCTCTCGACCTTGCCGCGTGGGCCGGCAAGACCGTGCGCCTTACGCTCGCCGTGCGCGGCACGCGCGATGCCGTCGCGCTGTGGAGCTCGCCCCTGGTCCGGCCGCGGCTCGGCGCGGAGCACACGGAACCCTTCGTGCTGCTGCTCGAGGATGCACTTCGCGCCGACCGACTTTCGGTCTACGGCGGCCCCGTGCCCTCGCCCGCTCACGAACGCATCGCCGCGTCCGGCCTCGTCTTCCAGCGCGCCTTCGCGCAGGCCACGCAGACCAGGTCGTCGGTGCCGTCGCTGATGACGTCGCTGATGCCGAGCGCGACCGGCACATGGGACTTCTCCGACGCCCTCTCCCAGCGCTACGTCACGCTCGCGGAGACGCTGCGTGCGTGCGGCTTCGCGACGGCGTCGTTTCTCCAGAACGGCAACGCCGGCGCCTACGCGGGTCTCGCCCAGGGTTTCGACGTCGTCTTCGACGCCGAAAGCTTCGGGCCGCGCGCGGCGGACCTGCTTGCGGCGGATTCGCCGCTCGAGAAGTGGATCGATCGCCAGCGCGGGCGGCCGTACTTCGCGTACGTGCACGTGCTCGACCCGCACGGGCCCTACGATCCGGCCGAGCGTCCCGATCTGGCGGCCGCGAGCCAGGGCGAAGCGCTCCAGCGCGACCGCTCGATCGACGCGGAGTGGCTCGAGAAGCCGACCGCCGAAGCGCGCCGCCTCCTCTACGACCGCGAGGTCGCGACCAACGACGCGGCCATCGGCGGTTTTCTCGACCGCCTCGAAGCTCGCGGCGATCTCGCGCGCGCGGCGCTCGCCGTGGTCGCCGATCACGGCGAGTTCCTCGGCGAGCACGGCGGCCTCTGGCGCCACCATCCGCCCGGCCATTTCGAGGTCGCACGCGTGCCCTTCCTGCTGAAGACGCCCGCGTCCGCCGCACGGCGCATCGGTGAGCCCGTCGCGCTGCTCGACGTCATGCCGACCTTTCTCGAGCTCGCGCGAGTGGATGCGTCGGGCCTGTCGATGCACGGCACTTCCCTCGTCCCCGTCACGAAGGGCGAACGCTCGCCATTACGCACGATCGTTTCGGACGAAATGATTCTTGCGAGCGGCGAGCGCCGCGCGGCGGGCTGCGGCTCGTTCGCGAGCGAGGACACGCTGTGGCTGCTCTCGTGCACGCGCGACGAAGACTTCGTGCCGGGCCGCCTGCTGGCCGTTCGCAGCGGAGGACCCGCGCCGCTGCGGACGTTCGACCTGATCGGCGTCACGCCCGGAGTGGAAACGACGACCGAAGCTACGGGAGCGAGCTTTACGGCAGGCGCCGGCCGCAAAGCCCTCCTCGCGATGCAGGAGGCGAACCTCGCGGCCTGGAGGCGCATGACCGATGCCGCCGCCGGCCGCATCGTGAGCGAGCCGGTCGATACCGAGCGGCTGCGCGCGCTCGGCTACATGGAATGACGCGGCGCGTGAGGGACTACGCGTGCATTTCGCGCCGCAGCAGGCACGACAATACGTTGACTTGGGCTCAGGCCAGCGCCTAAGGTCCGGATGCGTTGGGGCGCCGCGACGTCTGGTTGCGGTGCCCGTTCTTTTTTCTCAGTGACCGGATTTCCTTGAGGGAGGAGCCAAATGTTCCGAACGGGTAGATCAACTATCGCCGTCGCGATGGCGCTCGGCGCGAGCCTTGCCATCGCGCAGGTGGCCGAAGCCGGCCCCTATGCGAACAACAAGTGTATCGGCAAGAAGCAGGGCGCGCTCGCCAAGTACACGAGCGCCGTCGCCAAGGCGTGGGACCAGAACCCCATGGACTCGGTGGCTCGCGACGCCGCGATCGCCGCGGCGCTCACGAAGCTGACCGTCACCTTCGGCAAGGAAGAGACCAAGGCGAACGACAAGAACGCCGACTGCACGGCGTCCTCGACGACGTTCACCACCCTGGTGGAAGCGATCGACGATACGATCGAGACCCTGGCCGTGGGAGCGCAAGACTACGGCGCGGCTGCCGGCTACGTCGCGGGCGCGATGAAGGCGCGCGGCAAGCACATCAAGTATCCCGTCAAGGATCCGGGCAAGGTGAAGCAGGAAGCCGGGCGCACCAAGGCCAGTGAGAAGTATCTGACGGACGCAAACATGACCGTGACCACCGCGGCGACCGAGCTGGAGAACACGCTCTACGTCGGCACGACGCAGGCGCCGCTCTACCCGCAGGCGTTCCAGTCGATCGTGCCCGCCAACGAGGTCGTTTATGGAAAGGAGACGCTGACCCCGCGCTGCGTCGACAACGATCCGTACATGTTCTGGGCGCGCAAGGGCACGACCAACAACGTGCTCATGTACTACCAGGGCGGCGGCGCATGCTGGAACAATGCGTCTTGCTACAGCGTTCCGGGCACGCCGCCGGGGACCTGCAAGCGCACGGCTACACTCAACGACAACCCCGATCTGGCCGGAACCGGGTTTGCGGACTACGACAATCCGAACAACCCGTTTGCGGACTGGAGTGTCGTGTTCGTCAGCTACTGCACCTGTGACGTCCACTGGGGAGAAAACACCGAGAACTACGGAGGCGGCAACATCGGCCGTCACTACGGGCGTATCAACGCAGCCGTTGCCGAGAAGTTTGCGCGCGAGCACTTCGTCGATCCCGACAAGGTCTTCGTGACGGGTTCGAGCGCCGGCAGCTACGGCGCCATCATGAACTCGTACTGGCTCATGAAGGAAGTCTGGCCGAACGCCGACTTCGCGGTGCTCGGCGACGCCGGCGTCGGCGTCATCACGCAGGACTTCATCAGCAGCTACTTCGACCAGGCGTGGAACGTCTCGGCAAACTTCCCGACGGATCTGCCCGGCGTGACGCCTCCGATCGACAACCTCTCGCTGGTCGACCTCATCGACGGTCTCTCGCAGCGGTTCCCGAACGCACGCTTCGCCAACTACGACGCGTCGTACGACGGTGGCGGCGGCAGCCAGTGCAACTTCTACCAGGTCATGAACAACCCGTCGCCTCCGGGGAACTTCATTACCGAGTGGGGCAACTGGTGGGAAGGCGCCTGCGAGTGGAACCGCTGCATGCGCGACTTCAAGCAGGAGAACGCGGAGCGTTCCGACAACTACCACTTGTTCAACGGCGCCGGCACGCGTCACACGATGTTCGGCTCCGACAAGGTCTACACGGAGGTCAAGAGCACGAACGCGGCCGGTACGGGCGTGACCATCGCCGACTGGGTTCAGGCGATGATCGACGACACGGCTGGCTTCGAAGACGTGGACTGCAACCACCTGAACGGCGACTGCAACCTGACGGACAGCTGTCAGGGCGGCACGAACGCGGGCGGGCTCTGCAACAGCAACGCGGACTGCACCACCGGCGCGACCTGCACGGGCGGCACGACGCCGGGCATTCCGTGTACGGTCAATGCAGACTGCTCGGGCGCGGGCGGCTTCTGCCCGTACTGCCAGAGAGATCCGGATACGGGCAATGCACCGTTCAACAACGACAACACGGTGAACTGTGGACCCACGGTCTGCCCGTGCGGTCCGGCAGCGAATCGCTGCGGCGGCGAAGCGAACCAGGGCCTGGCGTGCACGACCGACGACGACTGCCCGGGCTCGAGCTGCCAGCACGTGAAGTGCCCGACCTTCACGCCGTGATCTGACGAATATCGGTGACCCCCGGTCACCGAAGGACGAAGGGCCGGTTCCGCGAGAGCGGAACCGGCCCTTTCATTTGTGGCCTCGTGCGCCCGAGTCGGACGGCGGCGTTCCCGGTGGCCGTGCGCCGGAGACGCCGCGCGGGAAGCGTCAGCCGCGCAGGTGGTCGAGCCACTCCGGCGCCGGCAGCCCCTTCGATCTCAGGAACTCGGCGTTGAACATCTTGCTCTGGTAGCGCTGGCCACCGTCGCAGAGGATCGTGACGATGGTGTGGCCGGGGCCGAGCTCACGCGCGAGACGAATCGCCCCCGCGACGTTGATTCCCGTCGATCCGCCGACGCAGAGCCCTTCGTCGCGCAGCAGCGCGAAAACAACGTTCATCATCTCGTCGTCGGGAATCTGGTAGGCGACGTCCACGGGCGCGCCGTCGATGTTTTTCGTGACGCGGCCCTGCCCGATTCCTTCGGTGATCGAGCTGCCGGTGGCCTCGAGCACGCCGCGCGTGAAGTACGCGTACATGCACGCGCCGAACGGATCGGCGAGCGCGATCTTCACGCCGGGGTTCTTCTCCTTGAGGAAGCTCCCGACACCGGCGAGCGTTCCGCCCGTACCGATCGCCGACACGAAGCCGTCGATGCGGCCTCCCGTCTGTTCCCAGATCTCGACGCCCGTCACGCGGTGATGGCCTTCGCGGTTGGCCGTGTTGTCGAACTGCTGGGCCCAGACGGCGCCGTGGGGCTCGGTCTTCGCAAGCTCGGCCGCAAGGCGCTCGCTCACGTGCACGTAGTTGCCGGGATCCCTGTACGGCACCGCTTTCACGAGGCGGAGGTCGGCGCCGAAGAGGCGAAGCGTCTCCTTCTTCTCGTCGCTCTGGGTCTCCGGCATCACGATGACGGCGCGATAGCCGCGCGCGGCCGCGACGAGCGCGAGGCCGATGCCGGTGTTCCCGGCCGTGCCCTCGACGATGACGCCGCCCTTTTCGAGCAGCCCGCGCTTTTCGAAGTCGTCTACGAGGAACCAGGCCGTGCGGTCCTTGATGGAGCCGCCCGGGTTCAGGAACTCGGCCTTGCCGAGAATCTCGCAGCCCGTCGCCTCCGACGGCCCGCGCAGGCGGATGAGCGGCGTATTGCCGATGGCGCCGACGAAACCTTCCCCGACCTGCATCCCGTTGCTCCTCTCCAAGTCTCGCAAGGCTCGCCACGCGAGCGACCGCGACCCTAACGGCCGCGCCGCGGCTTCACAACGCCGAAGCCGTGCACGGACGCCCTACCCCGCGGCTTCGCAGAGCGCGGCTACGGTGGCTCGCGCGGCGTCGTCCCAGCTCCAGGCGCCGTCGGCGATGCGCGCGCGCCTGGTCGAGGCGAGCGCGGCGCGAAGCTGCTCGGGCTGGCGAAAGTCGATGCGGTGCACGCCCTCGGTGCCGTGTTCCTCGAAGACGTCGAGACTGGAGGTGATCACGCGCGCACCGAACGACGCCGCCTCGACGACGGGCAGCCCGAAGCCCTCGAAGCGCGAGGGGAACACGACCGCCGCCGCGTTCGCGTACAGCCAGTCCACCACTTCGGTCGCGACGTAGCCCAGATGATGGACGCGCTCGCCGAGCCCGAGACGCCGTGCGCGTGTCTCGAGCTTCCTCCAGTAGCGCGTGCGCTGTCCTGTGAAGACGAGGCGCAGCGGCACGCGCGCCATCACGAGGTAGGAGAACGCTTCGAGCAGTTCCTCGTGGCCCTTGTAGGGATGCGTGACCGCCGGATAGTAGAGAAAAGGCCCGTGCACGGGCGGATCCCCGTCATAGGCAGAGCCGCTCACGGCCGCAGCGTCGCGCATCGGCGGACATCCGTGCCGCACGACGCGAATCTTCCCGGCCTCCACGCGCGCGTGCTCGACGAGATCGCGCCGAGTCACCTCCGATGCGGCCAGCACGATGCGCGCCGCAGCAAGGCTGCGCGGATAGATCGCACGCCGAAAGACGCGCTCCGTCACACGGATGTTGCGCGGCTCGACGAGGTGCTGCACGTCGCCGACGGCGACGACCGCGGGCGCGGCGACCTCTTTCGGAAACAGCGAGATCTGCGGGAAGAAGACGGCGTCGGGCCGAAGCTCCGCGAACACTTTCTCGATGCGGCGATCGCGCCACGGCGTCAGCGCCTCGGCCGAACGGCGCGCGACGAGCGCCGCGTCGCCCGCATCGATCTCGACGCGGGCGAGCCCCGGCGTCTCGACCGAGCGCGCGGCCTCGCGTGCCGCGACGACGACGGCCTCGTGGCCGCCGAGCGCCTCGGGCAGCGCAGCAAAAAGATACCGGATGTAGTTTTCGGTGCCGCCGACGCGGCCCGGCCTGAGGGCAAGAAGCCAGCACGCGAAGCGCAAGCGCTTCAGCGCGAGATCGGCGCCCAGCCGGCGCCGGGCGAGTGGGCGGACACTTCGAGGGGCAGCTCGCAGCTGCAGATCGCGCTGAACGGCTCGAGCGAGCTTCCGAACGTCACGCACGGAGCTTCGGGAAGGCGCGCGCGTTCGCCGTAGGCCACGGCGGCCTGCTCGCGGTAGTGGGAGTCGCGCTCGTAGTAACGCGCGAGCTGGGTCTCCGCGCTCGGCAGCGCCATCACGTGGTAGTGCATGAGGCCGTTGTTCGAGCCTTCCTTGTAGTAGGCGAGCTCGCCCGTCTGCGACAGCTCGTCGAAGACCGACTCGATGAGCTGCTGGCGCTCGAAGCTCATCTGCGTGCGCGCAATGTCGAAGGCCATGCCGAGCACGTGCGTCGGCGGCACGCCGTCGCGCGTGCGGTCGGCGTTCGGGTTCACGTCGGTCAGGCGAAGCTGGTAGTCCCACGTGCGCACGAGGCTCGTGATTTCGAGCGGCACGAAGTCGGGTCCCTCGATCTGCCGCATGCGCGAAGCGATGCGGTAGAGCAGGCCGAGCGCCGGCTTGGTCAGGCGGCACAGCAGCGTCTGCTTGTAGGCGTCGTCCTCGAGCTCGCCGATGCGCGAGCCGCCTTCGAGCCGGAGCACGATGCCGCGCCCGTCGGGATCCGACGGCACGTCGACGAGCTGGCCGAACTGGTAGGCGCGCTCGATATCCGTCCAGTCCTGCAGCCACATGCGCTCGACGAGCTCGTCGGGGAACTCGCGCATGAGCATCTCGCGGTCGGCCGTACGATGCAGCGGCGCGCCGTAGCGGTTCGCGTTCGGGACATCGATGATCTTCGGCGGGAGCACACCCGACTCCGGCATCGCCGGCGAAGCGTCCGCCGACGGCGGGCGGCGCGTGGACTGGACCTCGAACGGATCGGGCCGGGCCTGCATGGCGGCGAGGTAGGCGCGTGCGGCCGCCTTCTCGGCGGCGCCCGACGGACCGCGGGGTCTCCCGCCGCCGGGAAGCGGAGCGCGCTTCGGAGCGGCCGGCTGGTCGCTGCGGACGGCCGGGTCGTTGGCGGGAGGCTCCTCGACGATCGCGGCGGGCGGCTGGGCGGTGGCCGGAACGTCGACGATCGACGGAGACTCGACGACAGCAGGCGCGGTGCCGGCGGAGGCGAGCTCGCGTGGCTCGACGTCGGGAAGCGCGTCGAGCTCCGGGTTGGGCTCGCTGAGCGGTCTCGTCGTCGCCATCGGCGGAAGTGTGCGCTGCCCCGGCGATGCCTCGATGTCTTCAGCGGCTGTCCCGGTGAGCGCGGTGTCGGTCGCCGGATCGACGGTGGGCGCAAGCTCGCGGACTTCGGCCTTCCGCGCAGCCGGCTCGATCTCACGAGCTGCGGCCTTCGCCGCGACGGGCGCTTCGGGAACCGTCACCGGCGTGTCGATCATCGGAAAGTCGGACGACAGGGCGCTGCGCGGAACGATCTCCGGCTCGCCGGCCGGAACGACGGTCGGCTCGGCCTTGCCCGACGACCACGAATGCACGGCACCCTTCGGCGCCGCGTCCTTCGCGAACGACGGGGAGGCCACCGCCAGGGCGGCCACGACGATCCAGAGATGCGAGGGCACGGGCCGAGCATAGCGGCTGCTGAGGATTTGTCAGCATTTCTGAGACCTCCCGGTCCTCCCGGAGGCCGATTTCCCCCTTAGTCCGTCCTTACACCGACGCCTCACTGGAAATCGGGGACGGGAGCCGCGAGCCGGCGAGCGGCGAGACCGACCGCCCAACAGGCCTCGAAGCGGCGCCACGAAGGTGAAAACGGGCACTTCGCCCGGATTCCGAGGTCGCGGCAGCCGCAGGGCCGACCAGACCGCCTCCCGACTTCCCTTCCTTTGCCCGCCGGCCGGCAAGAGAACCGCGACCACCTCGCCTCCTCCACCTCTTGCCGCCGGTTCCGCAGTCCCGAGCGGGCCGCCCGGCGCGCACCCTGCCCTACGGCCGCGGCCTCCAGAGCTTCAGGTCCTGGGCAGCAAGCTCGACGGACGTCGCGTCCTCGTATCCCTGACCGAGGTAGTGCCCGGACCCCGGAATGCCTTCCCGCCCGTGGACGATGAAGTCCGGCATGCGCCCGTCGCGAAGGGGCCGCCATGCCTCGAGGTCGAGCACGCTGCGCACGTCGTCATAGAAGAGACCGTACGCCACATGGTTGTCGAGGTGGGCGAGGCCGAGGAGGTGGACCGCGCCGTAGACCCAGACGCCGCCGTCCAAAGCGAGCGCTCGCACGTGCTCGGCGGCGCGGCGCTGGTCGGCGAGCGTGTACGCCGGCGTCGGCCTCAGTGTTTCGTCGCGCGCGAGCTGCGCCAGGAGCAGCAACGACAACGCGGCCGAAGCGACTGCGCTGCCGGACCACGACGCTGCGCCGCCGGATTCGCTGCGCGACGCAAATGCCGCGCCGACAGCCGCCGTGAGCACTCCCGCCGCGACCGCGAAGTACGGTGCGACGAAGAAAAGATCCGGCACGCCCTGGTGATCGTAAAGCGTGAACGCGACCGCCAGCGCCGATCCGGCCGCGAACGCCAGAGCACCCGGCCGCGAGCGCAGCGACGACCGCGCACGCAGCAGCACGCCGAACGCGAGCAGCACGTACGCGATCGGCCCCACACGCAGCGGCGACGACGCCCCGCGCGCTTCGGTCATCACGAACGACAGCGATTGCACGAAGCGGCGAGGCGAATGCACGCTGCCGAGCGTCATCGCGTATTCCTGGTGCAGCTGCTC
>CAYYVZ010000169.1:0-10472 GCA_964475235.1 uncultured Myxococcales bacterium | reverse complement strand
GACACGTCAGGTACTGGCGTTTGATCCTCTCGTTATTGGGGTTGTGAGTTGGCATGGAATGCTCGCTCCTTTGCGAAGTCACTGTTGGCGGAGGGGGGTGGGCTCTCACCTATGTCTCGAAGGCCCTCCGGGAACGTGACGTCCAAATCGCCGCGAACTTGGTCCAGGCGGAGACGATTGACGCGCCGGTAGATCACGCACTCGCAGCTCGGGCAGATGCCGATGAGATTGCCCTGCGTGGCCGTGAGCGGCCGGTAGTCGGCCATACCTTCCGCCGGTCGGCGCGGCTCGCGGCAACGCACGCAGTA
This sequence comes from uncultured Myxococcales bacterium, assembly GCA_964475235.1. GTDB lineage: Bacteria > Desulfobacterota > Binatia > UBA1149 > CAITLU01 > DATNBU01. Next base: position 10,164 of record CAYYVZ010000169.1, on the reverse strand, counting down.
GATTTCACCCGGCTTGCAGGTGCGCTTGGAAGCCGCCCGGCGAGCGCGCAGGAACGCGACCAACTCGCGGCCCTGGATGAGCAGCGGTCGCCGCTTGTCGATCGTGGGCAAGCCGCGCTTCATCCACTGCCGGACCGTGTTGCGGTGTACCCCGAACATCCTGGCGACCTCCTCCACCGTGTAGTTGAGGTTGCTCTTGGGAAGCCGGGGGTTGGGGTGCCGAGTCGGCATCGCGCACGCTCCCCGCGTCAGCGCAGCGCCTTGCGGCTCTCTACGATTCTCTGCCGGACCCACTCATCCACTTCGTGTTCGAGCCAACCGACCGACCGGCCGCCGAGGCTGACCGGCCGCGGAAAGGTGCCCTGCGCGACTCGCAGGTAGATCGTGCTACGCGACAGGCCGGTGCTCTGCTTGACGGCCGGAAGTCTGAGGATCGTGTTCTTCATCTGTGAATCTCCTTGCGCGTCTCTGGATCGCGCAAGGGCAGAGTCGGTGTGCGATTTGGGCGCAGGAAGATTCGTGGGCCGCGCGTCCGTCGCCGTCGCGCTCGTGACGAATCAGCGACTTGGCCCAGGAGGCCATTGTGCGTGCACACGTGTGCACGCGAACAGTCGGCGGAGAAATGCGAGGCAGGAACCGGACTTGGCGCGCTTCGAGTTGGGCGAAAAAATTCCGCCCAACTTTTTTCACTTGGTCATGTGTTTTCGGATGGTTTCCGGGGAATGCCGCGAGCCGCCCTCGGTCCTCGCGATCTTCTCCGAGTACCAGACGTTCGACTTGCCCGGATGCTCCTTTCGCAGTCGCCGGTATGCGCGCTGCCAGCCCTCGTGAAGCCGTTGCGTCTCCGCCTTGCGGGCCTCACGCCGCGCCGTGCTCCGAGTGTGCCGCTCGTCGCCCGTGCTCGCATCGACCAGGCGGCCGATCGCCTCGCCGTCCAGGCCGTAGCAGCCCTGCTCGAACACCACGACCTGGGAGAGCGCGACCGCCTGGTCTGCGACCACGATCAGCGGCTCCCCACCTGGACGCAGCTCGATCATCTGCGCCCGGCGCTCTCCACGCGAGATCCCTACGCGGAGCAAGTCGGGGACGGCAGAGGCCGTTGACGTTCGCCGCAACCCGAGACTGTCCGCGACGAAGCGGCACAGCACTTCCTCGTCGCACCTCCACTGCCGTAGCTGCTCGGGCCGAATCGCAACGCGCCCTATATCGGTACGCTTGTCGCAGACCACGAACGGGTCCGAGCGGTGCTCGCCGTCGGACTGAACCTGTACCGGCATGGCGCACTGCTGCTCGCAGCCGGGACAGATCGCGCTCGTCGCGGTTCGCGCCTTCACCAGCAGCTTCTGGGCCTTCAGCGCAGCGACCGCCGCGTGGGGCCAGCCGCTCAGCTCCTCCTCGCTAAAATGCACCGCGTTCGGGAAGTGAGCCCCGACGCCGAGTGCGAGGGCCGCGAAGGCGTCCTCAGGGCTCACGCTTCCGCCGCCTGCGGTGCATCCTCGGGCTCGCCCGGCTCGATTCCCGAGTCGCTGAGCATCCGACGCAGCTTGAGCCCGACTACGTCGTACTTGAGCGTGCAGGAGTTTGGATGGGTGATTCGGAACGTGACGGACTTCGGCCTCTTGGTCGGGTCGGTACTGATGCGCGCGGTCAGCTCCACCATCGTCACGTTGAACGCGCGCGGGGGAAGCCCCGGACCGATACGGGTCAGCAGGTCGTGGATGGCGTTCGGATCGACGCTTGTGTCCGCCTCCAACGTCAGCCTCTCGCCTTTCTTGAGCATCGAGGAGACTCGCAGCTTCTTCAGCCGCACGTCCAGAATCCCGCTCGATGGGTCGATCACGAACTGAAAGCGTCGGTCTCGAAGAGGATTGAGGTCGTACACCCTTTCATCGCGGGCGACGGGCGGCAGGTTCGGTGTCTTCAGGATCACCGCCGCGAAGATCCGTTGCAACGGTTCCAGCGACTTCATTGCCCCGCGACAGTAGAGGTCGAGGGAACCGTCCTCCCGCTTGAAGACGAAGATCACCTCGAAGGCCGGGTTGTGCGGGCGTCGCGCGAAATGACCAGACTCCCATTCCACCGACTGCTGCGAGTAGTCTTCGGGATACGCGAAGAAGTAGTCGCGCTTGCCGCGCCGGAGTGGTTCCACGACGCAGTGCTTTCCGCGGCCTTCGGTCTGATGGAAGTAATCGCTGATCCGCTTCGCCAGCTCGTCGAGGCTCGCGGGATCAACCGCAGCGGGCACCTGCGGCATTTGCAGGCGCTTCCGCCAGTACGAGAGATTGTCGGCGTGGTGGAACTGGACCGATCCGTGCCAGAACGGGTGATAGTCCAGAAACGCAGTCATTGCCCGCTCGAAGTGACCAGGAAGAGACGACAGGTGCTCGATGAAGGCTGCTCGCTCCGCGGGCTTCGCCGACAGGTGCCAGTCCGCCTCGTCGATGATCGCCTGAAATCCGCCTTCATCGCCGAGCGCGTAGATTTCCTGGAACTCTGCATCCATCGCCCGCCGCTGATCGTCAGGCAGCAGTGACCAGGCTTCCACCAGAGCATCGGGCTCCGTCTCGTCGAGTTGCTCGAAGTCGAAACCACCGAGAACGCCGCGTTTCTCGAAGTAGCGTGCAAGCAGCGCGTTGGGAACCTGTCGGAAAAACTCTTTGACCGTGTAGTGCTTCGCCATTCCTCTGCCTCCAACTCCGCAACGAATTTCGGACGCGCCCGCATCGTTTGGAACGACTCTGGACGTGGCACGAGTCTGCACGGGAGTGAGAGGCGGGCAACCGCCACGCGCACGGGCCGGTCGATTTGGTCGAGCACTATTGTGCAGTGTTAGCGTGTCGCTTGTTACAGCGGGAGGATTTCAACTCGCGGTAATTCAGCCAGTTAGGCGTCGAAACTCGCGCAGTGGGCGGTGGACGAACTGTGGACAACGTGTTCGCTGTTTGAGCACAGCGAGTTTTACATTTTCGAGTCGCTTTAGAGGCTCCTACTGGCTTCAGCGCATTGCGCGCTTCCCGCTGCGTCTCCTAGACCGGCGGCCGCGCCCAGACATCCTCTCTCGTAAAGGTCCGATTCTTGATCCGCTCGCGTCGTCGGTCTTCTGCCTCGATTCCATCTCTCAGAACGTGCAGCACCGCCTCCGCACCGCCAAGGCAGGGCTGACTTCCAACCCACAGCGTCGAACCCTGATAGTGCAACTGAACGCGGCTCAGAACGGCACCAATCGCAGCAATCGCGTCTTCCACTTGATCCTTACCGGCCGCTGCCAACTCGGTTGCAGAACGCCCCACGAGTAGTTCCAGGTCGGTGTGTGCAACGCGTCGGTTCCGCCAATCCCGAGCAAATTTTGTAGATTCGCAAGCGCGCGCGATGAGCGGAAGAACTTCGTGTTTCAGGCCGTCGTCCAGGATCAGCTCAGGAAGATAGCAAATGGAGGCGTTCGATCGTCCGCCAACGCGGCCTCTATCCGTTAATCGGCAAAGTGTAAGTAGAGTTTGCTGCCAGAACGTCTTCTGAACCAGGCTGAAGAAAGTTCCGCCCGATCTGTTCAAGATAGCGAGTCGCTCCTTCTTCGTAGCGTACAGGACTACGAACTGATCCCACAGAATGCGGAGCGTCCCGATCTCGCAGAACAGTTTGTAAAAGATCGCTCCTAGCTCCGGCCCCATCGTAGCGGCGTAGGCCGCTTCGGTTTCCTCTGCCGTCGAATGCCGTGATCCCACTAGCGCCTCCGTCGCGAAACACCCAAGTCGTGGGAGAGAGCCCACACGGGTCGCTGGTTCAGAATTGCATCCTTCTCGTCGGGCGTGGGCTCATCCGGCATCCCGAGCGATTCAGGTGCAGTAAAAGCCTCCACGTCCGATGAGAGAGCCAGCGGCTGCATCGGGCCGTGAAGCGACACCTTGGCGTACACGCCCTTGGACACGAGCACGCCTGCATCGAGAAGGCCCGCGACTACAGGATCGGCAACGGGCATCCTGATCGTGCTCTGGCCTTGGAGGAAGAACTCGCGCAGGACGGCCGCTTCTTTCGGGTCCAGATCGAGGGCCTTTCGCACTGCCGCCAAGGACCGCTTGTGACGCGCGCGAGAGCGACGGATCTTGTCGGCCCCCTCCCATGCCGCCTTGCAGACGAGAACAGCGGCGGACACCAGGAACACCGCACCAATAATCGGCCCCTGCGCTGTCGCCAGCGTGTCCAGGTGAAGCCGCGAGACCGCAGCCGTCGGCGCGAACAGTAGCACCGCAGAGGCAAGGCATAGCGCGGCGACGAGCGGCGTCGGCAGGTGCACGCTTTCCAGTAGCTTGACCAGCCAATCAGGCACGGTCCCAGCCTGCCCCGCCTCGCCTGTCCGACTCAAGCGAGAGCGGTGCGCTCGAAGTTTCAGGCTGTCTTGAACAAGGGAATGACCGTGGCTCCTGTCCTCAGACTATCCAGATAGTTCGCCCAGGCCTGCATCATCTTCCGCCGTTCCGGCAGATGCTCGGCGAAGTTGTACGCCGCGCTGACCGCATTGCGTTCCGCGTGCGCGAGCTGCCGCTCGATCGCCTGATGGTTCCACCCCTGCTCGTGCAGCAGCGTGGACGCCATGCTGCGGAAGCCGTGGCCGGTCATCTCGTCCTTCGTGTACCCCATGCGTCGCAGGGCGGCGAGGACCGCGTTCTCGCTCATGGGCCGCTCGCGCGACCAGCCACCGGGGAACACGTAGCGCGGGGCGTCCGGTTTGGACGGGATCGGTTTGTTGGTGAGCGGTTCGAGTTCCCGCAGAATGGCGACCGCCTGGTCTGAGAGCGGAACGATGTGCTTCACGCGCATCTTCATGCGCGCCGCGGGGATGTGCCACTCGCCTTTGTCGAGGTCGAACTCGGTCCACTCGGCTCGCCGCAGCTCGCCGGGTCGCACGAACACGAGCGGCGCGATCCGCAGCGCGCATTTCGTCACGAAGTGACCAGAGTAGCCGTCGAGCGCGCGCAGGAGCTGGCCGACGCCCTTTGGATCGACGATCGAGGCATGATGCTTGGCCCTGGTCGGAGGCAGCGCCCCCCGAAGGTCAGCGGTGCAGTCGCGCTCAGCCCGGCCCGTGGCGACCGCGTAGCGGAACACCTGCCCGCAGTTCTGCTTGATGCGGTGGGCCGTCTCCTTGGTTCCGCGGCTCTCGATGCGCCGCAGGACGGTCAGCAGCTCGGGGGCGCGCAGCTCGGCGATCGGCCGCTTCCCGATCCATGGGAACACGTCGCGGTCGAAACGCCGCAGGATTCGGTCGGCGCTCGTCGGCTCCCACTTCGAGGAGAACTTCTCGTGCCACTCGCGCGCGACGGCCTCGAAACTCTCGGCCCCGGCCTGAGACAGCTTCTCGGCCCGACGCGCGGCACCGGGGTCGATCCCGGCCGCGTGCTGCTGCCGCGTGGCATCCCGCTTCTCGCGAGCCGCCTTCAACGGCACGTCGGGATAGGTGCCGAACGAGAGCCGCTTCTCCTTACCGGCGACGCGGTACTTGAAGCGCCACCATTTGCCGCCGCTCGGGCTGACTTCGAGGTAGAGCCCGCCGCTGTCGAACAGCTTGTAGGACTTCTCACGGGGTTTTGCGGTGCGAACTGCGACGTCTGTAAGGGCCATGGGGGCAACTCCAATTCGATCTTCGCAGTTGCCCCCAAAGTTGCCCCAACTCTGGGGGCAGCTTTCAGAGGACGTGCGAGGAATTTGGAGGATGCCAACTGTCGCGAAGCTGGCAAGAACTTTCGACTTTTCGGACTTCCACGGAACTGTGTGGAAGTGAGTTTGGTGGAGCAGAAGGGATTCGAACCCTCGACCCCCACGTTGCGAACGTGGTGCTCTCCCAGCTGAGCTACTGCCCCAAACCTGGTGTTGTCGGCGGCTTCCGCGATGGTCGCCGTCGTGGTGCGCGAAAGGCCCCGCCTAGGCGCGGTTCGGCCTGACTTCCGCGGCTTCCTGTTCTGCCTTACACGCGATGCAAAGTGTAGTGACCGGCCGGGCCTTGAGACGCCCGAGCGAGATCACTTCGCCGCACTCCTCGCATTCACCGAACGTGCCGTCCTCGATGCGGCGCAGTGTCTCGTCGATCTTGTCGATGAGCTTGCGCTCGCGGTCGCGGATACGGAGGTCGCGAGTCGAGTCGCTCTCCCACGCCGCGCGATCGGTCGGATCGGGAAACGTCTCGGCGGCGTCGCCCATCACGCGGACGGTCTTGCCAGCATCTTCCATGAGCTGCTCGCGCTGCTGGTTGAGCAGGCGGCGGAACATCTCCAGTTGTTCGTCGGTGAAATGGGAACGGAACATGGCTTGGTCTGCTATAGGCACCCCGTCTGGTTTTGCGGAACGGGGGATCGTAGCATCCTCGAAATCGGGAGCAAGCAAGCAGCGGGGCCCCGGCAACGGGTCCGGTGCGGTGTCGCGGAAGGTCGGTTCGACCTCCGGAACTGCTCGCGCAGAGACGACCTGGAGCACGGAGCCCGGCGACGATCCGTTGCCGAAAAACGGGGCAAGAACGATGCGAATCGCGCATTTCGAGGCTGGATCCGGCATTGCCGGCGACATGACGGTGGCCGCGCTCCTCGACGCCGGCGCGTCCCGCGGCCTGACCCTCGACGGCCTGCGCACGGCCCTCGCTTTTCTTCCGCTGGCACACTATTCGCTGAGCGCCGAGCGCGTCGAGGTCGCCGGCATGCCGGCCCTCCACTTCGACGTCGCCGTCGAGCACGACGCGCATCATCACCACCGCCACTGGTCCGACATCCGCGAGATGCTCGAGGAAGGACGCCGGCGCGGGCTCCCCGAAGGCACGTTCGAGCGTGCGGTCGCCATTTTCGAGGTGCTCGCGCGGGCCGAGAGCGTGGTGCACGAAGTTCCCGTCGACGACGTGCATTTCCATGAAGTCGGGGCGGTGGACTCGATCGTGGACATCGTCGGTGCCGCGTGGTGCCTCGACCGGCTCGGCATCGACGCGTGCACGGTTTCGGTGATGCCGAGCGGCTCGGGCTACGTGAATACCGAGCACGGACGCCTCGCGGTGCCGGCGCCGGCAACCGCGATTCTTCTGCGCGGCTTCGAGGTGAAGATGGGCGACGGCGAGGGCGAGCTCGTGACGCCGACCGGCGCGGCGATCCTGGCGGCAACCGCTCGCTCGATGAGCCCGACGCTGCACATCGAGGCCACGGGCTCGGGAGCGGGCACGAAGCGGCTCGCCGACCGGCCGAACGTGCTGCGCGTGTTCATCGGCAGCGTCGACGACGTGGACGATGAAAGCCTCGTACTCGTCGAGGCGGACGTGGACGACATGTCGCCCGCGGCGCTGGCGTCGGCCTGCGAGAAGCTGCGCGCCGAAGGTGCGCGCGACGTCTCGGTGCAGCCGCTGCAGATGAAGAAGGGCCGCATGGGCATGCGCCTCGCCGTGCTCTGCGATCTTGCGCTGCTGGAGAAGCTTTCGGCGGGCGTGCTGCTGCACACGACGTCGATCGGCGTGCGCTACCGCCCGATGCGCCGCCGCGTGCTCGCGCGCCGCATCGAGACGGTCGAGACCACGGCCGGCACCGTGCGGGTGAAGGTGGTCGTGCGCCCCGACGGCACCGAAACCGTCGAGCCGGAGTTCGAGGACGTCGCGTGCGTCGCCGCCTCCGCCGGCCGCCTCTTCGCCGACATCCGCGCCGAAGCCGTTGCGCTGTTCGTGAGACGCTAGAACCCGACGATCGCGTTCAGATCGATGTGCCGTTCCGCAAGATCGGCCAGCGCTGCGAAGTCGTCACGCCCCTCCGTTGCCACGAACGGCATCGCGCCCAGGTCGGGCGCCGCGGCGAAGCGGCGCAGCACGTCGCGGTTGGTGCGCAGCGCGAGCGCGTACTCGCCGCCGGTTGCGACTTCGTTGACCACATAGCCGGCCACCGGAATGGACGAGCTGCGCAGGACTTCGAGCGTGAGCAGCGCGTGGTTGATGCAGCCGAGCCGCGACGCAACCACGCAGACCGCGGGAAGACCGAGCTCGGCCGCGAAGTCGCGCGTCGTGTAGCCATCGGCGACGGGAACGAGCAGGCCGCCCGCACTCTCGACGAGCACGAAGTCTGCATCGCTAGCGACGCCCGCATAGTGATCGAGCAGGCGGATGCGATCGAGAACGACGCCTTCGGCCTCCGCCGCGACCAGCGGCGCCGCAGGCTCGGCGAGAAGATACGCAGCGACGTCGCGCGGCTTCTGCCATCCGCCGCTCGCCGCCGCGAGCCGCTCGCAGTCCTCGCCCACGCGCTCGCCGCCGTCGAGGCGGCATCCCGTTTCGACCGGCTTGCATGCCGCCACGCGAAGACCGCGCCGGCGCAGTGCGGCCAGGATCGCACACGAAACCAGCGTCTTGCCCGCGCCGGTGTCGGTGCCTGTCAGAAATACTCCGCGCGCGCTCATGTTGTCCGAAGTGGAAGAATCAGCGCGTCGCCCGCTCGACTGCCCGCGCCGTCGTGACGACGAGCCGTTCGAGAAGGTCGTCCGGCAGCGAGAGCGGCGGCATCAGCACGACCGTGTCGCCGAGCGGCCTCACGATGACTCCCTCCTCGCGCGCGATCAGAACGGCGCGATGCGCGCGGCGTTCGTCGGTGTCGAAGCGCACGCCGCGTTCGGCGTCGCGCCAGAGATCGAATCCCACCATCAGGCCCGCGCGCCTCACCGGACCCGTCGCGGCGAGCGGCTCGATGTGCTCATCCAGCAGCGCACCGAGCCTGAGGCCGAGTTCGCGCGACCGGGCGAGCGTGTCCTCGCCTTCGAACACGTCGAGGCTCGCGATCGCCGCCGCGCAGCCGAGCGGATTGCCGCCGTAGGTGTGACCATGAAACAGCGCGCGATACTCCGACGGCCGACCCTGAAATGCTTCGTAGACCTTCTCGGTCGCAAGCGTCGCGGCAAGAGGCAGGTAGCCTCCCGTGATGCCCTTGGCGAGACAGAGGATGTCGGGCGAGATCGCCGACTGCTCGACGGCGAACATCGTGCCCGTGCGGCCGAAGCCCGTCGCGACCTCGTCGCACACGAGCAGGCAGCCGTAGCGGTCGCAGAGCTCGCGCACGCCGCGCACGAACGAGGCCGGTTGAGGCCAGATGCCGGCAGCACCCTGCACGAGCGGCTCCAGGACGACGGCGGCCACCGTGTCGCCTTCGCCGGCGAGCAACGCTTCGAGGCGCGCGAGACTGATCGCGGCGGCGGCTTCGAGCGATGCATCGTCGCAGCGCCCGCGCCCGTCGATCGGCGCACAGAGGAACGGCGGATCGAACTTCGAGACGCGGAACGTGACGGGCTCGTAGCCGCGGTGAAACGGCTCCGAGAAGCCGAGGCTCACCGAGCCGATCGTATCGCCGTGGTAGGCCTCCGAGAGCGTGACGAAGCGCGTGCGCTCGGGCGCACCTGCCTGGCGCTGGTACTGGAAGGCCATGCGCAGCGCGACTTCGACCGACGTCGAGCCGGAGTCGGAGTAGAACACGCGCGTGAGCGGCTCCGGCGTGATCTCGACCAGTCGCCGCGCGAGCTCGATGGCCGGCTCGTGCGAGAGTCCGAGCATCGTCGAGTGCTGGAGCCGGTCGATTTGCGCGTGCAGCGCGGCGACGATGGCCGGGTGTCCGTGCCCGTGCACGTTGCACCACAGCGACGACACGCCGTCGAGGTAGCGCCGCCCGTTCGAGTCCGTGAGAAAGAAGCCGTCGCCGCTCTCGACGACGATCGGTTCGTAGGACGCCCACTCGGTGCTCTGCGTGAACGGATGCCAGAGCAGCCTGCGGTCGTCGGCGACGAGCCGCGCGCTGCGCTCCGCAGCAGTTTCCTGTCTCGTGCGAGCCGCGTTCTCCTTCAAGCTTTCATCTCCAGAAATCGGGGACGGATCTGAATTAGCGCATCGCGCTAATTCAGATCCGTCCCCGATTTTTCTCCGAGGATCGCGACGAGCTCGCGCAGGGCGCCTTCGACGTGCTCCGCGCGATGCGTGGCCATCAGGCTGAGTCTCAGTCGCGAAGTTCCCGGCGGCACCGTCGGCGGACGGATCGCCGCGACATAGTAGCCGCGGTCGAGCAGGCGCTCGGCCGCGGCGCGGGCCCGTAGCGCGTCGCCCACCAACACCGGCAGGAACTGGCTGTAGAGGGACGGCACGTCGAAACCCGCCGCGCGCAGCTTCTCGCCGAGCTA
>CAYYVZ010000168.1:0-10513 GCA_964475235.1 uncultured Myxococcales bacterium | reverse complement strand
GAGCAGGCGGCGCTCGAGCGTTTCCTCGCACTGGACTCCGGACGCCGGGTGGTCGTTACGAGCGGCGACGACCCCGAACGCGCGGTCGCGGCGGGCGCGCTGAGCGGCACGCTGGCCGTGCGCCTCTCCCGGCTGTCGGTGCGCCTGGCACCGCTTCGCGAACGGCGGAGCGACCTCGCCGGCATTGCGGCGAGCCTGGCCGCCGACATCGCCCGTCGCCTGTTCCCGGGCTCGCGCGCCGTCTTCACCGAGCGCGCGAAGCGTGCGCTGCAAGCGTACGACTGGCCGCACAATCTGGTCGAGCTCGAGTCGGTTCTCACGCGCAGCATCGTCGCCAGGGCCGGCGATACCTCCGGCGCTTTCGAGCTCGACGCCGACGATCTGCTCTTTGCCCCGCTGCACCTCGCTCCGCTCCTCGCGGACAACGCAGCGGAGTCCGCCGAAGCAGCGCCGCGCCGCGCCGTGGTCGTCCCGCTGGGCAACGTAGCCGCCGCACGAGCGGCGACGTCGGCCGAGTCTCCGGGCCGCGTTGCCGAGTCGGTCGAGTCCCGGGCAAGCGCCGCCGGGTCGATCGAGACCCCGGGCCGCAGCCCGTCCTCGACCGACGCCGCCGGAATCGAAGGCGTCCTCGCCGGCTTCGCCCACGACATTCGTAACCCGATGTCCACGATCAAGACCTTCGCCGGCCTCGAGGCTTCGCGCGAGGGCAGCGAGTCGTCCGAGCTGGCCCGCCTGGCCGCCCAAGCCTGCGAGCGCGTGGACGAGCAGCTCGAGCTGCTGCAGCGCTATTCGGAGATAGGCGAGGCTTCCCCCGTCTCCGTGGACCTCGTCGAGATTCTCGGGGAGGCGGCCGAAGCGGCCGGCGCAGAAGAAGATCTGACCATCGCGGCGCGCCGCGCCCTGACCGTGAAAGCCGACCCCGCCCTCGCCCGCCTCGCCGCCGATGCCATCGTTGCCGAGTGCCGCGCGCGGCGTGCGCCCGAGTCCGGCGACGAAGCTTCGACGGCCGACATCGGAGCCTCGACAGGCCCGGGCACGGCGACGCTCGAGATCACGATTCCGACCGGCCGTGCGGCCGTGGACAGGCTCGACAAGTGGGTCGCCGGCACGCGCGTGCCGTGGCGTCTGGCCCTTGCCCGCGACGCCGCCCGGCGCTCCGGCGGGGACCTTCAAGTGGATGTGGAAGACGGACAGATCCGCCTCGCATGGCGGCTGGCCATAGGCGGCGCGCCGGTGGGCGCGACCTCGCGCGAGCCGGAACGCTCGACGGTGGTTGTGGTTGAGGAAGAAAGAAATGACGACCAAGCCGGTAGTCCTGATCGTAGACGACGAAGCCGGGGTTCGTGAGTCGGTAAGGATGGTCCTCAAGGACGCCTGCGAGCCGGTGGCCGTGGCGTCCGGGGAGGCTGCCCTCGAGTGGCTCGCGACCAACCGCTGCGACCTCGTCTTCCTCGATGTCCTCATGCCGGGCATCGACGGGCTCGAAACCCTCGAGCGCATCCGTGCGCGCGACACGCGCGTCGCCGTGGTGATGCTGACGGCCACCAAGACCCTCAAGACGGCCGTCACGGCCATGAAGCTCGGCGCCTTCGACTACCTCACCAAGCCCTTCGACATCGAGGAACTGCGCCTGGTTGCCGAACGTGCGACGGAGAACGCCAAACTCAAACAGGAAGTCGAAGAGCTGCGCGAAGCCGTCGGGAAGCGCTACCGTTTCGAGAACATCATCGGCGAGTCGCCGGAGATGCAGGCGGTCTTCAAGACGATCTCGGCAGTGGCGGCGACCAAGTCCACGGTGCTCGTCACGGGCGAGTCCGGAACCGGCAAGGAGCTGATCGCGCGCTCGATCCACTACCAGAGCCCGCGCGCGACCAAGCCTCTCGTGATCCTCAACTGTGCGGCCATTCCCGAGAACCTGCTCGAGAGCGAGCTGTTCGGACACGAGAAGGGATCGTTCACGGACGCCACCGAGAAGAAGATCGGGCGCTTCGAGTCGGCCGACGGCGGCACGATCTTCCTCGACGAGATCGGCGAGATGAGCCCAGGCCTCCAGGCCAAGCTCCTGCGCGTGCTCGAAGAGGGCGAGATCCAGCGCGTCGGGGCGGCCCGCACCCAGCACGTGGACGTGCGCGTCGTCGCGGCCACCAACCGGAACCTGCTCGACGCCATCTCGGAGGGCCGCTTCCGCAAGGACCTCTACTACCGGCTCCACGTCGTCTCGGTGGAGCTGCCGCCGCTTCGCAAGCGCACAGGCGACCTGCCCCACCTGATCCGGCACCTCGTCACGAGAAAGAGCGAGGAGCTGGGCATGCCGCCGAAGGAGCTCGCGCCCGCCCTCGTCGACAAGCTGCTGGCGCACCGCTGGCCGGGCAACGTGCGCGAGCTCGAGAACGTGATCGAGCGCCTGATGGTGCTGAGCAACGGCCAGCCGGTGATCGGGCCCGAGCAGCTGCCATCGGACCTTGGCGCGGCGGCGGTGGCCGAGACCACGAAGTCCGGCGCCAGGGACGCGGTTCTGTCGGGCTCCAAATCGCTGTCGGATGCGGTGGACGAGTTCGAGCGCGACATCATCGGGGAGGCGCTCGAGCAGACCTATTACAACCAGACGCGCGCCGCCGACCTGCTCGGGACGACGAGGCGTATCCTCAAGTACCGTATGGACAAACTCGGCATCGACTGTCCGGACACGGCGCGTTGACAACCTTCGGCAATGTGAGACGTTGACCCGGCAGTCACGGTCGATGGCGAATCCGGCAGACATTGCTCTCGAGAAGGCCGCGCGGCGTGAGCCGCTGCTCGACGACGACGCGTACGCGCTGCTGCAGATCCCCGCCACCGACACGCACGCGCTCTGCGAAATCGCCGGCGCGATGCGCGACGAGATTCACGGCAAGACGCTCACGTACTCGCCGAAAGTTTTCCTCCCCGTCACCAACCTCTGCCGCGACCGCTGCACCTACTGCACGTTCCGCCGCGATCCCGGCGAAGCCGGCGAATGGACGATGACGCCCGACGAGATCGCCGACTGGTCTCGCCGCGGCCGCGCGCTCGGCTGCATCGAGGCGCTCATGTGCCTGGGCGACAAGCCGGAGATCGCCTTCCGCGGCTTCCGCAAGCTGCTCGAGGCCCAGGGCGCCGACTCGACGGCCGAGTACGTCGCGATGGCATGCAAGATCTCGCTCGCCGAAGGCCTCCTGCCGCACACGAACGCAGGCCTGCTCTCGCGCTTCGAGCTGGCGATGCTGCGGCCCATCAACGTGAGCATGGGCCTCATGCTCGAGAACGTGAGCCAGCGCCTTCGCGACCGCGGCATGCCGCATCACCACGCGCCCGACAAGGATCCGGTGCGTCGCCTTCGCATGATCGAGGAAGCCGGCCGCCTGGCGATCCCGTTCACGTCGGGCATCCTCGTCGGCATCGGCGAGAACGAAGCCGAGCGCGTCGCTTCGCTGCTCGCGCTCCGGCGGCTTCACGTGCAGTTCGGCCACATCCAGGAAGTCATCGTGCAGAACTTCCGTGCCAAAGAGCGCACGGCGATGAAGGACCATCCCGAGATGACCGACGACGAGATGGTCCGCACCGTCGCGCTCGCGCGCATGATCCTCGGCGCCGAGATGAACCTGCAGGCTCCGCCCAACCTCAATCCGGACAACCTGCACCACCTGATCCGCGCCGGCATCAACGACTGGGGCGGCATCTCGCCCGTCACGAAGGACTACGTGAACCCGGAAGCGGCGTGGCCCGCGGTCGTCTCGCTCGCCGCGCTCTGCCGCGAGCACGGCTTCCGCCTGCGCCCGCGCCTTCCGGTCTACGACGAGTACCTGACCGAGGACTGGATGGATCCGGCCATGCTGCTCGCGTGCGAGCAGATCCGTAGCCGCGACGGCCTTCGGGAGGAGGCCCTGCAATGAGCTACCAGACCGAGGCCCACCCGGACCGCGTCGAGTTCCTGTTGGACGACGACCGTCCGCTCGAGACGCGGCTCGCCAGCGTCGATCCCTACCTCGCCGGAATCCTCGAACGCGCGCTCGAAGGCACGCGTCCGACCGTCGAGGAAGGCGCTCACCTCTTCTCGCGGAAGGGCAACGATCTCGCGGCCCTCATCGCCACGGCCGACCGCATCCGGCGCGAGGACGTCGGCGACGTCGTCACCTACGTCGTCAACCGCAACGTCAACTGGACCAACATCTGCTTCGTCGGCTGCAAGTTCTGCGCGTTCGCGCATCTCAAGACGAGCCCGCTCGCCTACGACGACTCGATCGAGAACGTCATCGTGCGCATCGCCGACGGCGTGCGCCGCGGTGCCACCGAAGTCTGCATGCAGGGCGGCATCAACCCCGAGATGCCCGCCGACGGCTACTTCAAGCTGCTGCGTGCGATCCGCGAGGCCTTCCCGAAGCTGCACATCCACGCCTACTCGCCGATGGAGATCTTCTACGGTGCGCGGCGCTCGGGCATGGACTACCGCTCCTACATCCGGGAGCTCGTCGCGAGCGGCCTCAACACCATCCCCGGCACGGCGGCCGAGATCCTCGACGACGACGTGCGCGAGATCCTCAGCCACAAGAAGCTCGACGTCGCGACCTGGGTGGAGATCATCCGCGCGGCCCACGCGCTCGGCGTGCCGACGACGTCCACGATCATGTACGGGCACCTCGAGACGCCGATGCACCTCGCGCGCCACGTGGACCTGCTGCGCACGATCCAGGCCGACACGCACGGCTTCACCGAGTTCGTGCCGCTGCGCTTCATCTGGCAGGAGACGCGGCTTTTCGAAGAAGGCCTCGTCAAGCCCATCCCCCAGGGCCAGCTCGACCTCGCCATGTATGCGACGAGCCGCCTCATGCTGCGCGGCCTCATCGACAACGTGCAGACGTCGTGGGTGAAGCTCGGCCACGAGCTCTCGACGCTGTCGCTCGCGGCCGGCTGCAACGATCTCGGCGGCACGCTCATGGAAGAGAGCATCTCGCGCGAGGCAGGCGCCGATGCCGGCGAGTTCACGTCGGTCGAGGAGCTCGCGGCGATGATCCGGCGCAAGGGGCGAATCCCGCGCCAGCGCAAAACCGTCTACGGCGATGCCGAGGCGGTGCACGTCGACCCGTCCGCGCACAGCGGCCCCGATGTCGTTCCGCCGCGCTCGATGCGGGCGGACCGCGCCGCGGCTGCTGCGCACTGACGGCCGCCTGCTCTCCACGTCCCTTTTCGCGAGCGCCCGCACCCTTGCACATCGTCTCCGACAGGACCGCCGCATGATCACGCTGCTTGCGGGAGGAGTCGGCGCGGCGCGCCTCCTGCGCGGACTCGTTCGCGCTGTTCCCGCCCGCGATCTCACCGTCGTCGTCAACACGGGCGACGACGACGAGTTCTACGGGCTTCACGTCTCGCCCGACATCGACACGATCCTGTACACGCTGGCCGGCCTCGCTCCGCTGCAACGCGGCTGGGGAGTGGCCGGCGATACGTTCCGCGTGCTCGGCGAGCTCGAGACGCTGGCCGGACGCGGCTGGTTCGCACTCGGCGACCGCGACCTCGCGACGCACATCCGCCGCACCGAGCGCTTTCGCCAGGGCGCAACGCCGAGCGAGGTAACCCGCGAGCTGGCGCGTGCCCGCGGCATCAAGGTGCGCGTGTTGCCGATGAGCGACGAGCCGGTGCGCACCATCGTTTCGACCGACGCGGGCGACCTTGCGTTCCAGGAGTACCTCGTCAAGCAGCGCGCGCGCCCGAAGGTCCGCGCGGTTCGCTATCGCGGGGCGCGTTCGGCGCGGCCTGCTCCGGGCGTGCTCGAAGCCATCGCGCGCTCCAGGCGCATCATCCTCGCGCCGAGCAATCCGTTCGTGAGTCTCGGGCCGATTCTCGCGGTGCCGGGGATTCGCGCGGCGCTCGTCGAAGCACGCGACCGCGTCGTCGCGGTGAGCCCGCTGATCGGCGGGCGCGCCGTCAAGGGACCGCTCGCCTCGATGTTGCGTGCGATGGGCAGTACCGCCGACATCGCGTCGATTGCCGCGCTGCTGCGCGACGTTGCGTCGACGCTCGTCGTCGCGCCGGGAGACGCGCCCCGTGACGCCCCGGCGGCCGCGAAGGCAGTCGCGCGGCGGTCGCGGGTTGCGGCGACGAGGCGCATCGACATCGTCGAGCGCGACATCCTGATGCTCGACCCGCGCCGCGCCGAGAAGCTCGCGCGCGCGCTCGTGGGAGCGAAACCGGCCACCGCATCGCGCCCGCGATCCGCTGGAATGAGGAGAAAGCGCGCTTGAAGCCCGTGACGATCGTTCCGCTTACCGGAATTCCGGCCATCGAGCCGGGCAGCGACCTTGCCGCGCACATCGGCGATGCCATCGAGGCGTCGGCCGGGCTTCACGACCGCGACATCGTCGTGATCTGCCAGAAGGTCGTCTCGAAGTCCGAGGGCCGCGTCGTGCGTCTCGACGACGTCGTGGTGCGCGAGAAGGCGGCCTCGTTCGCGAAGAAGTACGAGAAGGAGCCGGCCCTCGTCGAGCTGGCGATGCAGGAGGCAACCGAGATCCTGCGCATGGTGGACGGCCACCTGATCACCGCGACGGCCAAAGGCTTCGTCGCGGCCAACTCGGGCGTGGACCGCTCGAACCAGGCCACGCTGTCGGAAGCCACCCTCCTGCCCCTCGACTCGGATGCGTCGGCCGACGCGATTCGCAGGCGGCTCTTCGAGCGCTTCGGCGCCGACGTCGCGGTGGTCATCACCGACACGTTCGGCCGGCCGTGGCGCCTCGGGCAGATCGACTTTGCCATCGGCGCCGCGGGCATGAAGGTGCTCGACGACCACGCCGGGCGCATCGACTGGGCGGGCCGCGTGCTCGAGCACACGGTGATCGCCGTGGCCGACCAGGTAGCGGCAGCCGCCGGGATGGTTATGGCCAAGGATCGCGGCATTCCTGCGGTACTGGTGCGCGGCTTTCACTACGACCCCGGTGAAGAAACCGCCGGCCACCTCGTCCGCCCAAGAGCCCAGGATCTGTTCCGCTAAATCGAAAAATCGGGGACGGATCCCGATTTCGAGGTGTCTCCGCGGGCGCGGGAAATCGGGGACGGATCCCGATTTCGGTGTGCCTACGCGGGCGCGAGGTCGGAAATCCGGGACGGAGTCCGCGAGCCGGCGTGCGGCGAGTCCGGCCTCACTATTCGGGAAATCGGGATCCGTCCCCGATTTCGCCCGATTTCGCATCTCGATGGTTCGAAGCACTTTTCAGAAGCTGCAGCGCCTGTTCTGGCGATCGTTCTTCCGGCTCGTCGTCTTTGCGGGCGCGCTGGCCGAGTGGATCTGCGTCGCGTGGGTGCTCGTGGTCATGCTCGGTCTTCAGGTTCCGTGGCCGGTTCACGTGGCAGCGCCGGTCGCGCTGCACTTCCTCAACCGCCGCATTCTCGGCGACCGGCCGCGCGGCGCGCCGCCGCGTTCCGGCTTTCCGCGCTACTACATCGGCTTCGTCTTCATCTCGCTGTTCGGGTTGCTGGCGCTGGCGGCGAACGCCGCGATCTGGGGATTCGTCGCGGCGGGGCTCGCGGTGGCATCGCTGCTCGGAGCCCCCGTCGCGGCTTCGGCGGTGCTCGCGCCGATGGCCATCACCGGTTCGGTCGCTCTCGTCACGGTCGCCGCCCTCATCGGCTGGGGATACGGCCCGGGCCAGCGCCACGTGAACGTCCTCGAGCTCGAAGTCCCGATCGCGGGGCTGCCGGAGGCCTTCGACGGCTTTCGCATCGCGCAGATCAGCGACATCCATCTCGGCGGCTACATGGACGACGCCTTGCTCGCGCTGCACGTCGAGACGACCAACGGCCTCGGCGCCGACCTGATCTGCGTGACCGGCGACATCACCGACGGTCTCGATCACGCGCCGCGCACGTTCCCCGTGCTCGGCGGCCTGAGTGCGCCCGACGGGGTGGTCGCGATCCTCGGCAACCACGATTTCTACACCGGCGCGGACGACGTGACCGCGGCGCTGCGCGAGCACACGTCGATCCGCGTGATGCGCGACGAGTGGTTCGCGCTCGAGCGCGACGGCGGACGGCTTCACATCCTCGGCGTCGACGACGCGGGGCTCGACTGGACGCGCGGGGTGCGGGAGCACTACGCGGTACAGCCGCTGTTCGACCAGGTTCCCGAAGGTGAGGCGAGCGTCCTGCTCTCGCACCGTCCCGACCTGTTCGGCCAGGCCGCCTCGCTCGGCATCGGGCTGGTGCTGTCCGGCCACACGCACGGAGGCCAGATCGCGCTGCCGTGGCCGACCGCACGGCCGTCGTCGCTCGCGCACTTCATCAGCGACTTTCCGCGCGGCACCTACCGCCTCGGCGACTCCACGCTCCACGTGAACCTGGGTCTCGGCGTGACCGGCCAGCCCGTTCGAGTATTCTCCCCGCGCGAGATCACGCTGATCACGTTGCGTACCAGATCAGCGAAATCGGGGACGGGAGCCGCGAGCTAGCGAGCGGCGAGTCCAGTTCCACTCCGCAAGGAGCGCGAAGCGCGACGGGTGAAATGGCGCTCTCGAAGCGCAACGAATCTCACGCAGAAACAGACAAGGAGCCCCCGATGCCCACTACCTTCCTCGCCCGCACCGCCCTCGCCCTCCTCCTCGCGACCGTCGCGACGACGTCGGCCTACGCCGACATCATCACGTACGAGGCCGACAAGGCCCACTCGAACATCATCTTCAAGATCCGCCACTTGCTGTCGCGCACGACCGGCCAGTTCAAGGACTACAAGGCCACGGTCATGATCGATCCGCAAAAGCGCGACCAGGTGAACGTGGTCGCCGAAATCGAGACCGCCAGCATCGACACCGACGAGGCCAAGCGCGACGAGCACCTGCGGGGCGAAGACTTCTTCGACGTGAAGAAGTTCCCGAAGATGACGTTCACCGGCAGCAAGCTGACGGACGTGAACGCCGAGCGCACGAAGGGAAAGCTCGAAGGCAAGCTCACGATCAAGGACGTCTCGAAGCAGGTCGTGCTCGACGTCGAGTGGCTCGGCACCGCCACGGATCCGTGGGGGAACCAGAAGGCGGCGTTCTCCGGCACGACGAAGTTCAACCGCAAGGACTTCGGCATCGTCTGGAACAAGACCCTCGACGCCGGCGGCTACCTGATCGGCGAGGAAGTCGAGATCGAGATCAACATCGAGGCCCAGATCCCGAAGCCGGAAGCCCCTGCGAAGCAGTAGCTACGGTTCGGGATCGGAGCCTTCCTCGATGCCGGCAAAGAGCGCCGTGGAAAGGTAGCGCTCGGCCGTATCGGGAATCATCGCGAGCAACACGGCGCCCTTCTCTGCGCGCGCGGCGACCTGCATGGCGGCCGCCACCGTCGCGCCGCCCGAGATGCCGCAGAAAATGCCTTCCTCGCGCGCGAGCCGCTTGGCCCACGAGATCGCGTCCGCATCGGCAATCGGCAGGATCTCGTCGGGAACCGAGCGGTTGAGCACCGCCGGCACGAAGTCCGGCGTCCAGCCCTGGATCGCGTGCGGCTTGAACTCGCCGCCCGACAGAAGCGGCGCGTTGGCAGGCTCGG
This sequence comes from uncultured Myxococcales bacterium, assembly GCA_964475235.1. Lineage (GTDB taxonomy): Bacteria > Desulfobacterota > Binatia > UBA1149 > CAITLU01 > DATNBU01. Next base: position 976 of record CAYYVZ010000168.1, on the reverse strand, counting down.
CCGCGACGATGCGCACGTCCGGCCTCGCAAGCCGGATCACTTCTCCCGCTCCCGTCATCGTGCCGCCCGTCCCCCAGCCCGTCACCCAGTAGTCGAGTCGTCGGCCGACGAAGTCGCTCACGATCTCGGGCCCCGTCGTGCTGCGGTGGTAGGCCGGGTTGGCGGGGTTCTCGAACTGGCGCGCAAGGAACCAGCCGTGCTTCTTCGCGAGCTCTTCGGCTTTGCGCACCATGCCCTGGCCGCGCTCGGCCGCGGGCGTCAGGATCACCTTCGCTCCGAGCGCGCGCATGATCTTGCGGCGCTCGACCGAGAAGGTCTCGACCATCGTCGCAACGAATGGGTAGCCCTTGGCCGCGCAGACCATCGCGAGCGCGATGCCCGTGTTGCCGGACGTTGCCTCCACCACCGTCTGGCCCGGCTTGAGCGCGCCGGAGCGCTCGGCGTCCTCGATGATGGCGATGGCCAGGCGGTCCTTCACCGACGCGAGCGGATTGAAGAACTCGCACTTCGCGTAGACGGTCACGTGGGAGGGCGCGATACGGTTGAGGCGCACGACGGGGGTGCGGCCGATGGTGTCGAGGATGCTGTCGTAGATCATGAGGCTCCTTGCGGGGTGTCGATGGCTCGCTCCGATGGCGTCATACCCGCCGCTGCCGAGGGACGCGAAAACCGCGTGTGACGGGCGAGCGGTAAACCCCGCCGCAGGCCGCAGGGTTGACGATTGCCTCGCCGGCCCTGCCCCGCTACAGGAGCCCGCATGTCCGACACCACGCTGCGCCACGACTGGACCCTCGCCGAGGCTCGCTCGATCCACGATCTGCCGCTGAACGACCTGCTTTTCCGCGCCCAGGCCGTCCATCGCGAGAACCATGCGGCGAGCGAGGTTCAGCTCTGCAGCCTGCTGTCGATCAAGACCGGCGGCTGCCCCGAGGACTGCGGCTACTGCCCGCAGAGCGCCCACTACAAGACCGGCGTC
>CAYYVZ010000167.1:0-10517 GCA_964475235.1 uncultured Myxococcales bacterium | reverse complement strand
GTCGTCGCCCGCAACGTCCAGCGCTCGGTCGAGAGCGCGTTCAACCACTTCTCGATCGGCGAGCAGATCGGTCTGATGCCGAGCGCTACCGTCGAGGAGAACTGGGCGGCTCTCGAGCGCGCGCTCGACGACGAACCCGAAAGCCGCGAGCACCGCCTTGCCACGCGCGCGATTTTTGCGACCCAGGCGATGGAGTTCCGCGAGCACAACATCGAGTACGGCTACACGTACCCGGTTTCTGCTTCGCGCGCGGTCGTCGACGACGGCAGCGACGAGCCGGCGAACGTCGATCCCGTCAAGGTCTACGTTCCCAGCACGCGGCCCGGGCATCCGTTGCCGCACGTCTGGATCGAGGACCCCTGCGGCGCGCGCCGCTCCATCCTTCACATGGTCCGGCCCGGCCGATTCACGCTGATCGCCGGCGAGGAAGGCAGGCCGTGGTGCGAGGCAGCCCGCGAGCTCGCGCGCCGCCACAACCTTCCGATCGACGTCTACACGGCGGGCGCGGCCGGCGGCGACCTCCTCGACGTTCAGTGTCACTGGCTGCAAAGGCGCGAGATCGGCGCCGACGGAGCGATCCTCGTGCGCCCGGACCGGTATGTGGCCTGGCGTTCGTTCGGGGCCGCCACCACCGACGCGGGCGGCGAGCTGCGAAGCGCCCTCGCCCGCGTCCTGCAGCGCGAACTGGCCGCGTGACGCACGTCTCCGCGTTGAGAGGACATCCACAATGACGAACAATCCGGGCGCGAAGCCGGCCCTGCCGAAGTCGAAGACCGGGCGACCAGGAACGAAAACCGAAATGCCGAAAAAGACCCTGCCCAAGGACGCCGACTCGAAGAAGCCGAGCCGCCTGCGCGAGCCCGCGATCGACCAGCTGGGCCGCGAGACCTACATCAACCTCTACCTCCTGTCGCGCAAGTTCACGGAGCAGATCGACCGGATCTGCAAGACCGAGAAGATCGCGATGTCGCACTACGCGTTCCTCTGGTTCCTCGCGCGGCGCCACTCGCCCGAAGGCGTTCCGATGGGCGCGATCGTCGACGGTCATCTCAACCGCGCGTCGGACGCCACGAGGCTCGCCGATCGCCTCACCGATCTCGGCTACATCGAGAGGCTGGCCTCGCCGAGCGACCGGCGCGTGGTGCTCGTGCGCCTGACGGACGCGGGACGCGACGTTTTCGTGAGGCTCACGAAAGAGATCCGCGATCTCCACCGCGAGCAGTGGCAGGCTCTCGACGAAGCCGGACTGGCGGACCTCAATCGCACGCTCGCGAAGATTCTGTGGGGAGACTCGGCCGCAAGCGACCGCCATCCCCTCATCGCCGATTCCAGCGAGGGAAAGTGACGCGAGCGGGCGCATCGACGTCCATCACCACATTCGTCCTCCCGAATACGTCGGCGCGCTCGCAGGCATCGGAATCCCATTCCGCGCGGCGCGCGGACCGGATGCGTCCCGTGTTTGCCCACCCTCCTGACCTGCGCGCCCGCACCGGGCGCGGGTTGCAAGAACGTGCATTACGGGCACGCTCTGGCCTGTCTTTGCGCGCGCCGGCATCGGCCAGAAAGGAGTCGTCGATGAAACCTCGTCAGGTCCTGCCCCTCGACCAGATCGACCTGTCCGCCTTCGATTTCTGGGAGCGTCCGCTCGAGGAGCGCGAAGGCGCCTTCAAGACGCTGCGCGACGAAGCCCCGATCCGCTACTTCAAGGAGCCCGACGTTCCCGGTCTCACCACCGGTCCCGGCTACTGGTCGCTGACCCGCCACGCCGACGTGCTGCACGTCAGCCGCAACCCCGAGATCTTCTCGTCGGCGCGCGGCGGCGTGAACATCATCGACCAGCCGCCCGACTTCGGCGAGTTCTTCGGCTCGATGATCGTGATGGACGATCCGAGGCACGCGCGCCTTCGCCGCATCGTCTCCAAGGGCTTCACGCCCGCAATGCTGAGGCAGGTCGAAGGCAGCGTCGAGACGGCCGCCGACCAGATCATCGACGACGTGATCGAGAAGGGCTCGTGCGACTTCGTGGGCGAGATCGCCGCCGCCCTGCCCCTCAAGATCATCTGCGACATGATGGGAATTCCCGACTCGGACTACAAAATGGTGTTCGACCGCACGAACATCATCCTCGGCGCCGGCGACCCCGAGTACGTTCCCGATCCCCTCTCCGTCATCCCCGCGCTGCTCCAGGCGGGCGCCGACCTTTCGAACCTGATGCAGGACCTCGCGAGCTTCCGCCGCGAGAAACCGACCAACGACCTCACGTCCGCGCTCATCCACGCCGAGGTGGACGGCGAGCGACTGACCGACCAGGAGATCGGCTCGTTTTTCGTGCTGCTCGTCGCCGCCGGAAACGAAACGACACGCAACGCGATCAGCCACGGCATGAAGGCGCTTTGCGACTACCCCGACCAGAAGCGCCTGTGGATGTCGGACTTCCACAAGTACGCGCCGACGGCCGTCGAGGAGATCGTGCGCTGGGCCTCGCCCGTCATTCACTTCCGCCGCACGGCGACGCGCGACACGGAGATCTCCGGCCAGAAGATCACCGAAGGCGAGAAGGTCGTGATGTGGTACAACTCGGCCAATCGCGACGAAAAGATCTTCGCGGATCCCTTCGATTTCCGTGTAGACCGTACGCCGAACGAGCACGTCGGCTTCGGCGGCCCCGGCCCCCACTTCTGCATGGGCGCGCATCTTGCGCGCCGCGAGATCACCGTGATGTTCCGCCAGCTTTTCAAGCGGCTGCCGAACCTCGAGATCTCCGCACCGCCCGCGCGCCTGCTGAGTTTCTTCATCCACGGCATCAAGCGCATGCCGTGCGAGTTGCAGAAGGCGGCGTAAGCCGCCGGATGGAGAGGCTGCGGCGTAGCCGCCGGTTGTAAAGGCCGCGGCGCAGCGACTGCGGCTTCTTCCGAGGCGCCGAGCGAAGTCCCCAGCGGATAGGTGCTTCAAGCGGGGTCCCGGAAGCATGGCCTCCGCCCGTCCTGCCCTATTCGGGCGAAGCTCTGGTCAGTTCACTCGGACGGGAACTCGCCCGCGGGCGCAGGAACTGGGTGAGCGCTTCATCCTGGGCGCCCACCCAGCGCTTCCCGCGACCGACGAGCGCGGCGTCGGCCCGCGCCGTCGATCAGTCGCTGCCGATCGGCGCACAGACGAACTTCGGCTTGTCGAAGTCGATGGCCGAGGCACCGTGAGTGCCGACGAAGGTGTCGAGAATCAGGTTCGTAATCGTTCCGCCGGAGTCGGCGCATTTGACCTTGTAGCAGACCGTCTGGCCCACCGGTCCACCGCGGACATCGTCGTCGTTATCCCGCGCGAAACTGTTGCACCAGTACTTTGCTTTCACCTTCAAATCGCAACTGACGCCTCCGAACATCGCGACAATGTCGGGGCCCGCGACCTCGTTTACATCCTTGAACTTGTAACACATGTGGTGATCGCCTTCGGCCAGGCCGGCCGCGGCCGTACCGGCGCCGAGCAGGAATCCGGCGAGAGTCAGCAGAACAGGGGTAAATCTTCTGGCCTTTCTGATCATTGGGGGCTCCTTTTTATGCCGGAGACGGCCCGGGCACGGGTTTGTTCCGGTCGCCGGCGAGCCTAGGCGCCTTCCCGAGTTGGGTCCAGAGCTGCCAGCCCGAGGCGCCGGCCCGATGAGAACCGCGACAGCCCGACTTACCGCACAAGTCGTGCAGGGAGACGAGGATCGTTTCTGCGCCCTGGCATGCGCCTTTGACGCTTGCCGATGATGCCACGCCGAAGGCTTCGTCGTGCCGGCATACGGCGCGGGTACGAGAACGAGAGCATCGAACCGAACTCGAAAACACGGCTAAGGTCACGCGCTCCGTCACGCCAACCGTGCGGCCCGGAACCGGACATTTCTAAATGGGAGAAACCGGACACCTGTACATGGGCGCTATAGAGGCTGGGGAATTCAAGCGGCCTCCTCGAAGTAACGTCGGCCGCGACGGCCTACAGCCGAGAGCCTGAGTCTGTACGTCATGCAACCCAGCTCGGCGCTGGCCGTCACGCTGGGCTCGACGCTGCCGGGCCGCCCGGCCCCCACTTACCCACTGCCGTTCGGGTGGCTGCAGCCGGATAGCGGCCGGCCCGCCGTCGGGACCGATTTCCTGAAACTTTCCATGTTCTTTCCAGACGCCTAAGGCCGACCTTGGGATTATGGGTCCACTGAACGCAGGCTGGGCCGGGGATGGTCCCCGGCCTGAGCAGCCCAAGGGGCTGGTCCGCGAGGGCCGCGCCGGGGCGACGAGGCCGCGTTAACCTACCGAAAGAAAGGAGGATCGATCATGAGGAAAGCAATCGTTGCGATGGCTCTAGTGATGGCGGCTGCCGAAGGGACCGCGTGGGCCGGGGACTCCTGCCTGGACACGGGGAACGGGATCATCGTTGCCAAGGGCCTCAAGGCACCCAAACCGGGCAAGTGCTCCATTGCCAAAGGCGCGTACTACGTGAGCCAGAACGGCGCGGTTAGCGTGACGGCCTGCACGAATTCGGCCGGAAACGCGACGCGCGTTCTCTGGACTTCGCACTCGAACGGCGCGGTGATCGTGGGCAGCGCCGACATCCCGTACCCGGCGCTCTCCGGCGGCGATTTCGAGTACGAGTACAGCTACGGTGGAGGAACCTCGGTGTCGAGCTTTGGGCTCACGGGGACCGTGTCGCTGGCTCCTTGCACAATGAGCTACCCCATTCCGTGACAACTCGATTCGCCGACGACACTGGGTCGCATTCTGCTCGGCTGCGGTAACCAAGCGCTGGAGGTGTCCGCTGGTTCCCTCGGGTTGCCCAGCAGCTCTTCCGCCCCGTCCCCCTCGTGCTTCCGTCTGAGAGGCCGAGGGCGAGGATCAGAACCCGGACCGGGTTCCCGTGCTCGGATCGGGTCCGGGTTGGAACGGTTCTGGCAGCTGCCTTGCAGGTTCAAGAGTGTTCGCACGAGCATCGATCGATGCGGGCGTGGCGTCCTGCGCTCGGTAAGGAGCCCCGTCGGACCGCAACAAGCCGGCCCCGGACTTCCGCGTGAAGGCCGGGGCCGGTCCGCTCGCTCGAGGCGCTCGGTGGCAAGCGCCGAACGACCCATGTAGCGGCACAGCCGCTCGGGCCGCGGCAATATCTCGCCTGCACGTAGACTCTCGCGTTCAGGCTACAGCCTCCGCGCGGCGTTTCGCGCTCCCTACGGATCGCAATTGGTCTCGCCGCGTTCGTCCCTCGCCAGCCCGGCACTCCACTGCTTCGCACGCTCGACCTGGGACCGCGGCAGCGCGAACCGGAACGTCGCCCCTTCGCCCGGCACCGACTCCGCCCACACCCTTCCGCCGTGCCGCTCGACTGGGTACTCGGCGGACCGGGCGATAGCTGCAGCGAAGTCTGTTTCGGCTTCGGGCAGCAGTACGACGAGGCCACCAAGAACGTCGCGGGCAGCGCAGGCTCCGACGAGAACTGCGAGGAGATCATGGACCGCCTGAACGCCCCGGGAACCGGTCTGGAGTACGGCTCGTTCGACTGCGACGTCGCGCTCGGCTGCGTGGTGGACTCGGGACTGCGTGGACGCTGCTCGACCCCCGCGACCACGTCGATCGCGTCCGACTCGGATTCCTCGCGCATCTGCGCCTGCAAGAAAGCCTGCGCCGGTGTCAACTACGACGGTGCGTGCTGGTACCTCGGGGATTTCGGGCAGAGTTGTAACGAGGTCTGCGCCAGCCACTGCCTGACATACGACTCCGCCACCGCGAGCATCGCCGGCAGCGAGGGCACCGACGGCGCCTGCGAGGAGCTTCTCGACCTCCTGAGCGCGCCGGGTTCGGGACTCACCTATCCCTCGTTCTCCTGCACGTACCCGGTGGGATGTCTCGTCGAGGGGCTCGACCGCGCGCGCTGCGCCTCACCGAAGACAACGGGCGTCGGCGCCTACGAAGAGGACAAGCGGGTTTGCGCCTGTCGCTGAGAGTTGCGCCGGCTTCGCGCAGACCAGCTGACGAGCCCGGCCCTCCAACCAGCGCCTACTTGCACCCGGCCGACGCCCTAAGCGTCGCAGCGATCTCGGCGCTGCACTGCGCGTACTGGTCGACGAATCCGTTGCACGGAAGTGCGACGTCCTGGCCGACGCTCTTCCTGAGCACAAGTAGAGCATCCGAAGTGTTCACGCCGCCGCTGTCGTTGACGATTGCGGAGCGCGCATCCTCGATGAAGGCAGGGAAGTTCGGGCATCGATCCTTGATCAGCTCTCCCTACTACGGAGAGAAGTGCGCAGAAGATCTCATCTCTCGCCTCAACCGTAGCGCCACGGAAATGGTGTGCGCCGACGCCTATACCGGGTCACCTCTGACGACGTACGGCCTGGTGTTTACCTCGGTCGCGAGTTTCTCGGCCTATCTTCCCGGTGGAGATTTTGCGGGTGCCGAAATCGGCAAGGTGGGGTTCGAGTTCGGAGAGTTGTCGAACGCCGACTTCACCAACGCGTCGATGCAGTATACGGGTTTTGGCGACGCGGATTTGTCGGGAGCCGTGTTGTCGGGCGCCGAGCTCTATATGGTCCGCTGGGGCGCCACCATTTGTCCCGACGGAATGAATTCGGACGACGTGGGCGGAACCTGCTGCGGACACCACGTGGGATTGCCCCCCGCTTCCTGCAACTGACCCTTCCCTCCTGGTACGTCGTTTTCAACGACGACGGCGACGGGAACGTCTGCTCGCAGGACTGACGACCAAATTCACGAATGGAAGTACGGCCGCGTCCGGAAGCGGTCGCGCAGGCTCACGATCCTGGCCTGGAACAGCTCGGGAATGCCGGCAGCACGTAGACGTTCTCGACGAGCACGGTGGGGAACGCGAGGAGCTCGGCGTGCTCGACGAGGGGCCGACCGAACGCGGCGCGCCGCCTTCTCGAACCAGATCTGCCCGGACCAGAACGAGGAGTGCATCTGAGCATCGCGCCCACCTGCAGCCCGAAATGAAGGAGGGCCGGTCTTACGACCGGCCCTCCGTTTTTGTCGCGTGCCGGTGGACTACGGAACGCAGACCTCGTTCTCCGCCGGACGGATGCGCCCGATTCGTTTGCGGCAGTAGTCGGCGAACCACACCTCGTTGTTGTCGCGGTTGATGGTGATGTCTGCGCCCGAGAATCCGTAGAAGGCGGGCCCGCCCAGTATGGTACACGAGCTGCTGTTGCCGGCGTAGATCTGCGGGGACGGGAACAGCACGACGGACGTCCGGTCTCCCTTCCAGAACCCCACGGACGACGCGTACTTGTTGTCCGCAACGAGGCCGCCCTGATTGAACCAGACGCGGCCCTGGAGGTCTTCCGCAACATTCGAGACGGTCTGGCTGACCGTCGTGAAGCCGGGGGGAACGCGCTCGTCGATGCACGGGTTGACGCACGTGGTGTTCGGGGACGTCGTGCAGTTCGTCGTCGGCGACGTGAGGGAAGTGCAGATCGGATCGTCGACGAGAGAGACGTCGAACCGGCCGACCGTGTGTCGCGCGGGATGGGAGAACAGCGCATCGCCGTTCGCGGCCACGCGGATCCTCCAGGGCCCGAACGCGAAGATCCCCGGGGTCGTCCAGTGCAGGGGGTACGTCGTCGCGGCCCCGGTCGCCATGTTGAGGCGGCCGATGTTCGCAGTGCTGGCCCAGTGATTCGCGAACCACAAGGCGTTGCCGCCGGGAACCACCGCGAGCTGCGAGATCTGCGTCGAATTGGCGATCGGGTACTCGTGGAAGCAGGCCGTGTCGGTGGCCTGCGTCGCTCCGGCGGGGCAGACCTGCGAGAGGAGCACGCAGTCGTGCGCGGTGAAACAGCTGCGCCACGGATTCGAGTGGCACGTTCCCACGGTCGGAGGGGTGCTGGGAGCCGCGCCGAGCGAACCTCCGTCGCAGGTCTCCGAGCCCACGGCAGCAACGAAGTCGAAGCTGTTGTCGTGGGCGATCGCCGAAGGTTTGAAGCTGACGATCTTGGCCGGTTGCGCGGTCGCGCACGCGTATCCGATGCAGCGCCAGCGAGCCCGCTGTGCGAACCAGACGCGCTGGGTTGCGTCGTCCCAGGCGAGCCCCGAGATTTCGTTGTCGTCTCCCGGAATGTTGTAGATCTTGAAAGTGCCGTCGGGGAGGTACGAGACGATACGGCTGTGGTTGGGCTGCACGCCCGTGTAGTTGCCGGATCCTCCTTCGACGAACCATGCCGTGCCGCTCGGGTCCACCATCGCCGAGTCGCCGATCACGCTGACATTGGTGCGCTGATCGGTGCCGAAGAGCTGCACGGCGAAGCAGCCGGGGCTCGGGCAGGTCGGGACCGTGCCGATGGACGAGACCGCGCCGGTCGCGAGGTTCCACTTCTTCAGGCCGGTGTGCCACTGCTCGTTGAGGAAGCCGGTCGTCGTGTCGTTGGTCGCGAGCGCGACGGGATACGGATTGCCACTGCCTCCCGAGTTCGTGTCGAAGTAGTTGTACTCGTAGCGCTCGGCCAGGACCGGTTCGGTCTCCGAGCCGTTGCTGAGCCGCACCCAGATGCGCGGATACTGGAACTGGGGCGGCAGTTTGATGACGATTCGCGTGTCCGACCAGACCACGACGCGAGAGTGCTGCGAGGACCACTCGTGCATCATGTTCGGCGACTGGACGAGGTCTTTCAGCCGGACTTTCGAGCCCGACACCGGACTTCCGAATCCCGACCCGTTGATGGCCGCCAGAACGAATTCGGGTTCGGTGGCGGACGGAATTTCGGGATTGTTCACGATGGCCACGATGGGTTCGACCACTTTGGGAGCGGCCTCGGCGATGTTCGCGAGGAGCATCGAAGCGCCGCACGCCAGAAGGAGCTGTCGGGCAAACCGGAGCGAATGGCGTTGATCGTTCATGACTCGTCCATTCCTTTCGATCCTGCCGGGATGGGTCTGGTTCACGGTTGTTCTCTCGCTCATGACGATCACTCGCACACCTTGCGGAGGCGTCCGATGCGTCTGCGACAGTAATCAGTGAACCAGACGTCGCCGTTCTGCTTGTTGACGGTGATCCCGCCTCCGGAGAAATCCCGGAACGGATCCTCCCAGCAGTAATCCTGGCCGGACGAGTCTTCGTAGAGCGAGGGGGTCGGGAACATGACGATGCCGCTGCGATCCGCGCGCAGATATCCGACCGTGCTGTGGTATCGGGGATCGGTCGTAAAGCCGTACAGCGTCATCCACACGTTCCCGGCTTCGTCTTCGACCAGGCTGTGCGCGTTCTGGGGCTGGGCGAACCCGACCGGCGTCTTCACGTCGATGCAGGGATTGCGACACGTCGGATGCGCCGTCGTGGCACAGTTCGCCGTGGGAGACGTCAGCGACAGGCAGAGCGGGTCGTCGACGCGAGAAGCGTTGAAGCGTCCGATCGAGTACGCGCTGTCGAGCGTGAAGACCATGTCTCCGTCTGCCGCCTCGGCGATCTCCCAGGGGCCGTTCTGGAGGATATTCGAGTTGTAGATCGGATAGTGACGTTCACGCGTGGACGGGCTCGCGTCCGGATCGAAGCGCACGAGGAACTGTTCGCCGCCGGCGTCCACGTTCGAGGCGTTCACCGGATCGGATCCGAAGAAATTCGTGAACCAGATCGAATGATCGGTGGACGAGACGGCGAGGTGGCCCACCGAACCGACTCCGAAATAAACCGTGCAGGGGCCGTACGGCAGGTCGACGAGCGCGAGCGGGTATTCATGGAAATACGTCGTGCTGCTCGCCTGTCCGTTGTTCGGATAAACGTACTCGCCCAGCACGCAGTCGTTGGGAGTGTAGCAGGCCTGCGAGGGGACGTTGCTGCACGTACCCGGCTGGCCGACGGTGACGACTTTCGCCTGGTTCCAGTAGTTGGACGACGCCAGCGACGCCGCGTGGTCGTACGTGAGTGATCCGCCGTTGCAGGTGACGGCGGCTGCCCGATTCTTGAACGAGAAGGGTTCGGCGTACACGGCCGCAGCGACGGTGTCGGGGTTGAAGCTCGTGAGGCGGGCGGGAAGCAGCCTCGTCGAGCAGTCTCCGCCGGAGCCGCGCGGCAGGCTCACGAACCAGAGGCGATTGCGATAGGAATCCCACGCGATCCCGGCAATCTGGTTGTTGTCCCAGGGGATGTTGTAGACGCGGTAGGGACTCCCGGAAGTGATGCGAGGATCGTACGAAACGATGCGGCTGTGGTTGGCGGCAAGCCCGTTGTAGAAGAGCGTTCCGCCCTGCGAGAACCAGACGCGGCCGACGTTGTCGACGACGACGGATTCCTGTGCGGCCGAGTAACCCACCGGATCGTCCGGAATCCCGTTATCATTTCCGTCCGACGCTTCGCCCGTCGCGACCAGCCTCGGATCGAAGAAGCCGTCGCCCCAGCACTCGTCGGCCTGGCACCACGTGTCGGTTCGATACGAGGCGTGCCCGAACGAAACCTGACCGGTGGCGAGATTCCACTTCTTGAAGTCGTTCGAGAACTCGTCGATCAGATAGCCGTTGGTCCCGTCGTTCGTCATCGTGAGCGGCGGGGAGTTG
>CAYYVZ010000166.1:0-10597 GCA_964475235.1 uncultured Myxococcales bacterium | reverse complement strand
TTTTCAAGCAGGTGATGCCGCCCCCGGTGAACGACTTATTGCCGGTGCCCGGCGCCGCGCTCGGCATGCAGACATCCGACCTCCTCATCCGCACCGCCATGATCACGCTCCGCCAGCTCTATCGATATCCGGTCAAGGGCCTGTCGGCCGATCCGTCGAAGGGGCACTCGGCGCCGCGCATGGTCGAGACGCCGGGCGGCATGCTCAACGCCATCGGCCTCCAGAACATCGGCGTCGCGGCCTTCCTCGAGGAAAAGCTGCCGCGCCTTCGCACGTTCGGCCCGCGGGTGATCGTCAACTGCTGGGGCAACACGACGCCCGACTTCGAGCGCGTCGTCGAAGCGCTCGAAGGTGCAGACGGCATCGACGCGCTCGAGCTCAACCTCTCGTGCCCCCACAAGCACGAATGGGGCGGGGTGCTCGCGGCCGATCCGCGCCTGACGGAGGAAGTCATCTCGTCGGTGCGGCGCCGCACGAAGCGGCGTTTGTGGGTGAAGCTTTCTCCGAACGTCACCGACGTGACCGAGATCGCGAAGGTGGCCGAAGGAGCGGGCGCCGATGCGGTCTCGCTCGTCAATACGCTTCGCGGTCTCGTCGTCGACGTGGAAACGAGAAAGCCCGCGCTTGCCAACGGCGCCGGCGGACTGTCCGGCCCGGCGATCAAGCCTGTTGCGCTCTACATGGTCTGGCAGACGGCGCGCGCTGTCGGCATTCCGGTCGTCGGTGCCGGAGGGATCATGAGCGGCCGCGACGCCGTCGAATTCCTCATGGCCGGAGCTCGCGCCGTCGAAATCGGGACCGCGTCTCTCTACGATCCGCACGCGGTCGCGCGCATTGCAGGCGAGATCGAAGACGTGCTCGCCGGGCTCGGCGAGACGTCGCTCGAACGCGTGATCGGAAGCCTCGACGCCTGACCTTGCGCGCCTCGATCGAGCGGCAGTACGCGGCCTGAACGCCGGGACAGCGAAGAGCTGTAGTCACGAAGCCCTGTATTTTCAGCTACGCCGTGCATCTCCGGCCCATCGGGAGCACGTCCCGATACGCGCGCTGTCGAGCGTGCGCACGCGACGGTTTCCGACGCCTCACGCCCGCGGCAAGCCAAGGCTCGCATAAGCCAGATTGACCCTGCAGAAGAGCGCAGCTAAAGTTCGGGGGCTTTTCCCCTGCGCTTCGATGATGGAGGTCAGTTTGGACTACAAGGTTGGAGACAAGGTCGTTTATCCCGCTCATGGAGTGGGCATCATCGAAGAAGTAGAGACCCGCACCATATCCGGAGCCAGCGCGATCTTCTACTCGCTGCGCATCATCGACTCCGACATGAAGATCATGATCCCGACGAGCAAGTGCAAGTCGGTCGGCCTTCGCCGCGTGATCGGCAAGGACATGGTCACCAAGGTTTACAAAGTCCTTCGCGAGAAGCGCGTCACGGTCGACCAGGCCACGTGGAATCGCCGCTATCGCGAGTACACCGAGAAGATCAAGACGGGCTCCGTGCTCGAGATCGCCGAAGTGCTTCGCGACCTCTTCATGCTGAAGGGCGACAAGGAGCTGAGCTTCGGCGAGCGCAAGATGCTCGACACGGCCCGCAACCTCCTGGTGAAGGAGCTCGCCATCGCGAAGTCCAACACCGAGGAGAACATCATGGAAGAGCTGAAGACGATCTTCGGGCACTGACGTGCTGTCGCGCGTCCTGGGACACTGACGCGCGGAGCGCGTGCCGGGACACTGACGCGCGGAGCGCGCACTGGCAAAGGCCGAAAGCGAACGCTTTCGGCCTTTCTTTTTCGGAGGACGGAGCTCGCCCGAAGCGATCGGATTCACAACCGCCGTCCGGCGCACCGCACCCGTGTCCGATTCTGCCTTGCCACTGGTCCGGCTTCGCGGTCTAAGCCTGCCAACCAAGCACACAGGGTGCGACCGCCCCTCGAGGCGAATGCGCACCCGCAGGGAGCGACCTTTGCGCGCAAGTTGCATAGCCGGTTTTCGCCGCACCCACGTTCTCCGGGCGTTTCCGGCAGGCGCTCTACTGACCGGATTGGTCGCAGCCACGATGCTCGCATCGCCGGTCGCGCCGTCGGCGTTCGCGCTCACGGCGAACTCGGCCGACGATGTGTGCGGCCCCCTCGACAACCCTTGTGAAGTCACCGAGGTCGTACGTGTCGAGAACGGAGCGGTGCTGGACTTCGGTACCCGTGACGTGGCGGTGACCGGAAGCGGCAGCTTCGACTTCGGCGCAAACAGCGGACGAATCTACTGCGGATCGTTCGACGCGACTTCGCGTACTGCGATCGATGCCGTCGGGTTCCGCAATGGGGAGCTCGACAGCGGGACGATCGCCATTCATGCGCGGCGACAATGCTCCGGATCGAGCTACCCGTGCCTCGAGGATTCCGGCTGCGATCTCGGCGCCTGCGGCACCCGGCGCTGCGCGGAGGCTCCGGTGGCGCTTTGCAACGAGGACAGCGACTGCCAGCTCGGCGCTTGCAACCTCCTGCGCCGCCGTTGTTTCCGCAATCTGAACGTCGCCTGCGAGACGAATGCCGACTGTGACGTCGGGCCGTGCCCGGCCCAGCTCACCTGTTCCAGTCGGCCGTACGACACGGTCGACTGCTCCTCGAACGCGGACTGCCAACTCGGCACCTGCAGCATCGGCGATGCCTCGATCTCCATCGACGGGAAGATCCGTGGTCGTTCGCGGTTTCCGGCCTTCGTGCAACTGCAAGCAGCGGGATCCGTGGCCTTGCTCGGGCCGATCCATCTCTCCGGAACGTCCGGGGACAGCGATGGCGGAGAGCTGGACGTGGCAGCGAACGACGGCAGCGTGACAATCGCCGGCCAGGTGCGGGCGCGGGGCGGTGTCTCCAGCACGGGCGGGGACGTCGAGATCCGCGCGTCCGAGGACATCTCGGTATCGGGGAAGCTTGACCTGAGGGGCGGAGACTTCGACGGCGGCACTCTGGACGCCGAATCGGGACGCGACATTTTCCTCGAGAGCTCGATCGACGCGGACGCGAGGAGCGGCGGGGGATTCGGCGGCGAGATCCTGGTGATCGCGGGCCGCGATCTGTCGATCGGCGCAGCAACGCTGGAGTCCAGACTCCGGATCGAAGCGAGCGGTCACCAGAACCGCTTCGGCGACGCCGGCGACGGTGGTGTCGTCGACCTGAGCGCGGAGGGCGATATCTTCATTGCCGAGTCGGTCGGCATCGTCGCGGACGGAGCGAACCGGGCTTATGGCGGCGACATCGCCGTCTTTGCAGTGGGGGACCTGGTGTTCGACGGGCAGGCGCACGCGTCGGGGCCTGGTCCGGAAACCGCGGCAGGGTTCGTGGCGATCGAAGCGTTCGGCGCGACCACGATCGGAGCATCTGCCATTCTCGCCGCACACGCGGACTTCGAAGGGGGTATGGTCGAAGTCTATGGCGGGGAGCGGCTCGACGTCGCGGGGACGCTCGAGACGTCGGGTGAGTTGAATCAGCTCGTACTCGTGTCGGACGGGAACCTTTCGCTGTCGGGTTCGCTTTCTCTCCTAGGAAACGAGTCGCAAGCGTCGATCGATGCCTGCCGGGTCGACCTGACTGCGTCCGCGCGCGTGTTCAATTCATCCAGGGGTACGACGACGATCACCGCCCGCGAGAGCATGCGAACGCTGGCGGGCAGCAGCATCGAGACGCCGGAAGGAATCAATCGCCTCCGCTACCGCACCGCAGACAAGCCCCCGGCGCTCGACGGATCGATCACGCCGTCTGCGGTACTCGAAGTCATCGGAGGAGCCGGATGTCCGATCTGCGGCAACCTGGAGGTGGACGACCTCGAGACCTGCGACGACGGGAACACCGTCGACGGCGACGGCTGCAGCGGTCTTTGCCAGACGGAATAGGGCCCCGGGAGTGTCGCTCCTGATTTTCGGGCGGGCAGGTTAGATAGCCCCAGCGTGAAGGTTGCGCTCGTCATTCCAGCCGCCGGCAGCGGCGAGAGGCTCGGCGTGGGAGTTCCCAAGGCTCTTGTCGAGCTGGACGGCGTCCCGCTGCTCTGCCGCACGCTCGACCGCCTCGCGTCGGCCTCCGCGTTCCTCGAGACGGTCATCCTCGCTCCCGAAGGCGCGCTGAGCCGCTTCGAGGAGGCCGGCGCGACCGCGCCGGCCCGGCTCGGCCTCGTGCGCGTGATTCCGGGAGGCGTGACACGTCAGCGGTCGGTCGCAGCCGGAGTCGCGGCGCTCGGAAGCGAAGCCCGGATCGTCGCGGTCCACGACGCTGCGCGCCCTCTTGTCGCAATCGAGTCGGTGAAGGCCGTACTGGCGGCGGCGCGGGACTTCGGCGCGGCAACCGTCGCGTCGCGGCCCAGCGACAGCGTGCGAAGCGAAGTCGATGGCGGCGGATCGTTCGCACTCGATCGAGCGAAGCTGTGGCTCGTCGAAACGCCCCAGGCCTTCCGCCGCGAGCTTCTCCACGAAGCCCACCTTGCGGCGGGCCGGGAAGGCCGCGACTACACGGATGACGCCGCCCTCGTCGAGGCCAGCGGACATCCCGTCCATATTGTCGCGTCTGCCGGACCCAATCCGAAAGTGACTCACCCGCACGACCTCGTGCTGGCGGCCGAACTGATCCGGCGTGGGCACCACGCCGTTTGAAGCAGAGCCGGTTCAGCCCGGCGCGCGCAGGATACCCAGGGCGTCGTTCAGGCTGCCGGAACGCAACGCCACTTCGGAGAACACGACTTCGGAGAAGCCGACGGCGCGAAGTTTCATCTCGGCATTTCGGCGTACGTCGGGTTCTTGAAGGCGCTGCAGCTCGCTGGCCGCCACTTCCACGCGCGCCGTCTCTCCAAGATGGCGCACGCGCAGCTCCACGAACCCGAGCTTTTTCAGCGCCGCTTCCGCCGCCGCAACTCGCGCGAGCCCGTCGCGGGTGATCGCCGTGCCGTAAGGAAAGCGCGACGACAGGCACGGCGACGCCGGCCTTTCTGCGGTCTCGAGCCCGTAAAAGCGCGACAGCGCGCGCACGTCGTTCTTCGAAAGCCCCGCTTCCACGAGAGGATGCCGCACGCCGTGCTCGCTCGCCGCGCGAAGCCCCGGCCGGTAGTCCGAGAGGTCGTCCGTGTTGACGCCGTCGGCGACGAACGCGAAGCCGCGCGCGCGCGCCACGTCCTCGCAGACCGGATAGAGCGTCTGCTTGCACAGGTAGCATCGGTGCGCGGGATTCTCGGCATATCCCGGCGTCTGGAGCTCGTCGACGTCCACGACGAGGTGCTCCGCCCCGATCTCTCGCGCGAGGCGCCGCGCCTCGGCGACTTCGTCGTCGGTGTTCGTGTAGGAGCTGGTCGTGAGGGCGACGAAGCGAAGGCCCGGCGTATCGGCCGCCGCGCGTACGACGAGCGTCGAGTCCACGCCGCCCGAGAACGCGATCACCGCCGAGCCCATCCCGCCGAGGACCTCCCGGAGTTTCGCTCGCGAGGGGAGGGCGTCCGCCGCAGGAAGGCCGGAGGGACTCACAGCCCGCCGCCGGTATCGAAGATGTTGGTCGTCAGGTAGCGCTCGCCCGCGTCGCAGAGCATGCAGAGTACGACGGCGTTCGCGTCGAGCTCTGCGGCCACGCGGATGGCGGCGGTCGCAGCGGCGCCGGACGAGACGCCGACGAGAAGCCCTTCGTCGCGCGCGAGCAGGCGCGTCATCTCTTCGGCTTCGTCGTCGGTCACGGTCTCGATGCGATCGATGACGCTTCGGTCGAGGTTGTCGGGCACGAAGCCCGCGCCGATCCCCTGGATGCGGTGCAGACCGGGCTCGCCGCCCGAGAGCACGGCCGAAGCGGCCGGCTCGACGGCGACGATCTTCGCGCCGGGGCGTTCCTTCCTGAGCACGCTGCCCACGCCCGTGATGGTACCACCGGTTCCGACGCCCGCCACGAAGGCATCGAGGCGGGGGCACTGCGCGAGCACCTCGAGCGCGGTGGTGCGCCGGTGTGCGTCCGGGTTGGCGGGGTTCGAGAACTGGCCGGGCATGAAGTAGCCGGGATTCGAGGCGGCGATGCGGCGGGCCTCGTCGACGGCCGCGTGCATGCCCTTGTTGTCGGGCGTGAGCACGATCTCCGCCCCATACGCGCGCAGCAGGCTGCGACGCTCCTCGCTCATGGTGTCCGGCATGGTGAGGATGAGCCGGTATCCGCGTGCGGCCGCCACCATGGCAAGCCCGATGCCGGTATTCCCGCTGGTCGGCTCGACGATGGTTCCGCCGGGCCGGAGGCGGCCGTCTTTTTCGGCCGCGTCGACCATGGCCAGGCAGATGCGGTCCTTGATGCTGCCCCCCGGATTCATGGCGTCGAGCTTGGCGAACACCTTCGCGCCGCTCTTCGCGACGCGCTGGAGGCGGACCACCGGGGTATTGCCGATCAGATCGATGGGACCGGCTGCGACCTGGGAAGGAAGAGGCATGTGGCGCCGCGAAGGTCCGTCTGGAGCCAGAGGGGCGTAGCGGCGGCGGATGATAGGAACCACACCGGAGGCTGTCAAAGCTTGCCGGACTCGCGGCGATCGGCCGGCGCATCTCCGCAACAGCGCGGGTGTTCCAGCCGCGCGGTTCTGCAGCAGCGCGGGTGATCCGCCCGCGCGGTTCTGATAGTCTCCGGCGATGCCGCTGAGGAGGATGTGAGGCCGTGTCCCCACAAACCGACAAACCGGACGGCGCGGCGACGCCGCCCATCACATTTTCGAGCTTCGTCATCGGGCTGGCCACGCAGGCCCTGATGTTCCTCGGCGCCGCGCCGAGCCCCGACGGCAGCAAAATCGAGAAGAATCCCGCCGAGGCCGCGACCATCATCGGCGTGATCGAGATGCTCGCCGACAAGGCGAAGGGGAACCTTTCCGAAGACGAGGCCAAGCTCGTCGAGGAAGTGCTCTACGAGCTTAGAATGCGCTACGTCGGCGAAACCCGCCGCGGCGCCGCGAAAGAGGAAATCAAGGGATGAAGGCGACGCGCTCGCTGTTGGTGACGGGCCTCCTCGTCGGGGCGGTGATCGGGATCGGGGTGACGATGTCGGCGCGCAAGGACGCGTCGGAAGACGCGGCAGAGCACGCCGCCATCGAGAGGTCGGAGAAGCCGCAGGCCTCGGAGAAGCCTGCTCGGTCCGGGCCCGACGAGAACGATGATGCCGATGCGCACCATGGTGACGACGAGCACTCTCCGGTGCCTCGCCCTGCGGCACTGCCCGTGTCGGTACCGACGGGCACGCCCGTCGTCGGAGGCCTCCCGGATTTCTCGTCGCTGTCTCTCGCGCTTGCTCCGTCGGTCGTGAACATTTCGACCGAGTCGGAAGAGAACGAAGCCGACGCGCAGCGGCGCCAGATGGTCGACCCTTTCGAAGGCTTCGGAGGACAGGGGCCGCGACGCAGCCTCGGCTCCGGCTTCGTCTTCGACCAGGAAGGCTACATCATCACCAACGCGCACGTCGTCGAGGACGCGAGCAAGATCGTGGTGCGTCTTCACGACGAGAGCGAGGTCGAGGCCAAGGTCGTCGGCGCCGATGCCAAAACCGACATCGCGGTCATCAAGATCGAAGGCGTGGCGAACCTCGTCCCCGTCTCGCTCGGCGATTCCGACTCCCTCAAGGTGGGCGAGTGGGTGCTCGCGATCGGCAATCCCTTCGGGCTCGACCACACGCTGACCGCCGGCATCGTCTCGGCCAAGGGCCGCCGCATCAGTCGCCGCAACCCCTACGACGATTTCATCCAGACCGACGCGGCCATCAATCCCGGCAACTCGGGCGGACCGCTCGTCAACCTGGCGGGCCAGGTCATCGGCATCAACTCCGCGATCTTCTCGAGCGGCGGCGGCAACATCGGCATCGGCTTCGCGATTCCGATCAACATGGCGCGCGAGATCGTGCCCCAGCTCAAGCAGGAAGGACACGTCACGCGCGGCTGGCTCGGTGTGAAGATCCAGCCCGTGGACGCGGATATCGCCAAATCCCTCGGACTCGCCGAGCCGAAGGGGGCGCTCGTCGCCGAGGTCTTCAAGGAGAGCCCGGCCCAGAAGGCCGGAGTGCTGGTCGGCGACGTCATCGTGAGCTTTGACGGCACCGACGTCATCAAGTCGGCCGATCTTCCTGCGCTCGTCGCAAGCACGCCCGTCGGCAAGACGGCGCCGCTCGTCGTCATGCGTGGCGGCGACAAGATCACGGTCGAGGTCGAAGTGGCCAAGCTGATGGACGAGGCCGAGACGGCCAAGCCCGTGCGCGCGGCGGCCCTCGGCCTGACCGTCCAGGACGTGACGCCGGAGATCGCCGAACAACTCGGCCTCGAAAAGGGCGAGAGCGGCGTCGTCGTCACGTCGGTGACCAGGAACTCGCCGGCCGCAGCGGCCGGGCTCGAACCCGGCGACCTCATCGTGTCGGTGAGCAATGAGCCGGTGAAGGACGCGGAGAGCTTCCGCGAGAAGCTCGATGCGGCCACCAGCGATCGCGGCCTGCTCGTGCTGATCCGGCGCGGGGACCAGACGCTCTTCCGCGTGCTCAAGCCTTCGGCGCAGGACGGAAAAGATGGAACGGACGGAAAGGGTGAGGATGGAGAGGGGGACGAGGAGAGTCCCGGAGGTGAGAGGTGAGCCATGCACACGGCGCGCATTCGCGCGCCTCGTTGGAAAAGCGCGCGCGCGGGCGCGCCTTTTCGGCCGGAAGGTTCGTCGCATCGCTGGCTTTCGTTCTCGTGCCGCCGACACTTGCGCTCGGCGCGCTCGGCACGTGGATGGAGTACGAGCAAATCGAGCAGAAGCTGCTCGCGAAGTTCGAGGGTGAGCGCTGGGACGCTCCCGCGCGCATCTACAGCGACTCGTACGCAGTCTACCCGAGCCTGCGCGTGGACACGCAGTCGTTCCGGCGCCGCATCGAGCGCCTCGGCTACCGCAGCACCGGCGGCACGCCGTCGCGACGCGGCAGCTACACGTTCTCGAGGGGCGACCGCCGCTTCGAGATCTTCCTGAACCCTTTCGAGTACCCCGACCGGAAGGAGCCGGGCCGGCTCATCCGGATGCAGCTCGACGAAGCCGGCCGCATCGTCTCGATGCGCGACGGCGATCGCGAGATCACCGGATTCCAGCTCGAGCCGACGCTGCTGTCGGCCGCAGGACGCGGCGAGTACGAGCAGCGCCAGGTGCTGAAGCTGGAAGAGTTTCCGCCGATGCTCGTCGCCGCGGTGCTCGCCGTAGAGGACCGGCGCTTCTTCGACCATGCAGGCGTCGACGTCTTCGGCCTGTCGCGCACGCTCGCCGTGAACATGAGCGAAAGCGAGTCCCGTGCCGGTGGCTCGACCATCACGCAGCAGCTCATGAAGAATTTCGTTCTCTCCGGGCGGCGCACGCCGGGACGGAGCGTTCGCGATGCGGCGCTCGCGCTCGTCGCCGAGAGCCGCCTCTCCAAAAGCGAGATCCTCGGCAACTACCTGAACGAGATCCACATGGGCGACAGCGGCACGGCTGCCGTCCACGGCATGGGCGAGGCGGCGAGATTCTACTTCGACCGCGACGTGCGCGAGCTCACGCTCGGCGAAATGGCGACGCTCGCGGGCGTGGTCCGCTCGCCTGGCTACTACTCGCCGCACCAGCACCCCGAGCGCGCGAAAACGCGCCGCGACCTCGTGCTGTCGAGGCTCTACGACGAGGGGGCGATCGACGACGCTGCCTACGAGCTGGCGCTCAACGAGCCGATGGAAGTCGCTTCGGTGGACTCCGACGGAATGCGTGCACCGTACTTCGTGGACTACGTCTCGCGCGAAATGGCCAGACGGTTCCCTGCGCGCGTTTTGCAGAGCGAGGGGTACAGCATTTTCACGACGCTCGACCCTGAGATGCAGGCGATCGCCGAGAGCGTGGTCGCCGACAACGTCCGCGAGATGGAGCACGACATCGGTGACGCTCTCGCCAAGGCAGGCCAGCCGCTCCAGGGCGCCATGGTCGTGATGGAGCCGCGCACCGGAGCGATCCGTGCGATGGTCGGGGGGCGTGACTACGGCGGCAGCCGGTTCAACCGCGCCATCGACATGCGCCGCATGCCGGGCTCGACCTTCAAACCCATCGTCGCGCTGGCCGCGGTCGGCAGCGAGCAGGTGGGCGCGCGTCATTTCAAGCCGACCTCCCAGGTCATCGACGAGCGCATGCAGTGGGAGTGGCAGGGCCAGGTCTGGTCGCCGCGAAACTACGAGGGCGAGTTCTACGGGATGGTCACCATTCGCGAAGCGATCGAGCATTCGCTCAATTCGGCCGTCGCGCGTATCGCCACGGACGTCGGCGTCAAGCCGATCCGCGACCTCGCGGTTCGCATGGGCATGTCGGCCGACCTCGGCGTCTATCCCAGCATCGTGCTCGGCGGCCATCCGGTGCCGCTTCTCGACATGGCGAAGGTCTTCAACGTGTTCGCGACCGGTGGAATGCGCGTGACGCCGCTGTCGGTCTACAAGGTGACCGGAACGGGCGGGGAAGTTCTCGATGGCAACGCCGTCGAATCGCGCCGCATCGTCCCGGCGACGGACGCTTACCTCGTTACCCATCTACTCGAAGGCGTGATGGAGCGCGGCACCGGCGCGACCGCGCGCCGCAAGGGCTTCAAGCATCCGG
>CAYYVZ010000165.1:0-10611 GCA_964475235.1 uncultured Myxococcales bacterium | reverse complement strand
CTGCGCTATCCGATCGTCGCCGCCCTCCCCGTGATGCTCGTCGACCAGGCCCAGCGCAGTCCTTCCTGAACCGGCGCGTTCGTTCGCCGGCCTCGACTCCTTTTGCATAGCGCGCTTCCCGAGGGCTACGTCGACATCGATCGCGGGGACTGGCGCGTCGTCGCGCCGCGCCTCGAGCTGGCCGAGATGACGTCGCTGCTCGACGCCGCGCGCGCGGGCAGGCTCGAGGGAGAAGAGGCCGCGTCCGGCCGCGGCGGAGCGCTCCGTCTTGTCCTGCGCGGGGGCAAGGTGGTGTTCGTGCGCCGCTACCTTCGCGGCGGACTGGTGCGCTTCTTCCTGCGCGATCTCTTCCTGCTGCGGCCGCCGCGGCCCCTGCGCGAGCTCGTCGCAACGGAGAAGGCGAGGGCGGCCGGCTGCCACGTGCCGATGGTTCATGCGGTCGCCGTCGAGGAGAGCGGGCTCTTCTACCGCGGATGGATCGTGACGTCGGCCATCGACGGCGCCCGTGATTTCATCGACGTGTACGCCGAAGAGGGGGAAGCCGGCCGGAGAGCCCTGCTCACGGCCGCCGGCGGGGCCATTCGCGGTCTTCACGACGCCGGCGTCTTCCATCCCGACCTCACCGGCAACAACCTGCTGGTCGCGGGCGACGGCAGCGTCGCCGTGATCGATTTCGATCGCGCCGTGGTCTCCACTCCCGGCACCGGAGCACTGGCCCGCAAGGACTGCGACCGTTTCTGGCGATCGATGACCAAGCTCGCGGCCATGCGAGGCATCGGCCTCGATGCGAACGAGCGGCGCTGGCTCGATCGCGGATACGCGCACTGAAGCGCTGCCCTCGGGCACCGATCGCAGCGCTGGACCGCTCGGCACTTTGCAAGCCCGGGATCCGGGGCTAGAACCCACACGACCATGAGGAGCATGACCGGATACGGCGCAGCTTCGGGCCAGGCGGGAAACTGCCGGCTCAATGTCGAAGTGCGCTCGGTCAACCAGCGCTTCCTCGACCTCAAGCTCAACGTGCCGCGCGAGTACGGCCCGTTCGAGCCCGACCTCAGGCGAACGGTCACGAATGCGATCGAGCGCGGCCGCGTCGAGATCCACGTCTCGCGTACGCTTCCGCCGCGCAGCGCCGGCATCGCGCTGCAGAAGGACGTCGCCGCTGCCTACATCAAGGGCTGGAAGCAGCTCCAGAAGGAGCTCGGCCTCAAGGGCCCGCTCGAGCTGTCGCTGCTCGCGAGTCGCAGCGATCTGTTCGCCGCCGCGGAGCCCGCGGCCGATGTGGCGGCCGAGGTCGGCGAAGTGCACAAGCTGCTCGCGAAGGCGCTCGTTGCGCACCGCAAGGAGCGCGAGCGGGAAGGGGCGCACTTGCGCAAGGACATGCAGGACCGCGTCAAGCGCCTGCGCGCGACGCTCAAGTCGCTGGAGAAGGAAGCGTCGCGCGTTGCGCCGCGCCTCAAGGCCAAGCTCGAGAAACGGCTCTCCGAGCTGCTCGGCGGCGCCACGCTCGATCCGGCGCGGCTCGTGCAGGAGGCGGCCGTTCTGGCCGACCGCTGCGACGTCCACGAGGAGCTCGTGCGCCTCGGCAGCCATCTGTCGGCGCTCGACGACCTCACGAGGAGCGACGAAAGCGTGGCCAAGCGTTTCGACTTCGTGCTCCAGGAAGTGAACCGCGAGCTCAACACGATCGGCTCGAAGGCCGCCGACCTCGAGATCACGAACCTCGTCGTGAGCGGCAAGGCCGACGTCGAGAAGCTCCGCGAACAGATACAGAACGTAGAGTGAGCTCGCCCCGCGGCTTCCTGTTTATCGTCTCCGGCCCCTCTGGCGCCGGGAAGACCACGCTCTCGGATGCGGCGCTCAAGGCCTTTCCGGGCCTCCGCATGTCGGTGTCGTGCACGACGCGTGCGCCGCGCGCCGGCGAGGTGCAGGGCCGCGAGTACGAGTTCGTCAGCCGCGAGCGCTTCGACGAGATGGTCCGGCAGGGCGAGCTCGCGGAGTGGGCGGAGGTGCACGGATACTGCTACGGCACGCCGCGCGCCCCGCTCGAACGAGCCATCGCCGAAGGGCGCGACATGCTGCTCGACATCGACGTGCAGGGTGCGGCGCAGCTGCGGCGTGCGTGCCCTGAAGCGATCGCCGTCTTTCTCCTGCCGCCCGACAGGAGCACACTGGAAGCACGTCTTCGCGGCCGCGGCACCGACAGCGAGGCGACCGTCCTTCGTCGCCTCGACAACGCGTGCCGCGAGATCTCGGAGGCCGCAGGATACGACCACGTGATCATCAACAGGAACCGCGAGGCGGCCATCGCCGAGTTCGAGTCGATCGTGCGCGAAGCGCACGAGAGCGGACCTGCCGGCGCCCCCCGTCACCGCGGAGGCATGAGCGAAGGCGGGCTGGCCGACTTCCTCCGGTCTTTTCAGCGTGAGTCCCGGGACGCGCCTTGAACGTCCAGGAGCTCATCTCGCGGATCAAGGAGTACGATCCGGGCGCCGACACCGCGATGATCGGGGAGGCCTACCGCTTCTCGGCCAGCATGCACGACGGCCAGCGGCGCGCGTCCGGCGAGGCCTACGTGACCCATCCCCTGGCCGTGGCCTCGATCATCGCGGAGATGCGTCTCGACGTGCCGACCGTGGTGACGGGCCTCCTGCACGACGCCGTCGAAGACACCGTCGCGACGCTGGACGACATCCGCAGCGGTTTCGGTCCGGAGGTCGCCGCCCTCGTCGACGGCGTCACCAAGATCTCGCGCCTCGAGTCGGAGCCGTACGAGACGACCCAGGCCGAGAACCTGCGCAAGATGCTCGTCGCGAGCGCGCGCGACGTGCGCGTGCTGCTCGTCAAGCTCGCCGACCGCACGCACAACATCCGCACGCTCCATCACCTGCCCGAGGAAAAACGCGCGCGCATCGCCGCCGAGACGCTCGACCTCTACGCACCGCTCGCCAATCGCCTCGGCATCAACTGGATCAAGCAGGAGCTCGAAGACCAGAGCTTTCGCACCCTTCATCAGGTCGAGTACGAAGAGATCCGCGAGCGGCTGTCCCTGCAGAAGCTCGAGCGCGAAGGTTACGTGAAGGAAGTGACGGGCCTGATCTCGAAGCGCCTCGAGGCTTCCGGCATCGAGGGGGAGGTGACGGGCCGCACCAAGGGGGCCTACTCGATCTGGCGCAAGATGGCCGACCAGGGCCTTCGTATCGACGACATCTACGACGTCGTCGCGTTTCGCGTCCTCGTCGCAAGCGACCGCGAGTGCTATGACGCACTCGGCGTCATGCACATGTACTGGAGCCCGGTGCCGGGACGCTTCCGCGACTACGTCGCGCTGCCGAAGGCGAACGGGTACCAGTCCCTCCACACGACCCTGATCGGCGTCTACGGCGAGCGCCTCGAGATCCAGCTTCGCACTCACGAAATGCACAGCGTGGCCGAATACGGCGTGGCGGCGCACTGGCGCTACAAGAGCGCCGACGACTCCGAGCAGACCGAGTCGGAACGCTATGCGTGGCTCAAGCAGATCCTCGAATGGCAGCAGCACTTCGACGATCCGAAGGAATTTCTCTCCTCGATCAAGGAGGACCTCTTCGGCAAGGACGTCTACGTGTTCACGCCGAAAGGCGAGGGACTCACGTTCCGCAAGGGCGACACCGCGCTCGATTTCGCCTACCGCATCCATTCGGAGGTCGGCAACCATGCCGCCGGCGCGCGCGTCAACGGCCGCGTCGTGCCGCTTCGCTACGTGATGCAGCAGGGCGACACGGTCGAGGTCATCACGACGGAAAACGGCGCGCCGTCGCGCGACTGGCTGAAGTTCGTGCGCTCGCCGCGCGCGCGCGAGCGCATCGTCAACTACATCCGCGGCGAGGAGCGGAAGAAGGCGGTCTCGCTGGGGCGCGAGCTGCTCGAGCGCGACCTCCTGCGCTACAACCTCGACCTGGCGACGCTGCAGGCCGACGACCGCTTCTCGCGCATGCTCACGCAGTTCGCGAGGAAGGATGAGGAAGCGCTGCTGGAGTCGATCGGCTACGGCCGAATCACGGGCAAGCAGGTGCTCCAGTTCCTCCTCCCCGACGAGTCGATCGACCTCGAGCGGCCGCGCCGGAGCCTGCGCACGCTGTTCGGTCTGCTCGACCGCGCTCCGAAGCCCCTGGTGATGGCGCAGAACCTCGACGAGGCGATGGTCCGGTTCGCCAAGTGCTGCGAGCCTCTTGCCGGCGAGGACATCGTCGGTTTTCTTACGCGCGGCCGCGGCGTGACGGTGCATTCGAAGGCCTGTCCGCGGCTCGCCGATGCCGAACGCGAACGCCTCGTGTCCGTGAGCTGGCAGAAGGGCGCGACGGCGCCGCGGCCCGTTCGCCTCGAAGTCGTTTCGCGCGACCGGCCGCGCCTGCTCGCCGACATGACGCAGGCGATCGCCGCGGCCAGCGTGAACATCGAGCGCGCCCACGTGCGCACCATCGGCACCAAAGCCATGAACACTTTCGAGGTGACGCTCTCGAGCGTCGACGATCTCGACCGCGTCATGCGTAACCTTCGCCGACTCGCCGGCGTCAAGGAAGTGCGGCGCGCGATCGGCTGACGGCGCGTGTTTTTCCTCGCTCGGTTCACCCGCCCCGCGTGAGAAAACGAAGTCGCGCCGGGCGGCCTCGTTCGCGCGTCCCCGAACGCGGGACGGGAGCGTGAAGAATCGCACAGCGGCCCGCGTCGCAACTCACAGAGAATCGAAGCCCCGGATGGCGAGCCCATCCGGGAAGGCCTCGATTCGAAGGAAGCGGCGATGCGAATCTTCCACACGCTCACGGACACGGCCCTCCTCCTCGGAGAATGCACCTCCGCCGCCGAGCTGGGACGGCTCGCCTGGAACTTCGGCGAGCTCCTGCGGCAGCCGCACGGGCGCGGCGAGCCGGTGGTCGTGCTTCCCGGCTTCGCGACCGACGACATGGCGACCTGGGTGCTGCGCCGCTATCTTCGCGAGCTCGGCTACCACGTGTACGGGTGGCGTCTCGGCGTGAACCACGGCGACGTGCTGTCGCTGATTCCCGAGGTGACGAGCCTCGCGCGACGCTGCGCCGAAAAGCGCGGCCAGCGGGTGCGGCTGGTCGGCTGGAGCCTCGGCGGGCTCATTTCGCGCGAGATCGCGCGCGAGTGCCCGTGGCTCGTCGAGCGCGTCATCACGCTCGGCTCGCCAACGTGCATTCCCCGCTATCGTGCGGCGCGCGGATGGTTCTCGGTGTTCGGTCACGACCTCGACTCGATTGCGGCGGCCGTCGAGGAACGCGGAAGCCAGCCGATCCATGTGCCCGTGACCGCGATCCACGCGCTCTACGACGGCATCGTGGGCCGAGCCGAGTGCAGGGATCCGGACGAGTCGGTCGAGCACATCGACGTGGCCACGACGCACCTCGGGCTGGGGCTCAATCCCGACGTCTATCGCATCGTGGCCCAGCGGCTGGCCACGCTGGCCGTCCGCTTCGACACGCGAGAGAGCCGCAGCGCGGCTCCCGGGCAGGGAGGTGTGGCGTTGAGGTGCGAGGTGGCTTGAATCATAAGCCCGTGGACCGGCGTGCTCCGCGCGTGACCGGCAAGGAGGTCCGATGAGCAAGCAGGTGATTCGTACGGGCTACGCGCCGGCCGCGATCGGACCCTATTCCCAGGCGATCCTCTCGGGCGGCGTGCTCTACTGCAGCGGCCAGATTGCGCTCGATCCGAAGAGCGGCAACCTCGTCGAGGGCGGCTTCGAGGCGGAAGCGCGCCAGGTTCTCGCGAACCTTTCGGCCGTCGCAGCCGGGGCGAGCATGACGCTCGGCGACGCCGTGAAGCTCACCGTCTACGTCGTCGATCTCGCCGATTTCCCGAAGCTCAACGACATCTTCGCCGAGGTGCTCGTCGAGCCTTATCCCGCCAGGGCGACCGTGCAGGTCGCGGCGTTGCCTCGCGGTGCGCGCGTCGAGATCGACATGGTGGCCACGAAGGGCTGACCCGGCTCACGCGAACGGCGAGTCGCGGACGAGCTCGCATGGTTGTTCCCCAGGCTCGGGCCCCGGAGGCGAGCGCAGCTACTCCTCCTCGCAAGCACCGCAGTGTTTGGTGACCTGTTGCCCCACGGCCAGTCGCAGCGTTCGCAGAGCATCGCCGGCCGTCGTCGTTCCAGAGAAGTCGGTGTCGCACTGACAGGTCTGGCACGGTACCAGGCCGACCGAGCGCTTCAGGACGTAAAGCGCATCGGCGACCGTGGTCGTGTCGTAGGGGGTGACCGGGTCCGCGCAGCCGGGCGCCCCGGGCTCGTCGGTCGTGCTCGTCACGGTATCGGTGGTCGTCGTGCTCGTCTCGGTCGTGGTGGTGGTCGTGGTCGTGCCGCCGTAGACCGGCGCAAAGACGATGTCGTCGAAGCGCACTCTCACTTCGTTGTCGACGCTTCCGTGGGTCTTCTGCGCGCCGAGGGTGATGAGCGCGGACTGAGCGGAGAATGGCGCCACCCCTCCAATCACGTTCTTGTTCCAGTCGGTCGGGCCCGTGTAGTACCCGAACGGATGAATGATCGGCCCCTCCATGTAGTGCGTGCAGTTCGAGTTCGAGTGCCACTGGACGCCCATGCCGAACAGGCCGTAGGCTCCCTCCGGGATCGTCATCATCACCTTCACGTAGAAGGACATTTGGTATTCCTGATCACCGATGATGCCGACGCACTGCTGCACGTAGTCGTTCGCCAGCATTTCGAGTGATCCGGGATTCGGCTGTTCGGGGAGGGGCCGACAGTCGTCGACCTGTTCCCAGAGTTTTCCGTCGAGGTTGTCCCAGCCGTTGATGCCTTCGTCGAAGGTCCACTGCTGGACGAGATTCTCGCCGATGGTCGCCGATGCGGGGGCGGCCGCGAGAAGCGCGGCCGCGAGGCATGCGAGAGCTACGTGGAGTCTGTCCATGGCTCCCTCCTGAAACTTGGCTGCGGGAAGCCTAGCGCTCCGGGCGGCTTTGGGCGAGCGGATGGGGGGGGGCGTGCGAAAACTGGCGGGCGGGGAAGAGAAACGAGCGGCGAGGGGGAGCCCGGCCGGATGGTCCGGACGCCGCTTGAGCGGGCCTCCAGACGCCGCTTACGCGGCTTTGGTCACCTTGCCGCTGCGGATGCAGCGCGTGCAGACCTTGAGGGTCTTGCGGGTCTGGCCGACGACCGCGTGCACGGTCTGGAGGTTCGGCTGCCAGGTGCGCTTCGTCTTGTTGTTGGCGTGCGAGACGTTGTTGCCGACGCCACGGCGCTTGTCACAGATATCGCAAGTACGAGCCACAGGACCATCCTCCAGGAAGCGGGTCGCGCTAGGTAACACGGCATCGGCGGGCGGGCAAACGTTCCGGGGACGTCGGAATTCGCGCTCCGGGGGGCTTTCGGCCGTGGCCGGCGGGGTGGAACCAGTGTCCGCCGGGTGTTATCGGCGGCCCGTGACAGCTGCCAAGCCTTCCCTCGACAGGTCGCCGTCGGTCTCCCCGATGCGCCTCGACGTCAACGGGTTCTTCTCCCACATGATCGGCTCGTACGGGCTCGCACCGGAGGCCCTCGAAGCCATCGAGCCGCGCGTTCGCGGCGTGCTCGAGGAAATCCGCTCGCGCCGCGAGTCGGCGGAGCTTCCGTTTCACGAGCTGCCGTACGACGACGCGGGCGCCGGCGAATGCGTTCGTCTCGCCGCCGAGCTGGCGGCCGACTTCGACGCGATGGTCGTGCTCGGCATCGGCGGCTCGGCCCTCGGGACCAAGGCCGTGCTCGATGCGGTTCCGGCGTCGCTTCGACCGCGCCGCATGGCCGTGCACGTCGCCGACAACGTCGACCCGTCGTCGTTCACGTCGCTGCTCGATTCGCTCGACCCCGCGCGCACCTGTTTCAACGTCATCTCGAAGTCGGGGGGAACGTCGGAGACGCTCGCGCAGTTTCTCATCGTGCGCGAGTGGCTCGAACAGGCCGTTGGCGCGAAGTGGCCGACGCACGTCGTCGTCACGACCGATCCCGAAAAAGGGCCGTTGCGCGCGCTCGCGACGAGACTCGGAATGCGCACGCTGCCGGTGCCGCCCGGAGTGGGCGGGCGCTTCTCGGTGCTCTCGGCGGTCGGGCTGCTTCCTCTCGCCGCCGCAGGCATCGACATTGCCCTTCTGCTGGCAGGTGCGCGCCACGCCGACACGCTCTGTGCGCAGGAAGACCTGCGCAGCAACCCGGCCGCGATGCACGCTGCGCTGCTTTACCTCGCGATGCAGGAGAAGCGCTGCAACATTCACGTACTGATGCCGTACAGCGACGGCATGCTGCGTTTTGCGGAATGGTACGGCCAGCTCTGGGCAGAGAGCCTCGGAAAGGCGCGTGCCACCGACGGCAGCATCGTCGAGACGGGGCAGACTCCCGTGCGCGCGCTCGGGGCCACCGACCAGCACTCCCAGGTTCAGCTCTACGTCGAGGGCTCGCGCGACAAGGTCATCACGTTCATTCGTGTGGAGAAGCATGCCCGCGATGTCGCGATCCCGAAACGCGACGGCGATGCGGAGGAGCTCGCCTTTCTCGGCGGCCACACGCTCGGCACGCTGCTCAACATGGAGCAGCAGGCAACCGAGCTCGCGCTCGCCGACGCGGGAAGGCCGACGAGTCTCATCACCATCGAGCGCTGCGACGAAGGCGCGCTCGGCCAGCTCTTTCACTTTTTCGAGGTGCAGACGCTCGTTACGGGAGCTCTCCTCGGCATCGATCCGCTCGACCAGCCGGGCGTAGAGGCGGGCAAGCGCCTGACTTTCGCCATGGCCGGCCGCAAGGGTTACGAGGCCGACGCCGCGCGCGTCTCGGCGATGCTCTCGCGCAAGCGCGAGGACCTCGTTCTTGGCTGAGCATGCCGGCGGCGTGGCCGGCGCGACCGTGAAGTCGATCGCCCTTCTCGACGAAGCCACGGTGGCGGGGATCGCCGCCGGCGAAGTCGTCGAACGTCCGTCGTCGGCCGTCAAGGAACTCGTAGAGAATGCACTCGATGCCGGCGCCACGCGCGTGCGCGTCGAGTACGAAGACGCCGGGCGGCTTCGCATCGTCGTCGCCGACGACGGCTCGGGAATCGATGCGTCCGAGATCGACCTCGCCCTCACGCGCCACGCAACGAGCAAGATCCGCTCGCTCTCCGACCTCGACGGCGTCGCCACGTTCGGTTTTCGCGGCGAGGCGCTCGCGGCCATCGCGTCGGCGAGCGACCTCGCGCTGACGACCGCAACCACCGACGCCGGCGGCACGCGGGTCGAGGTACGGGGTGGGAAGATCGCCGGCCGCTCGCCGGCAGCGGCGCGCCGAGGAACCCGCATCGAGATCGAAGACCTGTTCGCAACCGTGCCGGCCAGGCGCAAGTTCCTCAAGGGCGCGGCCACCGAGGCCGGCTACGTCGCCGACGTGGTACGGCGCTTCGCGCTCGCGAGGCCCGACGTTCACTTCAGCCTGCATTCGGGCGGTCGTGCGCTCGTGGACGTCGCCCCGGTCGCCGGCAGCGCCCTGCGCATCCGCCAGGTCTTCGGCAAGGAAGTCGCCGCGGCGCTCGTCGAGGTGGACGCGAGGCTTGGAAACCTGCGGCTGCGCGGCCACGTGAGTGCGCCCGGAACCGCGTGGGGAAGCTCGCGCCGCATGGCGATCTACGTGGGCGGCCGGTGGGTGCGCGAAAAGCTTCTCTTCCAGTCGGTGCTCGAGGGCTACCAGACCTACCTGCTCAAGGGGCGCTATCCGGCCGTCGTGCTGTTCCTCGACTGCGAGCCCGGCGAGGTGGACGTGAACGTGCATCCAGCCAAGCTCGAGGTGCGTTTCTCCGACGGCGACGCCGTGAGGCGCTTCGTGGCCGAGGCGGTGCGCGATGCGCTTCGCAAGTCGGCAAGCCCGCTCGGGCGCTGGGGCATCGACGCAAGCGAGTCGCTGCGAAGGCGCGCTGTGCCTTCGAGCGGCTTCGGTGCGGTCGCTCCGCGTCCGGAACCCGCGGCTCCTGCGAGAAGCGCCGCCGCGATGCCGGCTCCCGCGCCGCATGCGAACGACTCGGCGATCCCCGGCTACACGCCTTCACCGGCTCCGGCGGCCGTCGCCGATGAGCAACTGGCGATCGACCTCGGTCCCGAGCGCGCCGACGGAGCGCTCGGCCGTTTCGAAGTCGTCGGCCAGATCTTCGAAGGCTATTTCGTCTGCGAGGGCGACGGCGAGGTGCTGCTCGTCGACCAGCACGCCGGCCACGAGCGCGTACTCTTCGAGCGCCTCATGCAGTCGTTCGCCGAGCGCTCGGTCGCGCGCCAGGCACTGTTGCTGCCCGAGCGCGTTCACGTCGGACGGGAAGGCGTCGAGGCGTGCGCGGTAGCAGCGGGCGAGCTCGCGGGGCTCGGCTGGGAGATCGAGCCGTTCGGAGACGAAGACGTCGTCGTGCGCGCGGTTCCGGCGATGGCCGGTTCGGCCGACGCGCGCGCTCTCGTGGAAGCCGTTGCGGCCGATCTCGTCGAAGCGGGACGCGCGCGTTCCGCCGAGCGCCTCGCCGAGCGAATCATGGCGACCGTTGCGTGCCACTCGGCCGTGCGCGTCGGCAAGCGGCTCGATGCGGCTGCGGCGCGTGCACTGCTGCGCGAGATGGCAAC
>CAYYVZ010000164.1:0-10630 GCA_964475235.1 uncultured Myxococcales bacterium | reverse complement strand
GACGGACGCGTGCTGGCGATCGCGGCGGCGCCGAAGGGCGACGACATCTACGCGGCGGGCGAGTTCGCGAAGAGCGGCCAGGTGTCGCTCTCGCGCATCGCGCGCTGGGACGGCAAGCAGTGGAACGACGTGGGCGGCGGCATGAATGCGACGGTTCGCGCGCTCGCCTTCGTCGGTCCGACACTCTACGCGGCGGGCGATTTCAGTACGGCGGGCGGCCAGGCGGCGCTCAGAATCGCGCGCTGGGACGGGAAGTCGTGGCAGCCGGTCGGAGCGGGCACCGACGGCATCGTGCGTACGCTGTTCGTCACCGAGGGCCTGCTCTACGCAGGCGGCGACTTCCGCAGGGCCGGCGACGTCGGCGCGCAGGGAGTCGCGCGCTGGGACGGCCAGGCGTGGCAGGCCGTCGGCGACGGCATCCCGGGACGCGTGCACGCGCTCGCGATGCTCGGCTCGAGCCTCGTGGCGGGCGGCGAGTTCCTGACCTCGGGCAACGGCAGCGTGCTCAACCATATCGCACGATTCGACGGTTCGGTCTGGGCTACGCTCGGTGAAGGCGGTGCGTCGGCGCGCGTGTCGGCGCTGCTCGCAGATCAGGACGGGCTCGTGGCGGCCGGAGACTTCGTCACCATCGGCGGCGTGGTCGCTCCGCGCATCGCGCGCTGGCAGGGCTACATGTGGACGCCGATGGCCGAGGGATTCGCCGGACCCGTTTTCGCGCTCGGCCGGATGGCCGACGGCAAACTCGTCGCCGCGGGACGCTTCATGCGCAGCGGGGGGCGCGACGTGCCACGCGTCGGCGAATGGCGCGAGATCGACTGCCGGCCGGCACCACCACCACCTCCTCCTCCTCCGCCGCCCAGGTCGACGAAGCCCGCCGCGAGAAAACCTGCTGCGAAGGCTGCAGCGCCCAAACCCGCCACGCCGGCACCCGCGCCCTCTCCACCGCGGCCGCTGCCGGCACCTCCGCCACCTGCCCCCAAGGTGCCTCCG
Organism: uncultured Myxococcales bacterium; assembly: GCA_964475235.1. GTDB lineage: Bacteria > Desulfobacterota > Binatia > UBA1149 > CAITLU01 > DATNBU01. The sequence continues at coordinate 9,637 of CAYYVZ010000164.1, read as the reverse complement.
CCGGCTCCGTCGGCGACGCCGCAGATGATGCCGGCGCGCTGAGGCCGCGGTGAAGCTCGCTGTCTTCGACATCGACGGCACGCTGACGCTCGGCGACGGCCTCGGTACGCGCTGCTACTTCGGCGCGTTCGACGAGATTTTCGGCGCCGCATGCGACCGCCACCTGGAAGGCTACACGGAGTCCACCGATTGCGGCATCGCGCGCGAGGCGGCGCTGCGCGCGCTCGGACGTGCGCCGGAGAGCGACGAGATGGAGAGGTTCAAGGCCGAGTATCTCACGCGGCTCGCGCGCGAGATCGCGGCTCGCGAGCGTGCCTACCGGCCGCTGCCGGGGGCGCAGCGAATCCTCGGCGTCGTCGCGGCGGAGAAGGGCTGGCGCGTCGCGATCGCTACGGGCAACTGGCGTGGCGCGGCTGCGCTCAAGCTCGACTGCGCCGGAATCGTGCCGCCGCCGGTCGCCGCCTGCTCGGAAGACGGCGACTCGCGCAGTGCGGTGCTCGCGGCTGCCGCCCGGTCGGCCGCGACCATGGCGGGAGTGACGTCGTTCGAGCGGGTCGTGTACGTGGGGGACCAGCCGTGGGACTTGCGCGCGGCGGCCGACGCCGGCGCCGGCTTCCTCGGCGTCGGCGCACGGCGCGCGACGCTGCAAAAACAAGGCGCCCGCGCCGTCGATCACTTCGACGACGCGGGCGCCTTCCTGTCCCTGCTCGAAACGGCCTGAACGTCAGACGCGCGCAGCCACTCCGTTGGTTGCCTTGAGCGCCCGGCCGATCGGCTTCCGGCTGCGATTGATGTCGCGGAGAGTCGCGATGCCTTCTTCGGAGATCGCGTCGCCGATCATCGAGTCGCCCTCGGTCTTGAGCTCGTCCATGTCGACCCACATCGCGTACACCGGCTTGGTGCGGTCGGTGATGATGCCGGCGTTCAGAAGCGTCTTGATGAGCACGCGGAAGATGTTGGTGCCCTCGCGCAGCAGCCGGCGGCGGTCGTTGTCGGTGAAGGCCTCCTGGACCGCACCGCGGACCCACTGCCAATCGAGGCCGAACTGTCCGTAGATCACCTGCTTCTGCTCGGCGTTGACGAGGTTGAAGAAGATCTTCTGGAAGCAGTCGGCCGCCCACAGCTCGACCTTCTCGTGCTCTTCCTCGGAAAGCTGGGGGACGGTGCGGTCTGCCCAGATCTTGCCGAAGCGGTGATGGAAAGCTTCGTCGGTCATGACGAGCTGGACCATGCGGCGCAGCAGCGGGTCGCGAGTCTTGGTGTGCAGCGTGGCGAAGGCGCCCATGGCGAGACCCTCGACGAGCATCTGCATGCCGACGAGCTTCTTGTAGACCTCCGGTGCGAGCACGAGCTCGCCGAGCAGCTGGCCGAGCGTGTCGCCGCAGGGGTAGGGGGTGCCGAAACGCGTGGTGATGTAGCGCGAGAACGCGGTGACGTGGCGTGCCTCTTCGCGCACCTGGTTGCTCGCGTATTCGAGCGCGCCGGGATCGCGCATGATGTGGCAGAGGCTGGCCGACAGGCTGAGTGCCCCCTGCTCGCCGTGCAGCAGGCTCGACAGGCTCCAGCGCGAGACCTCGTTGGCGAGGCGGATCTTCTGGCCTTCGTCGAGCCGGTCGGCGACGGCGCAGTTCAGCTCGATCGTGAAGTCCATCGGCATGATGGTCTCGTTCTTCAGGTCGAACGTCTCGGCGTGGAAATCGATGTAGGCCGGATCCATCGGATCCCAGAAGTGGTCGTGCGTCGCCGAGATGATCCCGTCGAACGCGTCGGTGCGCTCGCCGTAGCGGTACACGTCGAGCATCGAGGCGAAGTCGTCCCGCCCCACGGTGTTGTAGATCGAGTCGTGGGTGATGTCGGTGGTTGTGGGACCGCTCTTCGCTTCGCTCATGGGATTGCTCTTCGCTTCGCTCATGGGATTGCTCCTCGCTTCGCTCATGGACGTACCCTCCTGGAAGGTCTTGGGCGCGGCGCGTGCCGTGGCCGGAAAATCACTCGGACCCCTTGCCCGCGAAGCGCAGCCGCACGAGCGTTTCGATGACGTCGTCGCGCGAAGCGCGCGACGGATCCTGGGTCCACCAGTCGATGAGATGAGCGGTCATGCCGACGTGCGCGCGTGCGCATACGCCGGGATCGAGGTCGAGAGGGAAGTTCCCCTCCTCCTGCTCGCGCGCGAGGCGAGCCTCGAGACCGGCGGCGAGGCGGGTCATGGCGTCGGCTTCGACCGAGGCAGCTTCCGAGTCGGTGCTGAAGATGATGCGGACGAGGTCGCGATGGGCTTCTGCGTAGGCGACGATGGTCTCGGCGCGCGCTCGCATTGCGAGCACAGTGGTCGGCGCCGAACGCACGGCCTGCTGTACGAGATGGGTCAGCTCTTCCAGAGTGTGGAAGACGATGTGGCGATAGACGTCGGTCTTGTCGCGGAAGTGCAGATAGAAAGTGCCGGACGCGACACCGGCTGCGCGGGCGACGTCGTGGCTGGTCACTCCATGGAGGCCGCGTTCCGCGAACAGCCTCGTGGCCGACTCGACGAGGCGCTGCCGGGTCTGGATCCGGCTGCGGGCAGGGGCCGAAGTGATCGGGGTGACATCCACGTCAGTCGGTGACACTATTGTCACAACAGCGGGCAGTCAACGACTCTCCACCTTTCGTCGCACAAGAATTTCGCGTCAGCGCTCGTCAGTCTCCGCCAATGCGGCTAGGATTCGGCCGGCGTAGGGAAGGGGGGTCTGCTCTTACGCGGGAGATGGGGCCCTTTGGCTAGCAAACACGAGCAAAACCGCGCCGAAAAGCGCGAAAGGCTGCTGAAGGCAGCCGTCGAGGCCTTCACGGAGGCCGGATTCGAGAACACCACCGTCAGCGACGTGGTCCACCGTGCCGGAATGACGCCGAGCACGTTCTACAACTATTACCGGGACAAGGACGCCCTCCGGGACGAGCTGGTGGCGACCGCGGCCGGCCGCATGATCCGCGCCCTTGCCGAGATCCGGGGCCAGTCGGGCGGCGTCGAGGAGTACTTCCGGACGCTCTGCTCCCGGCTGTTCGAGAGCGTCGTCGCCGACCATGCGATCTCGACGCTGCTGCGGCGCAACCTTCCGCATCTCCGCTCGCTGCTCGACGACAAGGCCCTTCGCCCCGTCTACGCCGCGATTCGCGGGGACATGGAGAGCTTCGCGTCGCGCGGGATGATGGATCCGATCGACGCGGACTACGCCGGCGCGGTGCTGCGCGCGTCCACGATCGAGATCGCGGTCGTGCTGCTTTCGCGCCAGGACGCGAACGTGGACGCGGCGGTCGAGTTCCTCACGCGCGTGCTCGGCGCGGCGTTCCGGTTCAGGTGAGCCGCGAGCTGGCGAGCGGTGAGTCCAGTTCCATTCCATAAGGAGCGCGCAGCGCGACGTTGAAATAGCTCTCTCGAAGCGCATCGGTACTCGCCACGAACATCGCCGGCTATTCCGGCGCGGGCTCAAACGAACGAGGCCGGCATCTCCACGAAGCCGGCCTCGTTCGTTTTGGACCTGGACGCTTGCGCGGGGCGCCAAGTGGCTCTCTCGCGCGATGGGCTCAGTGCCAGGATTTCCCCGACCGAAATCGGGATCCGTCCCCGATTAAACCCGATCCGACCCCGATTTCGACTCAGGCGGGCTCGGAGGGAGGCGGCTCGTTCAGGCGCAGCCAGTAGTGCGCCAGGGCCCGGACGGTCTCGGTGAATTCGGCGAAGTCGACCGGCTTGCGGATGTAGCTGTTGGCGCCGAGGCCGTAGCTCTCGATGACGTCAGCCGGCTCGTCGGACGAAGACAGCACGATCACGGGGATCAGCTTCGTAAGGCGGTCGGCGCGAAGGCGACGCAACACCTCGAGTCCGTCGACTTTCGGAAGCTTGAGATCGAGGAGGATCAGGGCGGGCATGTCGCTCGCCTTGCGATCGGCGTGCGTGCCGAGCGCGAACAGGTAGTCGAGGGCCTCGAGGCCGTCACGCGCGACTTCCACGCGATGGGAGACGTCGCTTTTCTCGAGAGCCCGGCGCGTCAGGATCGCGTCATCGGGATTGTCTTCGACGAGGAGAATGATTCGCTCGGCCATCGTTGTCTCTCTTATCCTTCCTGCGCGAATTACTTCGCGTTGCCTGCACTTACGTTCCCAGCGTGAAGTAGAACGTAGCCCCCTGCTCCGGCGCGCTCTGCGCCCAGACCTCGCCGGCATGCCGCCGGATGATCAGTTGTACCGTGGCCAGGCCGATGCCCGATCCCTCGAACTCCTCCTGGCTGTGGAGCCGCTGGAACGCTCCGAACAACTTGTCGGCGTAGACCATATCAAACCCGACGCCGTTGTCGCGAACGTAGAAGGCCGTCCGGTCTCCCGAGACGGTCTTCGACCCGAATTCGATGCGGGGCTCGGCTGTCCGGGACGTGAATTTCCATGCATTGCCGATCAGGTTCTGGACGAGGGTGGCCAGCAGGACGGGGTCGCCCATCGCGAAGGGCGTCGCCTCGATGACGACGTCCACGCGCCGGCCGGGTGTCCCCCTCCGCAGGTCCTCGACCGCCTGCCGGGCCAGCGCCGACAGATCGACCTGCTCGCGCCTCACGTCGGTCCGGCTCACGCGGGTGAGCTTGAGGAGGTCGTCGATGAGGTGGCCCATGCGCTGGGCCGCCCCGCGCAGCCGGCCGAGGTGGCCGCGCGCTTCGTCAGGCAACTCGTGGCTGTGCTCCTCGAGGAGCAGCTTGCTGAAGCCGTCGATCGAGCGCAGCGGGGTGCGCAGGTCATGGGACACCGAGTACGCGAACGACTCGAGCTCCTGGTTGGCGGCACGAAGCTCGGCCGTGCGCACGCCCACGCGCTGCTCGAGCTCTTCGTTGAGTCGCCGGATCTCGGCCTCGGCATCGCGGTGCTCCGAAATGTCCTGCGAGAACACCAGAATGCCGACGACGCGGCCCATGGTGTCGTACTCGGGCAGCTTGTCGGTGCGCGTCCAGATCGTCTTGCCGCTCGGGAGCTGCATCTCCTCGACGAGACCGAGCTTGGGCTTGCCCGTCTGGATGATCTCGAGATCGTCGCGGTAGAGCTCGTAGGCCTTGGCCGGGATGATTTCGGAGCAGGGGCGGCCTTCCATCTCCTCGACGCTGCGGCCCATCGACGCGGCCGCCGCTTCGTTGACGAGCAGGAAGCGATTCTTCGTGTCCTTGTAGAAGATCATCGCCGGCACGGCGTTGAACATGAGCCGGAACTGCTGCTTTTCGCGGAAGAGGCTCTCCTCGGTACGTCGGCGGTCGAGCTTCTCGCGGTCGAGCTCTTCGTTGATCTGCCCGACGGTCTCGAGGTAATCGCGACGCTCTGCCGCCAGGCGGCTGCGAACGCGCGCGAGCCCGGCGCCGCGCATCGCGTAGCCGTTGGCAACCGTGGCCATCGAGATCGACAGTACGAGGCCGGAGACGGCGATGACCCACGGGACCCACGAAACGTGGGCCGCGACCAGGCGCGGTCCGGGCACCAGCGACAGCGACCAGCGCCGCCCGCCGACATCGAAGCCGATCTCGCTTTTGAGATCCTCGCCGCCCGAAACGAGCTGCGAAAGCCTGAGCAGCAGGCTCTCGTTCTCGCTTCGCGCCGCTCGCTGTGCGAACAGGGCTGGATCAGCGGCTCGCGCCGCTTCGTCGCGCACGTCGATCGAAACCGTGTAGCGGTCGAGCTCGCTCAGCACCCCGCGCATGATCGACTCGAAGTCGAAGAGACCGAACGCATAGCCGAGCAGTCGACCTTCGTCGTCCGGTGCCGAGGCCGAGCGCGACGCGAAGACGGGAGAGAGAAACGGAACCGCGCGTCGGCTTCCTTCGGGTCGCACCAGTTGCACCGGGGCGGCAGCAACGGCCGTGCGTTTGGCGCGCGCGGAGGTGAAGGCTGCTTCGAACTCGGGAAACTCCGACAGCTCGGCACCGGCCGTGAGGTCCAGGCCGTCGACGCGCGCGCCTGCGCCGACTCCGAAATGAAGCGGGAGAAGATCGCCGGACGACGGGAGGGATCCCGAAGAGCGATGCACGCGGAACTCGGGGACGCCCTGCAGCCACTGCCTCTCCTCGTAGAGCTTGAGCTCGTCGGTCGCCACGACGGGAATCCAGTCGAGCGTCGCGGCGCCGGGGTCCTCGCGGGAGAGGCCTGCGAGATAGGCACGGAGATCGGAGCGATTCGCGGCGCGAGTCACGGAAACGTAAGCGCCGAGCGCGTCGAGCATCTGCGTGCGGTGGGCCACCTCGCGCTGGATGGCGCCGGCCAGTGAAGCGGCGCGGGCCTGGACGTCGTCGCGTACGAAATCGCTCTCGCGAGCGAGACTCCAGGCGAAGCAGCCTCCGGTCAGCGCCATTCCGATGACGAGCGTCCCGATGGTCAGGCTCGCGCGATCGCTCGAGCGCTGCTGGCGCAGGGGCCGCGGCTTCTTCGCCGCCGCTACGCGGTAGTCGGGGGTGGCCGGCGACGGGTTCTGCAAAGGTTTGGACCTGCCCCCGCGCGGACGGCGCGGGAAGGGGAAGCTTAGTCGGGTTGCAGGGCTCAAAAAAGCATCGTCCGGCGGGCGCTTGCACGCGCAGGCGTGTGCGAGCCGCCCGGTGCGGTCGCCGAGGCAGCCGGCTCGGTGCGCCTCGACCTCTCCCGCCCTGTCTCAGCGAAGATCGCGGTTGGCCGGAGCCGGACATTCCGCGGCCTGGCGACGAGCGGCGACGGCGGAGAGGATCTCGCGGCGACGCGGCTCGGAGGCCCGGCTCCACTCGGCGATCTCGGCCAGCGTGCGCCAGCAGCCTTCGCAGACGTCGCGCGCTTCGTCCATGCGGCAGACGCTCACGCACGGACTCGGTGCCGCGCCGCCGGACGCCGCGCTCAAATTCCGTTCTCGCCCATGACGCGCCGGAGCCACAGCGCGCTCAGCTTGGGCGTGCGTTCGAGGGTTTCGAAGTCGCAGCGCACGATGCCGAAGCGCATCGCGTAGCCGAAGCCCCACTCGAAGTTGTCGAGCAGCGACCAGACGAGGTAGCCGCGCAGATCCACGCCCTCGGAGATTGCGCGATGGCACATCTCGAGGTGACCCTGGAGGTAAAGAAGGCGCTCGGAGTCCTTGACCTGGCCGTCGGGGCCGGGTGTTTCGCCGTAGAAGCCTGCGCCGTTCTCGGTGATGTAGAGCGGCAGCCCGTAGCGCGAGTCGAACTCGCGCAGCACCTGGTAGAGGCCGGCCGGGTAGATCTCCGAGTCCATCGACGTGTAGAAGCCGACGGGCCGCTCGGTCGCCGCACGCAGGAAGCCGTTGTCGTCGGCGCGGTGCACGTTGCGCGTGTAGTAGTTGAGGCCGAGGAAATCGATCGGCTCCTGGATGACACGGCGGTCCTGCGGCGAGATCTCGGGCAGCAGCGCGCCGAACTGCTCGCGCATCGCGTCCGGATACTCGCCGAAGAGGATCGGATCGACGAACCACTCGTTGTTGAACGCGCGCGCGCGTGCGGCTGCCTCGGCGTCGCGCACGTCGTCGGTGGCCGGAAGATGGGCCTGCACGCTGAGCGTGATGCCGATTTTTCCGCCCGGGACGATCTCGCGAAAACGCTGCACCGCAAGGCCGTGGGCGAGCAGCGTGTGGTGTCCGCCGATCAGGGCCGCCGAGATGTCATGCTGTCCGGGCGCGTGAATGCCGAGCACGGAGCCGACCCAGTGAAAGACCCACGGCTCGTTGAACGTGATCCACTTGTTCACGCGATCGCCGAGCTTCTTCATCGTGACTTCGGCGTAGTCCGCGAAGTGCGCGGCGATGGCCGGATTGCTCCAGCCGCCCTCGTCCTGGAGGGCCTGCGGCAGGTCCCAGTGGTAGAGCGTGACCATCGGCTCGATGCCGGCTTCGAGCAGGCCGTCGACGAGGCGATCGTAGAACGCGAGGCCGGCCTCGTTGACGGCGCCGCGGCCCGACGGAACGACGCGCGGCCACGCGATGCTGAAGCGGTAGGCCTGCATGCCGAGCTCGCGCATGAGCGCGATGTCGCTCTTCCAGCGGTGGTAGTGGTCGCACGCGACGTCGCCGTTGTCGTCGCCGGCGATCACGCCCGGCGTGTGGCTGAACGTGTGCCAGATGCTCGCGCCTGCGCCGTCGGCGAGCGGCGATCCTTCGATCTGGTACGACGCGGTGGCCGAACCCCAGAGGAACCCTTCGGGAAAGCGCAGTACGGGCATCTCAGAGTTGCCCGAGGACTTCCTTGCGCTTGGCCTCGTACTCCTCGCGCGTGATGAGCCCCATCTCGTAGAGGCCCTGGAGCACTTTCAGCCGGCGCTCGTATTCGTTCTGGGGCGCGGCCGGGGCCGGGGAGGCTGCGGGTGCAGCGGGGGGCGCGGCCGGTGCTGCAGCGGACGAACCTTCTTCGGGAGGCAAGGCAGCCGCGACGGTGCCCGCGGACGCCGGCGCGGCGTCTCCGGCCGGCGCCACAGCCGGGCCCGAGGGCGCCGGTCCGCCGGAGGCATCGGATGCGGTGGTTGCGGCGTCGGGCGCGGTCTCCTGCTGCTCGTGCTTCTTCCCCCACGGCCACAGTTTCTCGAAGAAGCCTTCCTCGTCGACGGACTTCTCGGGGAAGTTTCCCGTCTTCACGGCTTCCTGCATCGCCGCGCGGTTGGGGAAGGTGTAGCCGGCCGCCTCGCCGCGGTGGCAGTGGTAGGTGCCCTTGCGATGGTCGGCATGGCAGCCTTCGGCGTCGAGCGCGCCGCCGGTGTGAGCGGCGGCGACGAGCGGAAGGGCGCAGGCAGCGGCGGTCACGAACCAGATCGGGAGTGTGCGCATGGGGCGCGGTCATAGCCCACCGCGGCGGGTCCTTCCACCGCAGGTGTGCGACCCGTCCGTGGAGCGTGCGAGCGGCCGGGGTGTGCAGCGCGGGTTTGGCGAAGACGGGCGGCTTGCGTGCCGGGCACGCGGTCTCTAGGTTGCGCCGCGATGAAGCTTCGTCTCGCCATGACGCTCGTCGCGATGGTCTCGCTGGTGGCGTGCACCAGCTCGCGCACGCCGCTTGCCATCGAGCCGGCGCTCGAGGCCGAACCCGTCGAGAAGGTACTCGTTCTTCCTGTGATCGACGCGCGGCCGTCGAGGTACGAGCACACCCAGGTGGCTCGTTACGTCGGAGAGGCCATGCTGCGCCATCTGCGCGAGCGCGGCTACTTCGCGGTCGCAAGCGAATCGTTCAACGTGAGGCCGGAGGGAGCCCTCGACGTGCACGTCGCGACCGCCGAGCAGCTCCTCCCTCTCGCTCCCGTGGAAGAGGACGCGAAGTACTTCGTGCTGGTGCAGGTCGAGCGGCTCGAGCCGGGCGTCGACGTGAACGCCCTGACGCGCGATGCGAGGCAGGTCGATCAGCAGGAGGCAGGCGCCGTCGACTCGAACCCGCAGCGCTGGGACGCGCGGGTTTCGGCCGTGATGGTGGACCGGCCCGGTGCGCGAGTCGTCTGGCGCGACGTCGCGACCGCGAGCAGCTCGTTCGGAGGCGTACTCACCGTGTTCTCGCGCGGCTCCGTGCAGAACGAAGCTGCAGCCAACGCGTCACGCCTCCTCGTCCAGACGCTTCCCGACAAACGCCCGTCGAAGTAGCTTTCGCGAAATCGGGGACGGATCCCGATTGCGTGGAACGCAATC
>CAYYVZ010000163.1:0-10694 GCA_964475235.1 uncultured Myxococcales bacterium | reverse complement strand
ATCCGTTCTTCATCGAGGAGGTCGTCCAGACCCTGATCGAGAGCGGTCACCTGACCGGCACGCGCGGCGCGTACCGGCTGACGACGCCGGTCGAAGCCGTGCGGGTACCGGCCACCGTGCAGGCCGTGCTGGCGGCACGCATCGATCGGCTGGCGGAGCGGGACAAGCAGGTGCTGCAGACGGCGGCGGTGATCGGCAAGACGTTCGGCGAGGCGCTGCTGCGACGCGTGCTCGCGAGCGTCGCGGCCATCGACGAGGCCGCGCAGGGGCAGGCGCTCTCCACGCTGATCGCGTCGGAGTTCCTCTTCGAGACGGCCCTCTATCCGGAGGTCGAGTACTCCTTCAAGCATCCGCTGACGCAGGAGGTGGCTGCAGGCTCGCAGCTTCGCGAGCGGCGAAGCCGCGTGCATGCCGCCGTGGCAGAGGCTCTCGAAGCTGCCGGCGGCAACCTCGACGAGCGCGCCGCGGAGATCGCGCAGCATTGGGCCGAAGCGGGCGACGCGAGTCGCGCGGCGCGCTGGCACCGGCGCGCCGCCGAGTGGGCCGGCCTTTCCGATCCGCGCGAAGGCCTGAGGCACTGGCGCCGCGTGCGCGAGCTGGCGCCCGGCATTGCCGATTCGAGCGAGCGCATCGAGCTCGGGATGGAGGCGTACAACCAGCTTCACTCCCTTGGCTGGCGAATGGGCACCAGCGAAGAAGAAGCTGCGGCCGTGTTCGCCGAGGGGCGCGCTCTTACCGAGAGCGTCGGCGATCGATCGGCAACGGCGCTGCTCGTGGGCCGCTACGGCCTGATGCGGCTGAGCGTAGCGGGTTCGGCGAGCGACTACGTCCGATACGGGGAAGAGTCGATCAGCCTTGCCGCCGACTGCGGCGATGCTGCCTTGCGCGCGGCGGTCGGCACCTTCCCGGCCTTCGGGCAGATCTTCGTTGGCGACGGCCGGGAGATGATGAAGTGGTCGGGACGAGTCCTGGACGAAGCCGGATCGGACAACCTGCTGGGCAAAGCGCTCGTCGGATACAGCCCGCGACTGGGCATGATGCTGGTGCGCGGCATCGCTTTCACGCGCCTGGGACGTTACGCCGAAGCACGGAAACAGTTCGAGGAGACCGCGCAGCTCGCGGAGGAAGCGAAAGAGATGGAGGTCCTGGGCTGGCTGATGCTGATGTGGGCAGACCTGTCCAGCCTGAGCGGCGGCGGCGGGGAGTCCGTGCTCGAACGCTGCCGTCGCAGCCTCGTGGCGGCGGAGCAGTCCGGCTTTCAGTTCAGCGTGGTAACGGCTTACACGGCGATCGGGGCGGCGTGCCTGGCGGACGCCGATCCGGCATCGGCGCGCGACTCGCTTCGCGAGGGGAACGCGATCGCCAGGGGCCTCGGCGCATCGACGCAGACCATTCCGTGGAATCTTGCCTTGCTGGCGCAGGCGTATCTCGCGCTCGGCGAACCGGCCGAGGCTGTCGCCGCGGCGCGCGAAGGCATCGAGCTGGCGCGCGCCGGCGGCAGCAACTACTTCGAAGCGCACGCACATCTTGGGCTGGCCGAGGGCCTGCTGGCGACGGATGGCGTCGTGCGTCGCGCGGAGATCGAATCGGCGCTCGCCCGTGCCGAGCAGCTGCTCGAGTCGATTGCGAATCGTTCGTTGTGGCCGCGGATGGTGGAGATACGGGGGCGGCTGGCGGCGGTGGTCGGGTCTCCGCAATCGAGCGACGTGCTGCGGGAAGCGCTCTCGCTTTACCGGGAGGTCGGCGCCGACTGGCACGCTGCGCGGCTGGAGCGAGAGCTAAAAGGCGCGAGTTCTACGAGTCCCGCGATTCAGTAGGCGATTCGCCATGCCGCCGGTGGCGTGGGAGCGCGAGAAAACTCAGGAGGAAACGCATGTCCAGTTACTTGCAGGATCTGACGGACGTCCGCGCGATCATCCAGTTGTACATCGACGGCTCCAATGGCGACGTCGCCAAGCTGGAGCAGGCGTTCCACCCCGATGCGCGCATGATGGGCCACATCGGTGCAGTCGGCACCTACGTGCCCATCACCGATTTTTTCAAGATGGTCGAGAAGCGGCCCGGCATGGCCGGCCCGAAGTACCAGGCGTTCGTAAGGTCGATCGATCTGTCGGGCGATGCCGGCGTGGCCGTGCTCGTGGAGACCGACTACATGGGCTGCGATTTCGTGGACTACTTTTCCGTCGCTCGCGTCGACGGGCGGTGGGTGATCACGAACAAGACGTATGCGCATACGGGCGGGAAGCCGAACTGACGGGGGCTGGCGGGAACCTCATCCGCCTTGCTCCCGGTTGCGATAACCGCCGTCGTCCGGACGGGATGCCGGCCACTCGACGACCCGTCGAGTGGCCGGCCGCGTTCCTGAAGGCGGCGCTACGGCGCCTTGTGCAGCAGCTTGAGCGACGTGATGTCGTTGCTCTTCTCGTCCGTGGACGAGAACGCCTGCTCCCAGCACTCGCCAGCGCTCGTGATGACCTGAACGGTGACGGGATACGAGATGCTGCCGAGCTGGATCGGCTGCATGGTCTCTCCGGCGATCTTCAGCTTGAGCTTCGATTTCCCGAGCGTGCTCGCGGTTCCGGAGAGCTGGGAGACGCCGTCGTTTGTCCCCGGCTTCGTCTTGTCCGCGTACTTGACGCCCTTGTCCGACTCCGTCCAGCACGCTGCCGTACCGCAGGTGCCGGCGGCGGGAATCGACGCCTGCGCAAGGACCTTGTCGGCGTCGGACGCGCAGACGGTGTACCCGGTCGTGGAGGCCGGCGTGCCGAGGTCTGCGAGCGGAATCGATCCGCCTCCCCACTGGAACTTCATCGAATCCTTGCTGTCGGTTGCGTCGTTCTTCACCTGCAGCAGGCCCTTCGTGTTCGACGCGTTGCAGCTGGCTGCGAGCGCCGGCGGATGGCTGCAGCCGGCAGGCGCGACGCACACGTCCTCCGTGCACGGGCTGCCGTCGTCGCAGTCGGGCTCGGGCCCGCCTCCGACACACTCGAGGCTCGCGTTGCACGTGTCGACGGTGGTGCAGGCGTTCCCGTCGTCGCATGGAGCGTTCTCGGCATCGCACAGGCCGGTGGTCCGGATCATCACGGCGAACGGCGAGAGGCTGTCGACGGTGGCGCAGATCGTGTTGGTTACGGGATTGCGGCTGGTCGTGCGGTCCACGAAGGTGCCGCCCTCTCCGTGGAGGATGCTGAGCGCCTCTTCGGGGATCGCGGGAGACGTCCCGTCCACGTCTCCGTCATCGTTTGCGTCGGCGTACGACGTGCAGATCTCGATCGGCGGTGTGACCGACGCCGTGGTCGAGATGTCGAGGAACGTCGTCTGGTACCCGCTTCCCGAAATCGCGAAGTTGGCGGGAACCGTTTCGCTCGAGGTGGACAGCGCGGTGACCGTCGTCTGGCCGGCACCGCTGACGTCGGAGAACGAGATGCCGACGTCCACCGATTCGGGAGCGTTGGTGACCGGATTGTAGAACGTTACGTCGTCGAAGCTGACCAACTGGTCGGGTCCGACGCCGGTCGTCGCCGACTCGAACGCATTGAGGCTGACGTCGCCCACGAAGCGATACACGGTGCCGGTGAGCGTGCAGCCGGGAATGTCGGTCGAACCGACGGGCCCGCTGAAGTTCTGCTCGCCGTCGGCAGAGTAGACGAGGCCGCCGAGCGACGTCGGAAAGCTCCCCGTGGCGGTGCCGACCGAGATCCACGACGTGTGGAAACAAGGCATGGGATTCCCGGGATCCAGGCAAAGGGAATCGGTGGCGCTCGGAGTCGTCGAGAAGATCGACGTATTCGGGTACGAGGTGCAGATCGTCGGCTGTCCGACACCACCGACCGTGCTTCCCGTACAAAGGACGCCGGCGCCGAACGCCGTCGAGAGGTTCACGTCGGTCCCGAAGACGTCGTACGTCGCGTTGTCGAACGTGAAGAACTGGCAGATCTGGTTGTCGTTCTGATCTCCCTGCAGATCGAGCTTGAACGTGCCGAGGCCCACCACTGCGGCGTCTGCCGGTCCTCGCAGGAGGGCCGAGGTGAAAAGGGCGAACAGTGTGACGCGGGAAAAATGTGGCATGGGGATCCTCCGGTCGTGCGTTCTCACAGCCTGAGGGGATTGAGTCAATGCTCGGCGTCAGTCGGGTTCTTCGGACGCATGGCCGAAGTCACTCAGCGAAGGTTTGCTGTCCGCGGGCAGTCGAGGGCAGGTCACGGCAAGTTGAATTCGCACGGACAGCGACGTCCGGTGATCTCGTCTCTCCCGGCCGACGGAGAACGGTCGCCGGGTGCCGGCGATGCCTTTCAAGTCGTGCTCTCTTTTGTCGCGCACCTCGCGCCGACGTGGCGTCCTTGATGGTCGGCTGGCAGGTCCACTTTCTCGGCAAAGGTCCGGACGACGGTCGAACGGGCGCCGGGCGGGCCTTGTCGTCAAGCTTGACGGGCCAAGCTAAAAAGGCCAGTCTGGCCAGATGAAGACCGCTCCCGTTACGGACCTGAAGAATCGCCTGAGTCACTATCTGCGGCTGGTCGCCCGCGGCGAAAGCGTTACGATCACCGACCATGGCCAGCCCGTAGCCCGCCTGAGCCGGGTGGAGACTGGCTCGGCCGACACCGCCTCGCTCGTCGCCGCCGGATTGGCGCGGCCGCCGCTCGCTCCGCTGCCGCCGGATTTCCTCAAGCGCCCGCTGCCCGCCGGCGGCATCCGGCAGGCGCTCCTCGAGGACCGCGAGGACAGGTTCTGAGCATGGTCTACTGGGATGCCTCCGCGCTGGTCTCGTTGTGTGTGGAAGAAGACGAGACGGCGCGGCTTCGTGGCCTGGTCAAGGGTGGCATCGTGACCTGGGCAGTCTCGCGCGTCGAGATCGCGTCCGCTATCGAGAGACGAAACCGCGAGGGCCGCCTTGTGACCGAAGCCCGACTGCGGGCGATGACTGCGCTTGGCGAACTGGCCGACGCATGGACCGAGATTCACTCCCTGACTTCGGTGTGTGAACGCGCGCTGAGGCTACTGGCGATCCACCCGCTGCGTGCCGCCGATTCGATGCAGCTTGCTGCTGCGCTGGTTGCGGTGTCCGACCGGCCCCGTGGTCACGACTTCGTCTGCACGGACTCGCGGCTGCGCGAGGCCGCTTCGCGCGAGGGGTTCCGGATCCTACCGGAGGCGCCGGCGAGCTGATTGCAGGTTCCGGGAAGCCGAACAGTGGTCGCTTACTCGGACGATCCGCTTCAGGCGCAGTATCTGCAGTACTACAAACTCGGCGACGGCCCAGGAGAGGGCGGCCGGCACTTCATTGGTCAGAACCCGAAGTCCTCGACAGGAATGTGGCGAGCCTTCTCGCATTCCGCCTTGAAGTCGTACGGCACCTCGTCGACGCAGTCGGGCCATTGCCCGCTCGACAGCCAGAACCGGGCGAGGCCGAGCCGTGCACACAGCGGCACGAAGCGCGGATCGTTGCGCAGCTCGGGCATGCCGGCATGGAAGAGCAGGGCGGTGCGGTAGCCGTCGGGGCCCATGAGGTCGTCGCTCGTTCCGCGCGGACCGAGACGGCCGGCTTCGGCGATCCGGTAAGCGTCGTCCACCAGACCGAGGTGCGCTGCGTACACGAGACGCGAGACATCCACGCCGCCGGTCTTCTGCAAACGCCCTTCGAGGTCGCTTCGGATGCCGGCGAGGCGCTCCGGCGTCGGGTCGCGCTTGGCCTGGATGAACGTCACGCCGTCCTGGAACTCCCGTAGCGGGAAGTTCGCTGCCGGGTCGAGAATGCGGTCGACCGCAGCCCAGTCTCCGAGGAACGCCTTGGCTCGCATCAGGTTCGCGACCGGGAAGCTCATCTCGGGCACGCGCACCATCAGGTCTTCGAGATCGGGCACGGCCTCCTCGACGCGACCGGCGGCCATCCTGGCCAGAGCGATCATGTTGCCCCAGCCCGGATTCTGCGCGTCGAGCCGATAGGCGCGCTCGGTTTCTTCCAGGCTCTCGCGAACCAGCCCGACGTTGCGGACGTACCAGCCGCCGAAGATGTGGCCGGCGCCGATACCTGGAGTGCGCCGGATGCGCTCGACGATCGCTACGTGGTCGCCGAACCGTCCGAACGGAGGGATCACGAACAGCTGCGCCAGCAGCGCGTTCTCGTTCTGCGGATCCATGGCCAGGGCGCGCTCGGACTCGCGCGTGATGACTTCAGCGGACGCGGCCCGCTCGGCGAAGGGCTGGTAGAAGCGCAGCCATGCGCGCAGGTACGCCAGGCGACCCCAGGCTTCCGCGAAGTGCGGAGCACGCTGCGTCGCTACTTCGAGCAGGCTGACGTTGGTGCGCAGCTCGTCGGGTGCGAACGAGCGCGGGCTGGCACGCAGGTAGAGGTCGTAGACGGCGGGATCGATGGCCTTGGTCGAAAAACTCGTGAACGTCCGGTCGAGCGCGGACGCGATGTGCTCGGAGATCTCGTCCTGCACGGCGAACACGTCTTCGAGGCTCCGGTCGTAGCGCTCCGACCACAGGATCGTCTGCGAGCCCGCCTCCACGAGGCTGGCCGAGATGCGCACGCGGTTGCCACCGCGGCGAATGGAGCCGTCGAGGATGTGCGTGCATCTCAGCTCGTCGGCGACCTTGCGCGCCGCCTTGTCGGCGCCGCGGAACTGGAAGCTCGACGTGCGGCCGATGACCTTCATGCTGGCGCCGCGCGAAAGGCGCTGGATGATGTCTTCGGACACGCCGTCGGAGAAGAACTGCATCTCACGATCGTCCGACAGGTTGTCGAAGGGGAGGACGGCCAGCAGCGGCTCGCGGTTTCTCGGCGGCGCCGCGGTCACCACGGTCCCGGCCGCGGCGAGCGCGAAGGCCTCGATGGTCTCCGACATCTTGTCGAGCTGGAGGTCTCCGCGCGAGACGAGGCGCTCGGCCAGCGGGCCGCGAATGGTGCGACGCACATCGGCGGAGACGAGCGCCGAGCCGGGGTCGCTGCGGGCCATCAGGCGCGCCGCGACGTTGACGCCGTGTCCGAGCAGGTCGCCGCCCGGCTGCACGACGACGTCGCCGAGGTGCACGCCGACGCGGACCCTCGGAACGCACTGCTCGGCGAGCGCGAAAGCTACTTCTACGGCCGCCAGGCTCGAACCGAACTCGAGCATGAAGCCGTCACCGGCGCTGTTGAAGACGCGGCCGCCATGCGGGGCGGCAATGCGTTCGATCGTGCTGCGCAGGGCGGCGACTTCGGCGGTGGTGCGGTCTTCGTCAGCCTCGGTGCGGGCGGAGTAGCCGGCTACGTCGAGCGCGACGATAGTGGTGAGGCGGCGGCGGGGGGCTTCCTCGGACATGGGAGGGGGCCAGTTCTATGCGCGTCGGGCGCTGACTCAAGGCCCATTGGACGGTGGGACGGGGTTCGAGCATCAGCTCGCTTGTCGAGGCGCAACCGGGATTCGCGGCGAGGGACGCACGGAACCCGCGAGTTCCGGTGGAGCTCATGCGAACGAAAACGGTCCGCCTCCTTTCGAAGAGCGGACCGTTTCTCGTGGCTGCTCTGCAGCCCGCCGGGATCAGCTCCGTGTCGCCGTCATCGTTCCGGAGAAGATGATCGCCCCGCCTCCGTCCTTGCACACATAGATTCCCGTGCCGTGGGTGCACGAGTCGAACGTCAGCAGCGCTTCGAGCCGGTAGCCCGAGCAGATCGGTGAGCTGATCTCGACGGCGGTCGCGGTGTCGCCGGAGAGGTTGCCGGTCGTGTTCGCGCCGCCCAGGTAGCCGCAGCTGCCGATGGAACTGCTCACCGTCGTCGGGCTCGTCACGTTGAAAGTGAGCGAACAGTTGTCGGGAGAGGGATACGCGTCCGGCAGCGAGAGCGCCCAGGTACCGCCGATGCCGCCCAGCCCGCACGAGCTGGCTGCCTCGCAAGCCTCGATGGCTGCCTCGCATGCCTGGAGGTCGTCGTTGCAGGAGACCGGATCGGCGATCAGCGCGCCGCCGCCAAGCTTGGTGGCAATGCTGTCCGTGCAGGCGGAAAGGAAGTCCTTGACGTTCGAAGCGTCGCCCGAGGACGGGCACATCCCGTCGCCCTTGTCCTCCGCCCCAGCGTACTTGTCGTCGAACTTGGCGTTACAGTTACTGTAATCCGCCGACGGCAGGCCTTTGCTGATGGCGGTGGCGTCCGCCTTGAGGCGGCACGCCGCATAGGCCGAGCTCGCTTTCAGCTTCCCCGACTCGCAGGCGACTACCGGGTCTGCCGCAATCGCCGCGCTACCCTGCATCCCGATCGTGCAGATCGCGGCAACGGCCGCGCCAATCATCGTCTTTCGCATCCTGTCCTCCCTTCGCGGCCGCTTCGCGGCGCGGTGTTGTTACCGGACGCGGACCGATTAGCACGGGGGAGGGGGCGGAAACGTGGCCGAATTCCGACCTTTTCCCGACTTCTGCCCGACAGGCAGTCTGTGGTGATCGGGCGGCCCGCGTGATAACGCGCCGTGCCGTGGGAGCTTCTTCGATGACGCACTTCGGGGAGTTCCGGATCGATGCCGGCGCCCGGCGCCTCTGGCGCGGTGACAAATCCGTTCCGCTGAGGCCGAAGGCCTGGGGACTGCTCCTCTGCCTCGTCGAGCGTGCCGGGAACGTGGTGACGCGAGACGAGATCGCCGAGGCCGTTTGGCCCGACGTTGCCGTCGGCGACGACAGTATCACCAAGGCTCTGCGCGAGCTGCGCGCGGCGCTCGGCGAAGACGCGCGCACGCCGAGATACCTCGAGACCGTTTACGGAGTCGGGGTCCGTTTCATCCCAGCGGTGGCTCCTCCTCCCCAGAACGTCGTGCTGCCTGCCGTTGTTCGCGGCGAGCGGGCGCCGGCCATCCTGTCGGGACGCTCGACGGAGCTGGCCCTGTTGCGTGAGCACCTCGCATTCGCGGGCGACGGCCAGCGCCGCATCGTCTTCCTGGCCGGTGACGGCGGGATGGGGAAGAGCACGCTCGTGCGTGCATTTCTGGACGAAGCCGGCGACTCCGCGCGGCTGCTGTTCGGGCAATGCGCCGAGCGCAGCGAGCTTGCCGAGGCATATGGTCCGCTGCTCGACGCTCTGGATCTGGGGCGCGCGCGAGAGCCAGGGATCGAAGAGAGGATTCGCAGCGTGGCTCCGTCCTGGCACGGCCTGCTTCCGGGCGGCGCGCATACGAGCGCAGACGCTCCTCCAGCCTCGCGGATGCTCCGCGAGGGCGTGCTTCTCGTCGAATCGATGGCGCGAGACGACGCCCTGGTCGTTGTCCTGGAAGATGCACATTGCTGCGACGTTGCGACGATCGATCTCGTCGCCACACTCGCGCGCAGGCCGTCATCGGCGAAGCTTCTCGTGATCGTGAGCTTGCGCCTTGCGGAGGCCGCGGCGGCAAGGCATCCGGTAGCGGCGCTCTGTGCGGAGCTGGAGCTCAAGAACCTCGCGTTCCACATCACTCTCACGCCCCTCAGCCGCGGCGACGTCAGGAATCTCGTCGAGAAGCGCCTTGGGCGCACGCGCGATCTCGACGTACTGACGGAGTTCCTCTACGTTCGCAGCGACGGGCATCCGCTGTTTCTGAACGCGCTGATCGACTTCCTGGTCTCGGGCGGCGGCGTGGTCGAAGAGGATGGCATCTGGCGTCTGGCGGTGCCTGTGGAGACGCTCGCCGACGCGGTACCCGATCAACTGCGATCACTCGTGGATGCTCTCCTGGTGACGCTGAGCCCCGACGGCGTCGAAATGCTCGAAGCGGCGGCGACTGCCGGCGTCGAGTTCGATGCGCGGCCGATCGCACACGCGCTCGATCGCGATCCTGCAAGCGTCGAGGATGCGCTCGACGCGCTGGCGTCCGACGGGCGGCTGCTGCGTTTCGTCGCCGAGCAGGCGTGGCCCGACGGGACTCACAGCGGGCGCTACGCGTTCCGCCATCAGCTCTTCCAGGCGGCCCTCGAGTCGCGCGTTCCGCCTTCGCGACGCCGGCGCGTCCATCTGCGCATCGCCGAGAGGCTCGAAGCCGGCGCTCGCGGCGACGAAGCCCGCGTCGCAGCCGACCTCGCGGCGCACTTCGCCGAAGGTGGCAATTTCCCGAAGGCGGTTTCCTACCTGATGAAGGGCGCCGAGCGCGCCAACCGGCGCGGCGCGCACCGTGACGCTCTGGGCATGCTGTACCAGGCGCTGGCGCTCGCCGAGGCTGCACCGGCCGGCGAGAAGAAGGCGCCACGCATTCTGCGCGTGCTGCTCGTGCTCGTGGGGACGCTGATGTTCTACAGCGGGTTCACGACTCCGGAGCTGGGCAAGATCCTCGAACGCGCGACCAGGGTTGCCGACGAGCTCGGCGCGACGCCAGCCGTGCTGTTGATGCAGATCGCCGTGCAGTTGTCCGACCTGTTACAGTCGCGTCTCGATCGCGCTCTGGCCGCAGCTCCACGACTCGTCGAAGCGACGGAGTCGCTCGGCCTTGGACCTCTGCACGGCGCGGCCCTCGGCGTTGCGGGCTGGACCTCGCTCTATGCGGGGGAGTTCACTCGAGCTCGCGACTACTTCGATGGCGCGCTCGAGTTCGACGACAGCCCGACGGCATTCGATGCACTGGGTGCGATGGGTTCGATTCCCGACCTGCGGATGTGTGCTCTCTTCGGGCGCGCCTTCTCGCGAGGAATGCTCGGCGACGCGGACGGGGCGCACGACGACCTCGAGCAGGCGGCGGCTCGCGGCACGTCCGGCAGGGCAG
>CAYYVZ010000162.1:0-10700 GCA_964475235.1 uncultured Myxococcales bacterium | reverse complement strand
ACCAACCACGAGCCGATGCCGCGCGACAGGCGGTGAAGATGGCCGAGAAAGACGAAAGACAGCGACAGGCCGATGCCGTGGCAGAACTCGCCGGCAAGCACACTCGGAATGTTGCCGCCCCACATCGAGTTGCCCTGCTGGAACAGGAACGGCAGCACCGACGCCGCCGCGAAAACCGGGCCACCGCGGCGATATCCCAGCGCCCAGAAATAGTACGCCGCCGCGAGCGGGAGCGTGGTCGGCCCGATCAGCGTTACGAGCTTGAAGACGACTTCCAGCGGGAAGAGATACCCGAGCAGTCCGATAAGGAAGAACGGCAACGTCGAGTAGAAGTGAAAGATCGGATATCCGGCGTAGTTGCCCATCGTCCATCCCGTCCATTGCAGGTTCGGGATGAGCACTTCGTGCATGATCTTGGTCGGGTAGAAGTGCGAAGCGGTGTCTCCACCCGCGGTGACCGTGACTGCGAGCAGGTCGTTCCACGGATAGATCCAGCAGAGGAAGGCCGAGCACGCGAGGACGAGCAGCAGCTCGAATCCGGCGGGGATGGTGCGGCGCAGGTTCATGCGATCTCGCGGCGCCGTCCGGTCGCCCAGGCGATGCCCTCGAGTACGACGAGCAGCGCGAACACGGCCGCGGCCGCCTCGTAGAACCTGGGCGGACCCATCCTCGCGGGTGCTGCCGCGATGCGCACGGTGCCGCGGATGGTATCCGTCTGGGGAAAGCCCTCGTGCACGCCGCGCACGAAGGCGTAGATGTTCACGGTGGTGCCGACGAGGAGTTTCTGGTTCTTCAGCCGGAAGCTCGCGGTGGCGCGGCCCTCGGCGTTGAAATCGAGCTTGAGGCGGGAAGGCTTCACTTCGAGGCCCGCCGGAACGACGAGCTCGACCTCGTACTCGCCGCTGCGCTCCGGCGGCTTCTTGGCGACCAGGGATGCGACTCCATCGCCGCCGGTGGACATCGTGGGCACTTCGAGGCTGCCGAAGATGCGTGGGCCCGGTTTCACGCCGTTGGTGACGTTGGCGATGCTCACCACTTCGAACGGATAGCCGTTGGTGTCGGCGTACCGGCTCCGCAGCACGATCGAGTAGACTCCTCGCGCAAGGTCGTCGAACAGATGAAAGTTCCAGTCGCGGGCCTCGCCCGGCCGAATGACCGGAAACTCGTCACCCTTGATCGTTTTGCCCTCGAGCTCGGCCGTCAGGCTGACTTCTTCGGCCGGCTCGTCGCCGGTGTGGGTCATGGTGATCCTGGCGTCGACGGCGGGACCCGCCTTGACCTCGGCGTCGGTGCGGAAGCCGATCGAACCGGCGAGGGAGACGGCGGCCGGTGCGAGTACCGCGAGAACCGCGATCGCGAGGCTGGCGAGCGCCCTCGTGCATGGCGCGCCGGTAAGCGGGAAGTGCTGCGGCATCGAGAGCGTGCGCCTCAGGCGGCGGCGACGACGTCGTACTGTTCCTGGTGGTAAGTCTCGGCGACTTTCAGCACGACGCCGCGACCGAGCCGTTCCTGCAGCCCCCGGATCGTGTCCTCCTCGTCGTTGAAAAGGTACGAGATCACGTCGCGGTTGGCGCGCACCAGCATGCGGGTCCGCGAGGATGGCGTGCGCGAGGCTTCGCGCTGGATCGCGCGCAGGATCTCGGAGGCCACGGTCGGCACCGATTTCACGCGGCCGCGGCCGTCGCAGTAGGGGCAGGGGGCCGAAAGCAGGCGCTCGAGGTTCTCACGCGTGCGCTTGCGCGTCATCTGGATGAGGCCGAGCTCGGAAATGCGAAGGATGCTCGTCCTTGCCTTGTCGCGCGTGAGGGCGGTCTCGAGCGTGTCGGAGACGAGCTTGCGGTTGCCCGCATCCTCCATGTCGATCAGGTCGAGAATGATGATGCCGCCGATGTTGCGCAGACGGAGCTGGCTCACGATCTCTTCGACCGCCTCGAGGTTGGTCTTGAGAACCGTCTCCTCCTGGCTGCGCTTGCCGACGAATCGACCGGTGTTCACGTCGATCATCGTGAGCGCCTCGCCCTGGTCGATGACGAGGTAGCCGCCGGACTTCAGCCAAACCTTCGGCTCGATGGCGCGCGCGATCTGCTCCTCGACGCCGAAGCGGTCGAGGATGGGCTCGCTCTGGTTGTAGTGCTCGACGCGTTCGGCGAGCGAAGGGAGAAAATCTCCTACGTAGTCCTTCGTGCGAAGGTAGTCCGCCTCGGTATCGACGACGATCTGGTCGACGTCGGGTGACAGCATGTCGCGCACGCTACGGAGCACCAGGTCGAGGTCGGCGTGAAGCAGGGCCGGAGGCTGGGTCTTCGGCGCTTTCGACTGCACCGCGGTCCAGATCTGCTCGAGGTTCCGGATGTCGTCGGTGATGTCCTTCTTGGTGAGGTTCTGGCACGCGGTGCGCGCGATGATGCCGCCGCTCGCCGGCTTGGCGCCGGAGATGATGTCGCGAAGGCGCCGCCGCTCACGGTCGTCTCCGATCCGCTTGGACACGCCGACGAGGTCGCCGAAGGGCATGTAGACCAGGTATTTGCCCGGCAACGAGACGTGCATCGTGATGCGCGCGCCCTTGGTGCCCATCGGCTCCTTGGCGATCTGCACGATGACCTCGTCGCCGCGGCGGAGCTTCTCCTCGATCGGCGCATGCCCGCGTGCGGGCCTTGCCGGCTCGAACTCGGGATCGTCGGCGGCATCGTCACCGACCGCCGCGGGCGCGCCTGTGACCACGTCCGATGCGTGCAGGAACGCAGCCTTCTCGAGACCGATGTCGACGAATGCAGCCTGCATGCCGGGCAGCACGCGCAGGACTTTCCCCTTGTAGATGTTTCCGGCGGCGGCCTCTTCGGACGCGCGCTCGATGTGAACCTCGGCGAGAACGCCGTTTTCGAGCAGGGCTACCCGCACCTCGTTCGGGTTCGAGTTGATGATGATCTGTTTTCGCAAGGCAGCGAATCCTTTGGGTGCCGGGGATCCGAGGGGACCTCCGGGCGCCGGGCGTCAGCCGAACGACGGGATGAAGCGGAGGCCGCGTGGAGAGGCTGTGGTCCGCTGCGCTGTCGGGGCGCCGAAAAAGTTCGCCACCCATACCACGGGCGCGCTGTGTATCAATGCGGGATCTAAAGGGTTTCGTTCTTGACTGCCCGGGGTCCGATGCTAGCCTCGCCTGCGATGTCGACTGCGGCCCTGTCCGCGCCGCCCCTTCAAGGCCGAAGCCTGGTGCTCAACCGGGCCTTTCTGCCCATCCACGTCACCACCGTCCGGCGTGCGCTGTCGCTGCTGTATCGCGGCGTTGCCCGGGCAGTCGACGGGGAGTATCGCACCTTCGACTTCCACGACTGGTCCGAGCTCTCGACGTCCGGCTTTGACGCCGTGGGTCTCGTGGAGGGCGTCGTTCGCGCCCCGCGCGTCGTGCTGCTCGTTTCCTTTGATCGCGTGCCCCAGCGCCGCGTCCGCTTCAGCCGCCACAACATCTTCGTTCGTGACGCCAACACCTGCCAGTATTGCGCGCGCCGGTTCGCCCGCAGCGAGCTGAACCTCGACCATGTGGTTCCGCGCTGCCGCGGCGGCCGGACGACCTGGGAGAACGTCGTCTGCTCGTGCATCGAGTGTAACCGGCGAAAAGGCGGCACGGACCCGGCTTCGGCCGGCATGAAACTGATCCGGACCCCTCTCAGGCCGGCCTGGAGCCCCTTCGTCGCCAAGCAGTTCGGCGTGACGGGCTACCGGGAGTGGGTGCCGTTCCTCAGGGCGGTCGATACCGCCTACTGGAACGTCGAGCTCGACCCGGACTGAGTCTTTGCGAGCGGTGGGAGGCCGCCGCCGAGGGGCCCCGGGAAGATCATGCTCTGCATGAAGGCCTGTGCGTTGTCTCCCGCGTCTTGACTCACTTTTCTCGCGCGTGGGATACTGCCGTGTCCATATGTGAACGCTGCGGCCGTTGGGCTGTTGTGAGGAGAGGACTCGGTGAGGATCAAGCGGCTCGAGCTCACAGGTTTCAAGTCATCCAAGGACCGCACCGTTCTCGAGTTCCCGGACGGGATCACGGGCATCGTCGGGCCCAACGGATGCGGCAAGTCCAACATCGTGGATGCCCTGCGCTGGGTCCTCGGCGAGCAGAGCGCCCGCCACCTGCGCGGCCGCAGCATGGAAGACGTCATTTTCGTGGGGAACCAGCACTACGGCCCCATGGGAATGGCCGAGGTAAGCATCGTCCTCGATAACGAGGGCGGCATGCCCGAGCCGGGCTCCGAGACCGGCGAGAACGAGGAAGACAACGAGGTCGTACGGGCTCTCCGCAAGATCCCCGAGCTTCAGGTCACGCGCCGCCTCTACCGCTCCGGAGAGTCGGAGTACCTCATCAACGACAAGCCTTGCCGCCTGCGTGACATCACCGAGCTCTTCCTCGGCACCGGCGTCGGCACCAAGGCGTACTCGATCGTCGAGCAGGGACGCGTCGGCCAGATCATCGGCGCCAAGCCGGAAGAGCTGCGCCTCTTCATCGAGGAAGCGGCGGGCACGACGCTCTATCGAAGCCGCAAGATCGCCGCCGAGCGCAAAATCGAACGCACGCGCGACAATCTGCTGCGCGTGAGTGACATCGTGCGCGAGCTCGACCGCCAGGCAAACTCGCTGCGCCGTCAGGCGCGTGGTGCGGTGCAGTTCCAGGAGCTTCGCGCGCAGGAAGATGCACTCGATCGTGCATGCACGGCGTTGCGCCTGCGGGGCATCGACGGCGAGCTGCGCGGCGCTGCCGAAGCCGCAGCGGCGCAGAGCGGGCGCGAGCACGCGCTTCGCCTCGAGATCGCGCGCTCCCACGAGCAACGCGACACGCTTCGCGAGCGCAGCCGCGAGACGGAGGCTGCACGCGAACCCGCGCCGCACGCCCACGACGCGGCTCGCACCCGCAAGAGCGAGCCCGAGCAGGACCGGCGTCACCTCGCCGAGCGCCTCGCCGAACTCGAAGGGCTGCTCGGCGAGTCTGGAAACGACCTCGGGCGCCTCGACGAACGGCTGGCCGCGCTTTCGGGAGAAACGGCCGAGGCCGAGCGGCGCCGGGACGAGCTCGCTGCGCGATACGAAGGCGCGCGTGCGACCTGCGCCGAGCTCGCAGAGAAGGTTCGTGCCTGCGACGACCGCTATTTTACCTGGTCCTCCGAGGCCGATTCGATGCGAGGCCGACTCATCGAGGCGCTCGGCGCGAGCGCGGCCCTTCGCAACGAGCGTGCCGCCGTGGCGCGCCAGATCGAGGCCGCTGACGCCCGCGAGACACGGCTCAAGTCCGAAGACGAAGCACTCTGCACCGTGAAGGAACGGCTGCAGGAAGACCTGCGCGTCGCCGATGCCAAGCTCGAAGAGCTCGCCCATGCTCTTGACGCAGCCGAGGGCAGCAAGCGCGACGCGGCGCAGGCCCTCGAGGCGGCCCAGACCCGTCGCGCCGAGGCTCAGGGCGAGGCCGAGCGCTTGCGCGACGAGTGCGCGCTGCTGCGCTCGCGCCTCGAGTCGCTCGAAGAGCTTCACCGCGGGTTCTCCGGTTACAACGACGGCGTCCGTGCCTTCATGTCGAACGGAGGGCGCGAGCGCGCCGACGCG
Organism: uncultured Myxococcales bacterium; assembly: GCA_964475235.1. Classification (GTDB taxonomy): domain Bacteria; phylum Desulfobacterota; class Binatia; order UBA1149; family CAITLU01; genus DATNBU01. Next base: position 5,117 of record CAYYVZ010000162.1, on the reverse strand, counting down.
CGCGCAGTCGTTGCCGACGTCATCGAGATCGAGAACGGTTTCGAGCGTGCGGTAGCCGCAGTTCTCGGGGAGGCTCTTCAGTACATTGTCGTGCCGACTACGCAGTCGGGCATCGAGGGTGCGCGTTACCTGCGCGAACAGTCCGCGGGCCGTGCGACGTTCCTCCCGCTCTCGGTATCCGCCGGCGATACCGCTTCAGCCGAGAGTGCCGAGTCGTTGTCTCGTCACGTACGAGTGCGAGAAGGCTTCGAGCAGGTCGTCGCATCGCTTCTGGAGGGATGCGTCGTCGTCGGGGACCTCGAAGAGGCGCGGCGCCGATGGGACGCCGGTGAACGCCGTACGTTCGTGACGACCGAGGGCGAGGTCGTGAACGGGCGCGGTACCGTCACGGGCGGCAGCGAGAATCCCGTTGACGAAGGTCTGCTGCTGAGAAGCTCGGAGCTTCGCCGCATCCGTGAATCCCTCGAGAGCGCGCAAAGCAGCGCGCGCATTGCGCAGGACGCCCTTCGCGCGACGGCCGAGGCAGCCGCCGGAATGGACGGCAGGCTCGCCGATCTCGACCGTGAGCTCCATCATCTGGCAGTCGAGCGGGTGCGCTGGAACGGCGAGAAGCGTCTCCATGAGCAGAACGCGGCCCGTACCGAGGAGAGGCTTCGTGCGGTGCGTGCGGAGCTCGAGAGCGTGCAGCGCGAGAAGGCCGCTGCGCGCACGCGCGAGGCCGAATCCGAGGCCAGCCTGCGCCGCACCGAAGAAGACGCAACTCGCCTCGAAGGGGAGCGCACTCAGTTCGAAGCCGCGGGCAAGTCGCTCGAAACCGAGCGCCGCCAGTCCCTGAGCGAACTCGAGCAGTCGCGTGTGTCGGAGGCCGAAGCCCGCCAGCGGATCGAGTCACTCGCGTCCCAGCTGTCGGCCCTGGCGATCGCCAGAGACGAGGCCGCGGGCCGCCGCGACGCGCTGCTCGCACGTGTCGAGCGCTCGCGCCTCGAGATTGCGAGCGTGGCGGCCAAGCTGACCGATCCTGTGCTCGACGTGGAGAAGCTGAAAGCCGCCTGCGCCGAGGCCGAGGAGCGCTCGCGCAACGTCGATGCCGAGGCCGCCACTGCCCGCGAGGCGGCGCAGCGGCTCGACAAGGACCTGGACGCGCTGTCGGGGCGGCTCGACGAAGCGCGAGCGGAGTACGCGCGGTGCGAGCTTCGTCGCAAGCAGTTCGAGCTCGAGCGATCGACGCTTCTCGAAGGCGCATCGGAGCGCCTGGGAATAGGAGCGGAGGAGCTCGGCGCCACCGAGATCGCTCCCGACACGAGCGCGGCGTCGATGGCGGCCGATCTCGAGGCCGTGCGCGGAAAGATCCGCCGTCTCGGCACGGTAAACCTCGGCGCGGTCGCGGAGCTCGAGGAGATCGAGAATCGCCTCGCGGAGCTCTGTGGCCAGCGCGACGACCTCGAGCGCTCGATCGAGGACCTGCGCGGCACCATCGCGCGCCTGAACAAGCTCTCGCGCCAGCGCTTCCAGGAGACGTTCGAGGAGGTCAACCGGATCTTCCAGTCGACCTTCCCGAAGCTCTTCCAGGGCGGCAAGGCGTCGCTCGCGCTCACCGACCCGGAGAACCTGCTCGAGACGGGCGTCGAGATCTTCGCGCAGCCGCCGGGCAAACGGCTCGGAACGCTCGACCTGCTCTCCGGTGGCGAGAAGGCCATGACGGCGATCGGACTGATCTTCGCATTGTTCCTCCACCGCCCGAGCCCGTTCTGCGTTCTGGACGAGGTGGACGCGCCGCTGGACGAGGCCAACATCGGCCGCTTCGCGCGCATCGTCGCGGAGATGTGCGAGCGGTCGCAGTTCCTCGTCATCACGCACAACAAGCGGACGATGGAGATCTGCGACACGCTCTACGGCGTCACGATGCCGGAGCCGGGCGTGACGCGCATGGTTTCGGTGGACCTGTCCCAGGCGGCTTGAGCGTCCGCACAGGCGGCGCTGAAGGAACCTCTGTTTTTCGGCCTGTAAGCGCCTGAAAGCACGGGCGAACCGCTTGACTCCGAAGGTGCGTGCTACCTAAACTCCCGACTCCAAGTTGCTTCTGACAACTTGGACCTAACTGTATGGGAAATAAGGCTTTGCAGCGCCTCGAGGACGGCGTCCGCCGGCTCGTCGCGCAACACGGACAATCCTCGACGAGGGCGGCGCAGCTGGCGGCTGCGCTGGCCAAAAGCCGCGAAGAGATCGAGAAGCTCAAGTCCCAGAACTTCCGCTACAAAACCGAGCGCGCGGAGACGCGCAAGAAGATCGACGCGATCATTCGTCGGGTCGATCGGCTGTCGGAGTCGCCGGACGACGATGCGGCGGTAGGCGGCGCGGGAGGGCAGGCGGAATGAAGGAGCTCGACCTCGAAATCGCCGGTCAGCGAATCCACGTGCGTACCGACGAGGACGAAACGTACATGAAAGGGCTGGCGGCCTACGTGGACGAGCAGATGCGCGAGATCGGAAAGGGGCAGCAGCGCGGCATCGCGTCGCTCACCATCGCGCTGCTCGCCGCGCTGCGCATCGCGGACGAGTTTCATAAGGCGCGCGACCTCGAAAAAGACATGGACTCGGTACTCGGTCGTCTGGCGGAAGCCGTCGAGTCCTGCCTCGAGGCCGGTTCCCGCTGACGGGCGGGTTGCAGCGCCCGTCCGGCGGCCGGCAGGCGCCGGCTTCACGGCTCCAAACCCTTGGCTGACGACGACCGCAACGCTGTCGCCCGCGCGACCAAGTCCCGGCTTCGCGAGGCCGCACGCCTGCGAATCGCCGCGATGACCGTGGAGGAGCGGGAGATCGCTGACCTGGCGCTGTGCTCCCGCCTCGCCGCCCTGGCGAGCGAGCGGGAGGCCACCTTCGTCGTCGGCTATCTGTCGCTTCCGGATGAGGCGCGCATCGAGGGATTCCTTGCCGAGATGGCAGGCCGCGCCGTTCCCGTGCTGGTGCCGCGCGTCGAGGTCCCCCGCCAGATCGGACTTGCACTCTGGCGGCCGGGCTGCAGGCTCGTGCCCGATCTCGAGGGCGTTCCTTCTCCGGAAACCTTTGCGGAATGGCCGACGGGCAGGGGCCTGCTGGTGGTTCCGGGGCGCGTATTCGATACGGAAGGGGGCCGCGTTGGACGAGGACGCGGCTACTACGACCGCTTTCTCGGTTCCGCCTCTCTGCGGGCTGTCGTCGCGGGAGCGGCCTATGAATGCCAGGTCGTCGAGAAGGTTCCGCGCGAGCTCCACGACGCCGGCGTCGAGTGGCTGGTGACCGAGGCTTCCCGGCGCCGCTGTGGCCGGGACTGAGCACAACGCGGGAACACGAACGTGACGGAAAGATGAAGAGCATCGACGAACAGATGGAGATCCTCGGACGAGGTTGCGTGGAGGTCCTCGAGGCCGGAGAGCTTCGAGACAGACTGCGCTCCGGAAAGCCACTGCGCGTGAAAGCCGGCTTCGATCCGACCGCGGCCGACCTTCATCTCGGCCACACGGTGCTGCTGCAGAAGCTCCGGCAGTTTCAGCAGCTCGGTCATCGCGTGATCTTCCTGATCGGGGATTTCACCGCGCGCATCGGCGACCCCACGGGGCGCTCGGAAACGCGGCCGGTGCTGGCGCGCGAGACGATCGATGCGAATGCGCGCACGTACGTGGAGCAGGTCGGGAAGGTCCTCGACATGAAGCACGTCGAAGTGCGACGCAACAGTGAATGGCTCGATCCTCTCGGCTCGGATGGAATGTTGCGCCTCGCGGCGCAGTACACGGTCGCCCGCATGCTCGAGCGCGACGATTTCGAAAAGCGACATCGCGAGGGCCGGCCAATAGGGGTGCACGAGTTCCTGTATCCGCTCATTCAGGGTCACGACTCGGTGGCGCTCGACGCCGACGTCGAAATCGGCGGCACCGACCAGAAGTTCAACCTCCTCGTCGGACGTCATCTTCAACGAGCGAACGGACGCGTGCCGCAGATCGTTCTCACGATGCCACTGCTCGAAGGAACCGACGGCCAGCAGAAGATGAGCAAGAGCCTCGGCAACGCGATCGGAGTGAACGACGCGCCAGACGAAATGTTCGGGAAGATGATGTCGATCAGCGACGAACTGATGCTGCGCTACTACGAGTTGCTCAGTGATCGGACACTCGGGGAAGTCGCGGATATTCGCGAGGGCCGCGTGCATCCGATGGAGGCGAAGAAGAATCTCGCAACCGAGATGGTCGCGCGATTTCACGGGACGGACTCCGGCGGCGTGGCGCGTGCATCGTTCGAGAGCCGGTTTCAGCGGCGCGAGACGCCCACGGATGTTCCCGAGCATGTCTGGGCAGGCGCGGATGCCAGCGTGGGGATCTGCCGGCTGCTTGCCGACACCGGGCTTGCGGCCTCGAAGGGCGAGGCTCGAAGGCTGGTGGAACAGGGCGCCGTTCGGGTGGACGGCCAGAAGTTCCTCGATCCCACGGGAGAAGTCCGGGCCGCCGGGGCACCACTGTTCGAGGTAGGAAAACGCAGGATTTTGCGGGTCAGGTTCGCTTCGTAGAAAAAGTTTCGAAAAGTTTGCCGGAAAGCTTGACCGCGCACCAAGGCCTCTCTATACCCCAGCGTCTCGCCACTCGGGCGACCGATCTTTGAAAACTGAATAGCGACGAACTTGGCAGGTTTCACCACCTGTCGAGGTCGAAACAGCCTATCGAAAAGGATCCTCGTCTTTCTTCAAGTCGTGGGCGGCTCCTTCGGGTGTCGTCCATTTAACTGGAGAGTTTGATCCTGGCTCAGAACGAACGCTGGCGGCGTGCCTAACACATGCAAGTCGTGCGAGAAAGGTTCCTTCGGGGACCGAGTAAAGCGGCGCACGGGTGAGTAACACGTAGGTAATCTGCCCCTTAGTCTGGAACAACTGGAGGAAACTTCAGCTAATGCCGGATGAGACCACGGCCCCTTCGGGAGCCGCGGCCAAAGATGGCCTCTACTTGTAAGCTATCGCTGAGGGATGAGCCTGCGGGCCATTAGCTTGTTGGTGAGGTAACGGCTCACCAAGGCTGTGATGGCTAGCTGGTCTGAGAGGATGACCAGCCACACTGGGACTGAGACACGGCCCAGACTCCTACGGGAGGCAGCAGT
>CAYYVZ010000161.1:0-10720 GCA_964475235.1 uncultured Myxococcales bacterium | reverse complement strand
CGCCAAACATCCGCGAGAAAAATCCGCCCTTCGCCGATCCGTCCGAGTCCGTGCATATCCCGGTTGCGCCTCCGCGCGCGCGCTCGATGCGACGACGTGTCACCGTTAATTTCGGCGCGTGCGCAGACTGCTTGCCGCTGCCGTCCTTCTGCTGCTCCCCGCCCGGGTGTTCGGCGAACCTGCGTTCGCCGAGCCGGGCGTGGCCGAGCCGGCGATCGAGGAGCAGTCCGTTGCTGATCCCGCCGAGCCCGCACCTCCCGCTCCCGAGCCGCCCCGTCCCCGCTCCCCGATGGAGCAGGAAATCTGGAGCTCCGCGCGCAGCGCGTTCTCGCGCGAGGTCCTCACGCAGCTCTACCTGTCCCGCGACTGGCACCCTCTCTGGAAGGATGCCGCCGCCGCCCGCGAGCTCGTCGCCGCCGTTCGCGACAGCGAGCGCCAGGGCCTCAGCCCCAAGGCCTACGGCATCGACGAGCTCGAGCCGCTGGCAGACGCGGCGCCGAGCCCCAGGCGCGACGTCGTGCTGTCGCGCGCATTCGTGCGGCTCGCCTTCGACCTGCGCTACGGACGAATCCCCGTCTCGAAGTTCGGTATCGCGGCGGCCCAGACGAAGAGGCTGGGCGACGGCGACAACGCAGCCGAGCTGGCGGGCGCAATCGAATCGGGCAAGGTGCGCGCGTTTCTCGACGACATGCAGCCGCCCTTCGCCCTCTACAAGCGTCTCGGCACGGCGCTCGAGCAGTACCGAAAGATCGCGGCCGCCGGAGGATGGAAGGGTGTCGATTCCGGGCCGACGCTGAAGCCGGGTGACCGCGACAAGCGCGTGCCCCAGCTCCGCAAGCGCCTCGTCGCCAGCGGCGACCTCGCGGCCGACGGCGACGCGACGTCCGACCACTACGAGGGCGACGTCGTCGAAGCGGTCAAGTCGTTCCAGACGCGACACGGCCTCGAGCGCGACGGCGTTGCCGGCCGCAGGACGATCGAGGCCATGAACGTGCCGGCTTCGAGGCGCGTGGACCAGATCCGTGCGACGATGGAACGCACGCGACAGTTCCTGCACGACCTGCCGAAGCGCTTCGTCGTGGTGAACACGTCTTCGTTCAGCGCTTATCTCATCGACGGCGGGCAGCCGGTGTGGTCGGCGCGCATCATCGTGGGCAAGCCCGAGCTGACGACGCCGGTGTTCCGCGCGAACATCGACAGCTTCATCCTCAATCCCGAGTGGAACGTGCCGCCGTCGATCGTCAAGGGCGAGCTGTTGCCCGGTCTCGCGAAAGACCCGAACAAGCTCGTCAAGATGCACATCCGCCGCGTCGGCGACCGCTACGTGCAGGAATCGGGCGAGCACAACGCGCTCGGCCGCATCAAGTTCAACATGCCGAACGAGCACGCGGTCTACATGCACGACACGCCGTCGCGAAACCTGTTCGAGCGCCGCGAGCGTGCATTCAGCCACGGCTGCGTGCGCGTCGAGAATCCGTTCCAGCTTGCGGCGCTGCTGCTCGGCGATCCGGCGCGCGACGCGGCGGCGCTCGAGAAAGAGATGAAGACCGGCAAGACGAAGACGGTGAAGCTCAAAGAGCCGGTGCCGGTGCTCGTGATGACGTGGTCGGTGGTGGTGGCGGGGGACGGGCGCGTGGACTTCCTCACCGACCTGTACGGGCAGGACGACGAGGTGCTGGCGATGCTGGACGGGACGCCGATGCCGGTGCCGCCGGGGAAGGCGAAGAAGGCGGCGGCGGCGGGCTGAGTCGCGGTCCGGCGTCTTCTGTCTACCCGCTACGCCGCGCGCCTGTACAAGCCGCAAGCTTCGCCGGCGGCGAGTGCAACAAGGCGGAAATCGGGCCAAGCTGTTCCATACCCGGTTCCACGGAGGTCCGTCGCCATGCCGACTCTCGTGTCTTCCTCCCGCCGCTTCAGCTGGCTGCTGCCCCTCTTCCTCGCAACGCCTGCCGCGGCGACGTTCCCCGGCGACAACGGTCTTCTCACGTTCAGCCGCCTCGGACCCGGCGGCACGGGACAGGTAGCCGTTGCGCCGGCCGAGGAAAGTGCCGAAGTCGCTGTCGTGACTTCGGAGGGCGCGCTCAACGCGGATTCGTACTGGTCGCCCGACGGCGCCTGCATCACATTTTACTCCGAACGGCACGGCGGCGATCCGGAGCTCTACCTGATGGCTGCGGACGGCGGCCACGAAACGCGGCTCACAGTGAGCCCCGGCTATGACTACGACGGCTCGTTCTCGCCGGACGGAAAGTCGCTCGTCTTCGTCTCGGAGCGCGACGGCGACTACGAGATCTTTCTCTTCGATCTCGAGAACGGTGCGGTTCGGCAGCTTACGCGCAACAATTCCGTCGATTTCACGCCGGCGTGGTCGCCGGACGGGACCCGCATCGTCTTCTCGTCGGACCGCGACGGTGACCACGAGATCTACACCATGGGCGCCGATGGGGAGGACCAGAAGAGGCTCACCGAAGAGCCCGGGCTGGACGTCTATCCGGAGTACTCCCCGGACGGCTCGAAGATCGTCTTCGCGACCCAGCGCGCCGGGACCAACGGCAGGGACATCTGGGTAATGGACGAGAACGGCGAGAACCAGACCTCGCTCCTCTCGCTCGACGGCTCCGACTCCGACCCCGACTGGTCGCCTGACGGAAAGCTGATCGTCTTTACGCGAGAGTCTCGTCTCTTTCTGGCCAACGCCGAAGACGGCTCCGACCTCGTACAGGTGACGAAAGAGGACGGCGTGGACGACCGGGGAGCCGACTGGCATAGCATCTTCAAGGTCTCGTCCGAGAGCCTCTGCCCGAAAGTGACACCGAAGATCTGCGGCGATGCGAACTCCGACGGCGACATCAAGGCGAGCGATGCACTTGCCACGCTCCGCAAGAGCGTGGGAAGCCAGGTGACCTGCCCCTTCATTCGTTGCGACACGGACAACAACCAGTCGGTGGTGGCGTCGGATGCGTTGCGCGTCCTGCGGGTGTCGGTGGGGCAGGTGGTCGCGCTCGAGTGTCCGGACGTGGAGCCGTGAGCCTCAGTCGAGCTCGACCGCAATCTCCACGAGCCGCGGCTCCCCGTTCACGTCGGTCGCATCCTCGAGCGTGAGCGTCATCTTCTCGGTTCCGGTGCCCGGCCGGCCGCGATAGTTGCAGCGCGCGACGTCGAGGGGGCCGGAGAATCCGTCGAGCGAGATCACTCCCGCGACGAACGTTCCGACGCCGGCATCGAGGTTCATCGCGTAGAGCGTGTTCGGGGCGAGCATCTCGCACGCCGGAGAGCCGTCGGTGCGCGCGATGTCGCCTTCGGCCGCATCGTAGTCGAGGCGGATCTGGAGGGCGCCGAGGACGCCGGTGCTTTTCAGGCGGATGACGAGCGTGCGGTCCTCGCAGGCCGGAGCCGTCACGGCTCCGACGGATGCGCGAAGAGCCTCGAGCGCATCGACGGCCGTTACCTTAACGTCGCCGTTCATGTCGCAGCGGCGCACCGGGCAGCGGACGCGCATGCCGACGGCCTTCTTCAGCACCGACAGCGCGTGCGTGGCCGTCAGACCGCCGCCCGTCGAGGGGGCGTCGGCGCAGTACGGGTCGATGCGGCAGCGCTTCGTGCAGCGGTCGCCGTTCACGAGGTTGTCGTCGTCGCACTCCTCGACGCCTTTGTGGATGAAGCCGTCGCCGCAGCGCGCAACGCGGCAGTCGCGCAGGCACGCGTCGCCGTCGCCTCGGGCGTCGCCGGTGTCGCACTCTTCGACGCCGGTACGGAGGATCGAGTCGCCGCACATGGCCGGGATGCAGCCGGAGCGGCAGTCGTCGGTCTCGATCGAGTTCCCGTCGTCGCAGGGCTCGACGAACGCATGCACGAAGCCGTCACCGCACGTGGCGGCCTCGCAATTGGAGATGCACTCGTCCTGTTCGTCGGCATTGCCGTCGTCGCACTGTTCGCCGGCTGTCGCGATGCCGTTGCCGCAACCGGTGAGCAGGCAGGTTTCGTCGCAGCCGTCGCCGTCGGTGGTGTTGCCGTCGTCGCATTCCTCGGTGGGCTCGAGGTTGCCGTCGCCGCAGTGGCCGCGCGAGCGGGCGAAACGCGCTTCGCCGCCGCCGCCGTAGAGGCGGCCCCACCAGAGCACGCCCCATGTTTCGCGATCGGTGGCAACGAGGTTCGGCGTGTAGTCCTGGAAGTCGTCGTCTCGTGCCGCGCGGTCTACCAGCTTCGGTGCGCTCCACGACGCGCCCGCGTCGGTCGAGAACGACGCGAGGATGTCGGCGTCGATTCCGCCGCCGCCCGTTCCCGACGCGCTCATCCACGCGACGCCGCAGCGGCCGCCTTCGCAGTCCACGGACGGCGCGCTGTCGTAGCCGCGCCCCTCGTCGTGCCACGGAACGAAGTAGGAAGGCTCGCTCCAGCTCGTGCCCGCGTCGGTCGAGCGCGAAAGGAAGATGGTCGATTGCGCGGTCTCGTTCTCGACGTGCGTCGCAGCCTGGTAGGTCATGAGCCACGTGCCGGCTCCGTCGGCTGCGACGTCCACATACGCCGGGAAAAGGGACGCGGGGCCAAGATCGGCAACCGAAGGCGCCGACCAGGTGGCCGCGTTGTCCACCGAGTGCATGACGCGCAGCTCGCTGCCGTCCCACGCCAGCACCCAGCCGCCCGCGCGATCGGTCGCGAGGCTGAGCGAGCCCACTTCGCCGTAGCACTCCGTCTCGAGCACGGTGCGCGCGGGCGTCCACGTCTCGCCGCGATCCGGCGAGGTCGCCATGCGTACGCCGCAGAGAACGTCCTCGCGATAGTCGCCGTCTTCGCCGTCGTGCTCGAGCTGGGCCCACTCGTACCATGCGACGACCCAGCGGCCGTCCGCTCCGGCCGCGACGCGCAGCGAACGGAAGCCGTGCCACGTCGCTTCGAGATCGTTCTCGTAGATGGGGATCAGCTTGTCCCAGGTCTGGCCGTCGTCGTCGGAGATGCTCGCGACCATCGGCTGGCCTTCGTTCACTCGGATCCAGCGTCCCTGGTCGTCCGTGGCGACGCCGGCGCGGACCGGGGACTCCGTCCAGCGACGGCCGTCGTCGGTGGAAGTTCCCGCTGCGTCGTACCAGTCCGCGAACCATCGCCCCGACTCGCTCGCCGCGAGTGCCGGCTCGAATCCGCCATCGGCGATCCCCGCCAGCCGCTGCGACGGAAGGAACTCGACCGCACGCGCATCGAGCGTCGTCGTAGTGGTCGTCGTGGTCGGCATGTTCTCTTCGTCGGCGAAGCGGCGCCCGACGGGGAACTCGCTCAGCCACGTGGCGATGTAGCGGCCCGCGCCGTCGCCGTGAAGGCGCAGGATCTGAAACGATCCGACGCCGGACTGGTTGAGAGTGACCTCTTCGCTCACGACGCCGGATCGGTCCACGAGCACCGCGAGCACGTCGTATTCGTACGTGGCGTAGCGATGACGAAGCCAGGCGACGACGACGCGGTCCGGGCCTGCCGCGATGGCGGCCGGGTAGTCGAGAACGATGGGGCCTTCGTTGCCGTAGTCGGCAATCGGGAGCGGGTCGCCGTCGGCACTGCCGTCTTCGTGCAGGAAGCGTCCGAGGAGCTGGCCGCCGAGGTAGGTTCGCCAGGCGACGAAGAAACCGTCGGCGGTTGCGGCGACGGTGTGGCCGGAGTCGCCGCAGGGATTGCCGGCGCTGATCGGGCCGGTGGAACCGCACGTCGCGGGGCCGAGGGGGCCGTCGGGCGAGATCGTCTGAACCAGGTATGGACTGGCGACGATCGCCGTCCCGCGCTTCGAGCAGGAGACGGATGCCGGCGAGTAGTAGTACATCTCGCCCATGTCGATGGGCTCGCCGATCGCGGCGCCGTCTCTGGACCAATGCGCCACGAGGCGCGGGAAGCTGCAGCCAGGCGCGTCGGCGGGACAGACTTGCTCGATCTGGACCCTGAGGCCGTCGCCGGCGTGGCAGGCCATATCGCCGAAGTTGCGCGTGAGTCGCGCGGGGGGATGGAACTCGGAGTCGAGGGGGACCAGGGCGGCGGAGGCGGGGAGGGCGGCGGCGAGGAGGGCGGCGCAGAGAGATGCCGCGGCAGGAAACTGGGGGTTGATTCGCATCCGGCCTCTCCCATCCGTCCGGTCATGTTCGGTCTTGCATCCGCCCAGGTACGCCCGCGCGTGCTTCGGTCGCGATGCCTCAGGTGAGAGTCTTCAAAACGCGGACGGTTGGCAAGGGGATCGGGCGGGTTGAAGCAGAATCCATCGAAGGGTGGAGCGGGGTACGTCACGTCACGCGGCGCGTTTCACCTTCACGTGGACTTCCGGCCACGCGGCATCCACTGATTTCAACAGACCGGCCCCAGCGAGCCCAAGTCAGCGATCGAACTTTTTGTAGATCTCGCCAGTACTCGCGTTGTACACCCACAGCGCGACAGTATCGGCCACTAGCGCCCTGATATTGTAGGTTAACTCCAGCGGATCATTGAAAGTGGCCTTCAGATACTTGAAGCCGAAGTCGTGGTACGGGGCGCGCAAGCGAACCAGCACGAGCACTGCCAGCGATCCCTTCGCTTGTCTTGCTTTCTCACTATCAAGCGGAAGCTTCAGGCTTAGCCCGGACTCCCGGGAGATGCCGGCTACCGGACGTTTGAACGTATTCGCATCCAGGATGCCGATGACGGAGTAGCTACGCTCTTCCACCTCGACCGACGCGCCCATGGCATTGGAGGCCTCGTAGTTTCGCTCGTTGTCGAGCTCGCGCTCAAGAACAATGACATTCACATCACAGGCTGTATTGCCCTTGTCGTAGACTGCGAACGATGGAACACAACGCAATGTGGACAGATCCAGGGAGAACTCCTGCTTGTCCGCGTCATAGCGGGCGCTCTGAGGTTCAACGCGCAATGCAAGAAGGCCATTGCCGCTCAGCTGCTCAGAGAATCTGGGCGCTTCGATGTTCTTGGACCGCTCTTTGAACTGCGCAGTCGTTTCGAACTCGTCCTTCTCAAACTGAGCGCCCGTGAGCATGGAAGCCCTGGCGATCGCAGCAAGGTCGTTGCCGGCGTAGTCAGGAGGGAGGCTGGCGACGGAAGGGTCCAAATGCTCCATCGAATAGACGCGCGTTTTTGCTGGCGGCGTTCCGATTCTCCCAATGGTGCGGCTGGAGGGTTCCTCTGTTGGGAAATAGGACGGGTCTGACGACGCACTGCGGTCGGGAATACGGCATTCCGCGGCAACGGCAGGTGATTCCGAAGGCGCCAGTACCAGCGAACCGCCTGCGCGCTCAGCAGCGGCGTACGCTGCCTTCCTCATCGTCAACGAAGCGCCAAAGTTCGCTTCCTGTTCCGATGGAATTGGCGGCTCTCCGCCCAGTGCCTTTCCAGACGGAGTATAGAAAAGCGGTTCCGGTCGTCCCGGTACCTGGAAACACGACACCTCATAGTCGTCGCGCGTCGGTTGTGTGAGGCGAAAGCCGAGAAGCGCTCCAGCCTTGGCTTTGCCGTCCGCTTCATCGTACTCGGCAAACTGAATGTCGAATTTCGTGCCCGGCTCCACCAGGCCAAGCTCGGTGCGCGATGCCAGTAGAGCGGCTACGTCGGATATTCTCTCGTCCGGTACACCGGAGGCGCTGGCATCTACAAAGAAATCTTTTCCGATTGTCGTTGTGATGGTTCGACGGCGACTGCTGAGAGAAGAGCTCAAACGCTTCGCAACGACGAGTCCGTTCTCAAGTCGAGCTTCGATCTTGTCGGTCGGTCCAAGCTCGAACGTGAGAGAGGTAATCTCCGAGGATGCAGGCTGGACCTCGAACCGGACGCGATTTCCAGATTGGAGCTGACTTAGCGAGTACACGCGACTTAGCCCCTTGATCCATTTGGCCGCGATCGCATGACTTATCCCGTGCCGATCGAGCACGCTCGCGAAAGTGTCTCCTTTGGCGAGTGTGTAGTCGACGACGACTGTCTCCGACGGAGTGGCTGTCTTGATCTCCGTAGGCTGGAAATACACTCCTGCGAGCGCCGCGATGGCCACGAGGCAAATCCCGGTAGCGATGCGGAAGAAGGAACGGCCGATTGCTGGCCCCGAAGCTTGTGGCGGATCGACGTCCACTAGTCTCTAACGCCCGGTAAGAAGCGCGCTCACAACCCGGCCTTCAGGGTGCATACGGCGCTTTCTTCGCGTTCCTCCCGAATCATCGGAGCCAAACAGCAAAAGGTTGTACCGTCCCACCCACTGTCGACCTCTGACGTTCCCCGTAAACGCCTGTCGTTCTTTATGCCAGTCCTCAGCTGCACAGCCAGAAGGTCAGCGCGCGGGCTTGCGCAAGCTTCCCTGGTTCGCGCCGGCGCTGGCCGCCGGTGCCCTCGTCTTGTCGCTTGCCGGCGCCGGCCGCACCGAGAACGTGTGCGGCGACGTCAACGCGTCGGGCGACGTGAGTACGACGGATGCGCTCAACGTCCTGCGCAAGGCGGTCGGTCAGGAAGTTGCCGGCATGTTCTATGGAAGTGGCGGGCGACATGGACGCCGGCCGGCTCCGAATGCCGACGGCGACGAGCTCGCAGACCGCCTGATCCTCGACCCCCTGGGACGCGATGTGGCGCGCCGTCGGCATTGGCCACGACGAGACTGGGGACAGGACGAGGCTGATTCCGGCGCTTTGTCCTGACATTTCAGTGTCTTATGCCCGCCGTGGTCCTGGACCCAAGCAGGGGTCGTCTCCGGCCGGACGCCAGGAGGCTTGACCGTGTGGGGGAATGCCGAGTAGATATTGAGTGAATTTTGAGTGTATCTGGGGTGGCTCGGCGCGGCCGGGCTCTCGAAGGATGAGGTGCCACATGACTCCGAATCTTCCCGACCACCAGGAATCGATCGACGGCAGCGTCGTCGTCTCGCTGCGTCCGCGCGTTCTGCGAATCCTCGAGCTTTCTCCCCTCCGCCTCTCCGATCTGCTTCAGCTCACACTTCACATGGCCCTTTCGAATCCGGATCCGGAGTTGCCGGCGCAGCTTCGCGAATGGATGGACGAAGACGGGCTTCCTGACGATTCGCCGCCGAGCGATCCCGTGCCGGCGTCCGGGGCTTCTCTTCAAGTCGAGAGTGCGACCGAAGCGCTCGGCAAGACGATGCTGTCGGTGGTGACTCCGTTGGAACGGGACGACATCGCCGCACGACAGGGTAGGGTTCGGCATCGCGGGCTGACGGCAATCGCAGATCTTTTGAGACTGCGTGCGCTGGGCGACAGGATCGTTGTCATCCACGCCGGCGGCGAACTCATTGTCATCGACGATGGCGACGCGGCTTGCCAGAGCGGCGCTCGCGACGGCTTCTTCGACGTCACCACGTGCACGGAGAACGTGAGAAGGTTTGTGAACAAGAACAGCACGACTCCGTGGGACGACGGGTCGGTCTGCCATTCTCGACGAGCATCTCTCGTGAGTGGCAGACGACGCACTCGAGCTGGGGATTTGAATCGAATCCCGACGTTACGGATTTCGTCCCCAGGCCATGACGGCAGTTCAACGCGACACGGACAGGACTGGAACCCCAGTTGGTCTTTGTAAAGTCGATCTGACGTCACCAATCCGGTCGGAGTTCGTCGGTCTGCGAGGGCCGGCGAACTCCAACCCAGTACGACGACTGCGGTGCTCTCTCACGGAGTACCCACAGCCACGACGACAACGAGGCTCCCATGGGTGCGCGTGCACAGACTGATCTGAAACGGGTCCAGGTCGATCTGAATCCGGAACTGCTCTCGCTGCTGGAGGAATTTCAGCGCTTCAACGGGCTTTCTTCACTGACGGAGGCGGTGCGAGCTGCAATCTCGCTGGCGGCCAGGACCGTGGGCGAGCCGCTGTCCGGCCGGAACCCGCTGTTTCCACCGCAGACGAGCGATCCGCTGGATCTGGCCGGCGATTTTGAATCGTCGCTTCGGCTGGTCAGGCTGAGCCGTCGCCGGTTCTACCGAACGAAGGATCCTGCGGACCTGCAGGAGTGGTCCGAGCTACTGACGGAAGTCCTTCAGATGGGGCCCGTGGAATACGAATACCGCGAACAACTGGACGACGAGCTGTCGCGGTTCCAACTTGCGATGACGCATTCGAAAGTCGCGAGGGCGGCGGAACCAGGTGTTTCGGACGAGCTGCGCGACGCCGCAGCGCGCGCGTTGAAGGGATTGCCGCGGGATCGCCGCGATAGTATCGAGCTCGAGATCGCCGAAGTTTGATGCGGGCGGTCTCGAGCCCCCCGCTACAAAGGCGGAAGGTTCAGCGGTAGCGCGTACTCTTCATAGGCTTCGAGAATGTTGCCCAGGCAGCGCTCGAGCACCTTGGAGTTCGTCAGATCGAGCACCCAGTCTTCGTCGAAGCCCATGGCGCGGTAGTGCTTCCGCAGGTTGTCTACGGGGAGCGGGTTCATCGAGACGGCTTCGACGCCGGCGTCGCGAAGCGTATAGACGGCTACGTGTAAGAGACGGCAGACGAGGAGGGAGTTTCCCCTGCCTCGCGGGCGCGGAGCACCCAGCAGATCGGCCGTCGCGTGCAGCGTGCCGCGGGTGGCGACGAGTTGGTGGATCCGGGCGATATCCTGGCTTGCCATTCCGGCATGCGCCGCGAAACGGACGGTAGCGCCGTGGTAGCCCTCGAAGATCCATAGATGTTTCTGGAACAGCGACAGCGAGGCGACGCGGTCCACGCCCATGTCCGGAATCGGAATGCTCCCGGGAACGTGCGTCAAGATGGCCGCTTTCAGCAG
>CAYYVZ010000160.1:6800-10781 GCA_964475235.1 uncultured Myxococcales bacterium | reverse complement strand
AACGATGCGCGGGTCGGGATAGCGCTTCTGAAGCTCCCGCAGGGCGCTTTCGGCTCCGGTGTGCCGCTGGATCGCCTGCGCGATGAGCGTGGGAGGCGTCGCGAGGAATCCCTGAAGCTGCGCGGGGTCGCCGGCAATGCGAGTCGCCAGGGTCTCCAGCGCGATATCGCGCTCCTTGGCGTCCGACTCCTTGGACATGGCAGCGCCGACGAGCGACGCCGGCACCTGGAACTGCCGACGCCTCGTGCCCTCACCGCGCGTCCGGCGCGCCGACGCGGTGAATGGATCTCCCAGAACACGAAGCGTCGTCACGCGGTCCACCCCTCCGACATCGACGGCCTGAATCAAAAAACTTTCCTGGTTCAGAATTCGCCCCAGAAACACGGAAACCGGAATCTCACGGAACGCGCCGCCGTACGGACGGTCCTCGGCGTCGTACGACAGAATGTCTATTCCGGCGCGATAACAGACGTCTTCGATCACCGTTCGCAGCGAGGGCGCGCGACCCGAAATGCTGACAATCTGGTCGGTAGTCACTTCCATAGTGATACTCTCGGCTTGAGTCGGAAAAGGAGCGCAGAAATGCGCGATCCAAAACACTCCGAACAACGCTAACCGATACGTTGAAAAGTAGTGCGCGCGGCAAGTGCCTCCGAGCATCGGGCTGGGAGGCTAAACGTCAGCAACGCGCTTTGTCAAAGCGCTCTCGAACGCTCGGTTGTTGTGTGACAAATGCCACAGGCACTCGCGACGGAGATTCCAATCGCACTTGAGTCTGACGCTGCTCTTGGTGTACACGCGCCCGGCGGCTGCGAGTTCGCGCTGTTCACCATCGACCAGGAGGGTCTCATGGAACGAAGATTCACGCCTCGTCGGCGCAGTGCTGTAGCCGGACTCACCGTGATGGCATGGCTGACGGCAAACGTGCCGCAAGCCATGGCGCTGACCGCAGACGATTGTACCGATATCTGCGGCAGTGGCAGCGGCGCCTGCACCATCGGGGCGAACTGGGACATCGTCCCTGGCTCCGTCATCGACTGCAGCGGTCGCGACGTGACCGTGACCATCAATGGCGTTCTGAAGGTCACCGACGGCGGCTACTCACTCTACGCGGCGAACCTGCAGGTTGATGGTCCCGGCGGAACGCTCACGGCCGTTCAGGGGTCCAACGGTATTCCGGGATCGATCTTCGTGAAGACGACCGGCTGGGTCTCCCTTTCCGGAAAGATTCGGGCGAACGGTGACCAGGGGGGGGGCACCATCTCCGTCGTCACCGGCGGAGACATGGTCATCAACGACAACGGTACCGACGGGGTCGAGGCGCTCGGAACGTCGACCGCGGGCGATGGCGGCAGCATCGACCTCACCGTCGGCGGTCACCTCACCGTCTACGATCCCGTTCTGGCCGACAGCGGTGCGAGCGGAATGACCTCGGGCGGCAGGATTCGTATGAAAGCCGGCGGCCATGTGTGGGTCGGGTCGAGCGGAAACATCAGCGCCTACGGCCGTCAGGGTGGTGGCGGCGAAATCGTCATCGTTTCGGAGAATGACGATGTCTTGCTGTACAGGCCCGTCGAAGCGGAAGGGATTGGTTCCGGCGCCAACGGAGGCAGCGTCGAAGTTTCCGCCGGGAACAAACTGGAGGTGGGTCATCCCATCTCGGTCCTGGGCGGGGTGAACGTGAGTGGGTCCGCGGCGGACGGTGGATCAGTCGAGCTCCTCGCGGGCTGCGGTGGAATCGACATCACCGCCGCGATCGAGGCAGGCGGTGTCAGCGGCACCGGCGCCTCCGAGGTCGATTCGGGCGGCGGCATCGTGATCGAAAGCCGGGGTATGGTGGAGATCTCGAGCGGCGTCGTGCTCGACACTCGCGCGCTGCAATCGGGCGGCAGCGGTGGTTCCGTGCGGATCGCGGCTCGCGATCTCGTCGATCTGCAGGGAACCGCCAAGATCGATACTCGCGGAAGCACGAGCAGCGGCGGCCAGGCCGGAAGCGTCCAGATCACAGGGTGTCGTGTGAAAGTGGCATCGGGTGCGACGATCGACGCCACGGGAGCGATCGGTGGCACGATTGCGTTGCGGGCCAGCAAGGCGCCGCCGACGACGAATGGGAGTGAGCCGCAGCCCATGACGATCGGTAGCGCGAGCGTCATCCATGCGGCCGGTTCTACGAACGCCGACAATGGCCGGATCGAGCTCTCTCCGCTTCATTCGCAACCAGGAGTGTGCAGCAACAACCCGGCGCGGGAATGTGCGGTGGATGCGGACTGCACGGCGGGATGCGAAACGGGCACGTGCAGCTACGCCAATCCCGACACGGCTGGGTTGAGCTCCCAGTTCGATGTGGTGCCAAGCCGGCAGGAAGAAGCGGATTTCGGCGAATGCCAGGCGACCTGCGACTGATCGCCGGCCACGACTAAAGCGTGCCTACCAGCTTCGGAGACAGAAACACATGAGGAATCTTTCCCGCGCACAGCGTGGTTGTTCGCTTCGCCTGACGATGGCGGCGTGCCTTCTGGGGCTCTTCGCCCCGGAATCGGTGCAGGCCGGCCCGACGATGTGTTCATCCACCAGCACTACCAAGCACTACAACGTCGTCCTGTTTCTTCTCGACGACGCGAGCAGTGCGGAGTTCCCCTTCTACAACGTGCCCGTCGTCTGGAACACGGGGCAGGACTCGACGACGACGAATGCCGATACGGAGGAGGTGAGGGAAGCGCGTGCCAGGCGCCCTGACCTCAACCGCCTCGGAGCCCGATTGTACGTGGATCCCGAATCGACCAATGGCTCCGACGGCACGTACCCGTTCGGACAGAACTTCCTCCACCCCAAGGAATCGGACGAAGAAGTGATTCCGCTGGGTATCACTACGACGCAGGCTGCGTCCGACTACTACACGGAGCGACTGACCAGCAATTCCTGTCGTACCGGCTCCGGAAGCTGCGACGCGCGAACCGACATTCTGACCAGTCACGGCGGAATGCGCCGACTGGCCAAGAACGGCGTCGTGTTCCCGCGCTTCTACGCGACGTCCGGGCGGTGTACGCCGACGCGCGCGGCGGTCCTGACCGGAGGCCATCCGAAGGAAGTGGGCGTTACCGACAACGGGAACGATCCGGACATCGAGCGGCTCACGATCGCCGACTTCCTCAAATCCACCTGCACCGACGCCGGGTCAGCGAACACGCCGTGCTACGAGACGGGCTTGGTCGGGAAATGGCACCTCGGTGCGAAGGAATCCACGGATTACACGCCTTGGCAGCGTGGGTTCGACGAAGCGATCTACTTCTCCGCCGGCTCGCGCAAACCCTGGTCGACGAATGAGTTCATGTGCAGTCCGCCCAGGAGCGAAGCCGAGACGGTAAATCAGGATCCGGGGTCCGGCTACTTCTGCGCCACGCCTGATGTGTCCTGCTCGAACGACTCGCAATGCAGCACGTTCTGCACCAACGCGAGCTCGGAGGATACGACCAAGGTTTGCCAGTGCGGACTCAACGGCAAATGCGAGATCCTCAACCCGAAGCCGTGTACTTTGGACAGCCAGTGTAACGGTGCCCAGTGCGTGCAATGGGGACTCTACGTCGGGCCGAGCGTTGCCAAGAACGGCGAGGAGAAGCGGGCGTGTTCTCCGGCCATACCGACGGGTGGGGGCGAACTGGACCGGCAGACCGTGACGAGCATCGACTGCTGCATGTCCAAAGCCGGCGACAAGGACTACAACGCCAAGGGGCCATTCGAGGGCCTGTACGACGCGACAACCAAGAAGAACTCCAGCGGCGGTACCTTCTGGTGGACGCAGGGGTCGGGCGTGACCATCCCGGCGAACTGGGTCTGCCGCGACGACCAGCACTATCGCAAGACCAACGGTGGAAGCGCGACCTACGGCTGCTTCTACGACAATCGGTTCTACCGGGACATGGCGGTCAACTTCATCACCCGGCAGAACTTCGAAGGCCTGGAGGTCGGCGGAGCGGGTCACGT
>CAYYVZ010000160.1:0-6790 GCA_964475235.1 uncultured Myxococcales bacterium | reverse complement strand
CTCGTCGAAGCGCTTCTTCCTGCTGGTACCGACACACGCGATGCACGGCGTGAACGACGCGCCGCAGAGCACCATCGATCACTACAACATTCCGGGTGGCACCGGACACGATGCCGAAAAAACCAAGAAGCCTTCGGATTCCGCCAAGTTCTGGGCAGTCATGGAGGAGGTCGATGCGGCGATCGGCGCCGTGATGGAGGAGCTCAAGACGCGCAACATTCTCAACGATACGGTCGTCATGATGACGAGCGACCAGGGGCGTCCGAGCTCCGGCTTCGGCGCGCCGGCGCTTCGCGACGGCAAGGGAAGCACTTACGAAGGCGGCCTGCGGGTGGGAATGCTGGCCTGGGTGCCCGATGCAGGCGAGGGGACGGCTGGTCGCGGCAAAAAGCTCGATGCCAGTTACGTCGGGAGCCAGGCCGACGTGTTCCAGACGGTCGTCGACGCGGCGGGCTGCCAGCCGACGTACAGCAGCACCGGCCTCTATGATGCAGGCTACTGCGTCGGGAAGAAGGGGGTACCCTGCAAGAGCAGCTCGGACTGCGGCGGAGGGACATGCCAGGCGTACACGTTGAGCGGGAAGTCCCTTCTCCCGATCCTTCGCGGTGTTTCGACGGCGCCCGTCGCACGAAACGCTTCTTACGCGCGGTATCTGGGTTCTCCCAAGATCGTCGCGACAAGAAAGGGGTACATCACTGACGGCACGCTCACCGCCATCGAGGCCCTGGACACGTCCGGGTCGTCGGCCGATGACGAGGAGGACGCGAAAGTCAGTACGTGCGGCGTCTCGGTGAATGAGGAGGCATCGGCCGCCGACCCCGCGAGTCTCTCTACCGACATCATCCGGACCGCCGGATCCTGCTGGACGTGCAAGACGAACAGCGACTGCACCGCCGATGACCCCGACGTTTCGGGCGAGAAGCTGCCGTGCGTCTCCAATGGGCAGTACTGCGTACCGAGCGGCGATACGGACGAATGCCTCGCGGACGGGTTGGACGCGAGCTCGTGCGCGGTCGCGAAACTTTCCGATCTGCGTCAGTGTTCTGCCGCGGAACCCTGTACGGGCAACGATCGCTGCATGCACATCGAAGTGCCTTGCCAGACGTGTGGCGATGCCGAGTGGAAGTTCGCTGGAAATGGCGGAGACGGGTCGGGGTCGGGCGCCAACATCACGGCGGCCTATCTCTACGACCTCTCCACGAACCCGGAAGAGCTGGACAAACCCGAGCCGAAGAAGTCCTCGACGACCCGCCTCAACTGCCTGTACGCCCCCACCGGCGCGACGGGCACCTATCGGTACAAGAACAAAGTCAGACTCAGCGCGATTGCGAACCACCTTTGCGAACGGCTGGATCTGTGGACCGATTGCGTGATCGACCGGGACGGTTCGTGCGATTTCCTCGTGCCGGACGACATCGTGGCGAGCACGGCTCAGTTGCCCGACATCTCCAAGCTCTCGACCGGATTCTGCAACGCCCGGCCCTGTGTTTCGTGACCGATCTTTCCGGGATGGGGGACGCCAACGGAGACGATCGCTATACTTATCGCGATCGTCTCCGCTCATCCTGGATTCTCGATCGTGACTTCCTTTGCTCATCGCGGATGACATAGGCTGAACGTTGCAGGGCAACGGAGGAGGCGCCGATGGCGAAGCTGGTCGTTTCGATACTGGGGGTTCTGATGTTCGCGGTGTCTGCCCGACCAGCGGCAGCACTGCTGGCTTTGGGTGAGATTGGGGTCCTCGCCAGCAACGCGGCGACCGACGTCTCGTCCGGACTGGCACCCGTGCCGGTTGACGAGGATCCGTCGGTCGCGACCGACGGGGCAGGCAATTTCGTGGCTGTCTGGGCCTCGGGCGACGACAATCTCGGAGACCCCGCCGGAGCACAGGGAATCGCCTTCTCTCGCTCGAGCGACGGCGGTCGTACCTGGTCGAATGCGGCCTTGATCGCCAGCCCTCCTATCGCCGCGCGCGGAGTCGCGACAGCCCTGGCATACGCTTCGAACGGGACCTGGATGGCTGCATGGATGAGTCCATCGAGCGCGCAGGTCTCCCGATCGACGGATGACGGGGCGACATGGTCGGCTCCGATCGACGTGGACGGCAGTTCTCTCCAGACGGGCGGCGCTCTCTCCATCGCCGGAGACGCCAGTGGAACCTGGGTCCTCCTCTGGCGTCATTCCCAGTTGATGGGATTCAGCGAGCAGCTTTACTACTCGCGCACGACCGACGATGGGCTCAACTGGTCGCCTGCAGCTTCGTTTCCAGACAACACGATCGCCTCCGAAGGCGGATTCTACATCGGGGAGATCGCGACCGACGGAAGCGGAACCTGGGTTGCCGCATGGATTTCGAGCGATTACGGGCTCGAGTCGACGCGCTCCATCGATGGCGGTGCGACCTGGTCATTCCCGGAATCTGTGCAGGTGTCCGATCTCAGGCTGAGCGACAAGTTCGGACTCGCGACGAACAGCGAAGGCGACTGGCTGATCTCCTGGACCGCCGAGGGCGACAGGGTCCTGGCTTCCCTCTCCACGGACGACGGTCAGTCGTGGGGGGCCGCTCAATTGGTTGCCGGGATCTCATCGACAGCGTTCGACGCGGTGCGATACGATTCGAGCGTCAGTTTCCTGGACGGCGCCTGGCAGATTCACTGGGGCGAAGCCCTCGGCGAACCCGCCTATGGGATCGGGCAGGAGGGTGATCTGGTCGGTGCCCGGTCTTTCGATGGCGTCGGATGGACGGATTCCTCGGCCCTCAACGTCAACGCCGGCAAGGACAACTCTCAGACGCCGTTCGAGGTGAACTGGGACGGAGACGGTGTCCTGGCTTCGGGAGCCGACGGATCGTCTGTGCTGGTCTACCTCTCCACGAACACCCTCGGCGGCACGCTCGGGTCCGACGAAGACGTCTTCTTCGCGCGCTCCGACAAGCTCTGCCCGTCTGCACCGAGCGCCACCTGCAGGACGACGACCGAACCGGAAGCATCGAGAATCTCCTACAAGAACCCGCTCGGAACGCGTGATCGACTGCGCTGGAACTGGCGCCGCGGCGGCGAGACTCTCCTGTCGGACTTCGGCGACCCGACGACCACGACGGACTACGCGCTGTGCGTGTACGACAAAGCTGCCGGCTCCGTGCGTGACGTGATGGAAGCGCAGGCACTGGCCGGCGGCACGTGCAAAAGCGGACCGTGCTGGGTCGTCTCGGGCGAGGGCTTCCGTTACAAGGACAGCGACGGGCGCCGAGGCCCGATTCGATCGATTCAGCTCGAACCCGGTGACGCCGGCAAGGCCTCGGTCCAGGTGAATGCTTCGGGTCCGGCGCTGGCTCCGGCGCCGATGCCTCTGGTGATGGATCCGAGTGTGCGCGTGCAACTGATCAACGTCGAAAACGGCAAGTGCTGGGAGGCGACGTTCTCCACGAGCCAGGAGAGCACGACCGAGGAGTTTCGCGCGCGATCCGACTGAAGCCGGAGACTTTCGCCAGCCCTCCCCACTCCAATGCCCCTGACGCCGATTCTTGTCCCGCGGTTTGCGGTTCTCTGTGGTGCGCTCGCGTTCGCCGGACCGGCGGTCGCGACGACGAGCTCCGATCGCGTGACGGCGCAGCCGGTTTCCGCAACGGGCTACGTTGGCTCGTCATCGTGCAAGTCGTGCCACGAGAGCCAGTTCGCTGCATGGTCGTCTTCGACGCACGCACGAGCCATGCGAGCGACTTCCTCGCCTACGGAGGCGTCACCGTCGAAAGCCACGTTCGGCAAGGGTTCCGCCGGCATTGCCGAGTTCGGAAGCAAGAGTGGCGTGAACAGCGTTTCCGTTCAGGAGTCCGGCAAGCAGACCAAGCTCGAGCTCCCCTATCTCCTCGGGACGCGCCCGATGGAGCAGTATCTCGCGGCGACCGGCAAGGGGCGCGTTCAGGCCCTGCCGGTGGCATTCGATGTCGACAAGAAGGAGTGGTTTGACATCTTCGCCGGCGAGGAACGGCTCTCCGGCGAGTTCGGCCACTGGACAGGCCGCGGCATGAACGCGAACTCCCAGTGCATCGAGTGCCACTCGACCGGCTTTCAAAAAGGCTACGACTCTGCCGGCGACGCGTACCATTCCTCCTGGGCAGAGATGGGAGTCGGGTGTGAAAGCTGCCATGGGCCGGGCGCTACGCACGCGAAGGATCCGAAGGCGCCGTACGGGCCGTTCGGCAAGTCCGCACGGATCGCAGAATTTCGTCCCGCCCCGACGAGCGTGACTTCGTCACCGGTCAACTCCAACCCGGACTCCGTGTCGCCCGCTGCAGTGCCGCCGCCGGCTGCGTCCGTGATGCTCGAGACCTGCGCGACCTGTCATAGCGTTCGCCGTACGATTGCAGACGGTTTCGTCCCCGGCGCCAGATTCCTCGACCACTACGAGCCGTCGATTCTGGACGAGGACCTTTACTGGCCGGACGGAAGCGTGCGCTCGGAGAGCTACGAGTGGGGGTCCTTCGTACAGAGCCGCATGTACGCGGCCGGTGTGAACTGCCTCGCGTGCCACGATGTCCACAGCGGAGGGCTGCGTGCCGAGGGCAACGGGCTGTGCCTGTCCTGCCACGAGAGCACCTTCGAGTCGCACGCCCATACGGCGCACGCCGAGGGCACGGCAGCATCGCAGTGCGTGTCGTGCCACATGCCCGAGAGCGTTTTCATGGCACGCGACAAGCGGCGCGATCATTCACTCGCTGTGCCGGATCCTCTGCTGGCCCGAGAATCGGGCTTGCCCAGCGCGTGCGAGAGCTGCCATGCCGATCGCGGTCGCGAGGTCCTGGCGACGGACGCCGAGCGCCTCTGGCCGCGGCTGAAGGTCGAGCGATTCGCGAAACGCAGGAGTATTGCGAAAGCATTTGCCGAGGCTCGCGTGGGCAACGCCGAGAGCACCGACCGCATCCTGGAGTGCCTCTCCGGAAGCCTTTGCGACACGGTGATCCTTCGTGCGAGTGCTGCGAGGCTTACTGTCCGGTTGCCGCTCACCGAACGCGTCGTCGGACCGCTTCTCGAGGCACTGAAGGATCCTGATCCTCTCGTTCGGAGTGCGGCAGCCTTCGCCCTCTCGGATGTGGATCCGCGTGAACCTGCGCTTCGACAGAGCCTTTCGACTGCCGCGGTCGATGCTTCGCGGGCAGTTCGGGTCAATGCCGCGTGGGCGCTGCGAACCGCGGAGACCGACCAGTTGCCCGAGGAGCAGGCCCGGTCTCTCGACAAGGCCTTCGACGAGTGGCGCGCGGCGACCATGACGCTCTCCGAGGCACCCGAGTCCTGGCATACTCTCGGCGTATTCGAGTCGATGCGAAAGGATGCGGGAGCCGCGGAGACAGCGTATCGAAAGGCGATCTCCATCGAGCCGCGGGCGACGCCGACTTACCACAATCTCGCCATGTTGCTCGCTGCCACCGGGCGGATCGACGATTCCCGCAAGGAGTTCGAGGCACTCTTGGCCATCGACGACTCGTCGGCCGCTGCGTGGTACGCGCTCGGTGTGATTCATGGCGAGCAGAAGAACTGGAAAGAAGCAGCGAGGGCACTCGCACGCTGCCTCAAGCTCGACCCCGGGTATCCGGACGCACTGACGGATCTCGCGAATGCTTACCTCGAGGCCGGCGTACCGAACGTCGCCCGAGCGGTGCTCAGCGGTGCGCTCGAACATCCCCCCCTCCGTCGCGAGGCGCTGCTCGGGCTGGTCACCGTCGCGTTGAGAGCCGGCACACCAGAGGAAGCCGCGGGTGCAGCGCGCGCGCTCGTTTCGGAGGACCCTTCGGCCGCCAACGACCCGGAGATCGCACGCCTTCTCGCTCCGGCCGCTGCGCAGTAGTCGGCGGCGAATGTACCCGCACGATCTGGCTCTGGCGGGCGTGTCGGTCTCGATCTGGAACGTTACGTTCCTCGTCGCAGTCGTTCTCGGCCATCTCGTATTCCGGTCGGTGGCGCGGCAAGAGGCTGGTCTCTCGGCGGGGTCTCTTCGTTTTTTCGTCGTCGTCTACCTGTCCGCGATCGCTGCGCAGCTGTTTGCGTACGCGTTCGATGCTCATACCTCACTCTTGCCACCCCTCGGCACCAGCGCCACGAGCTACTATCTCGATCCTCTTGCTGGGCCCAAGACGCTCTACGGGGTGATCGTGCTGATGCCGCTCTCGGTCGGGATCGCGACTATCGGATGCCGGCTGCGCCTGTCGCGTGCGCTCGATCTCTGGACCGTGCCGATGCTGGTCGTGCTTGCCACCGTGCGAATCGGGTGTCTTCTGCAGGGATGCTGCCACGGGGCTCGGTCTGACCTGTTCGGCTTGCCGTTCCCAGAAGGTGCACCAGCGTACTGGAAGCAGCTCGCAGAGGGGCTCATCCCGGCCGGTGCGCCTTGGTCGCTGCCTGTCGTTCCCACGCAGGCGATCGAGTCCGCAGCGCTCGCGGTGCTCGCACTCTGGTGTTGGAGGAGGCGCGCGACCGCGGAGAGCGATCATGGGCTCTTCATTCCCGCAGTCGCCGCATACTCCGTGTTCCGTTTTGGAATCGAGTTCGTAAGAGCAGACCCGGAAAGGGGCATCTACGGACCGATGGCGACCTCGCAGTGGATTGCTCTGGTCGTGCTGGCAGCGGCGACCGTTGCCATGCAGCGGCATTCCACCGCCCGGAGCTCCACAGCCGGCAAACCCGAGTCCCCGGTCGGCGCCGTCACGACTCGTCCAGTACCGCGATGATTCGCATTCCCGCGTTCGTTCGCCGCCCCCGGCACGTCCTCACCTACGGGATTCTCTGGACGCCCTACA
>CAYYVZ010000159.1:0-10802 GCA_964475235.1 uncultured Myxococcales bacterium | reverse complement strand
CAGGACTGGCTCGTCCTTACGGGAACCCCTTACACGCCGCTGCCCTTCCGCACGCCGCTTCTCTACCGATACGTGCGGCATCCCCTCTATGTGGGCTGGTTCCTCGCGTTCTGGTCGACGCCCACGATGACGGGCGCGCATCTGCTGTTCGCGGGAATGACGTCGGCCTACATGCTGATGGCGATCCGCTGGGAGGAAAAAGACCTGCTGGCCGTGCACGGCGAGGACTACGCGCGCTATCGCGAGGAAGTGCCGATGCTGCTGCCGTCGGCAAGGCCCTACAACGACACGGCCGACGCACGCGAGAGCTTCGCGGCCTGAGCGACGAGCGGCACGGGAGCTTCACCCGCTTCCGTGCCGCGAGCGCCGGCGTCAGACCTCATCCCAAGCGAGGAAGCGGCGGAATTCCTTCTCGTAGATGGGCCAGCCGGCATCGGTGGGGCGCAGCTGGTGGTTGCGACCGGGCAGCTCGACGAGCCTGGCTCCCGGGATGCGCGATGCGATGAGCCTCGCCTCGTGGATCGGCACGGCCGCATCGTCGAGCGTGTGCAGCACGAGCGTCGGGCAGGAAACCTTCGGAAGCACGTCGAGGATGTTGATCTTCGGGAACTCCGACAGCATGCGCACGGCGTTGTCGGGAGACGCCGTGATGCGCTGCAGCTCGTTCATCCAGTCCATCTCGGCGGGGCCGGCGTCGGGCATGAAGAGCGTCGTCCACATCTGGCGGAAGGCCGGATTACCCTTGCCCCAGCCGTGGCGGACCATCGCGAGCATGGCTTGGAACTGCTCCTCGACGATGTCGCCCGGCGCGGGCCAGCCGCTTGCGAACGCGCCGTTCAGGATGAGCCTCGTGACCCGCTCCGAGTGGCGTGCGGCGTAGACGGCCGCAACGGCGCCGCCCTGGCAGCTGCCGAGCAGTGAGATTTCGCCGAGGCCGAGGCCGTCGACGAGCTCTTCGAGGTCGGCGACGGCTCTCTCCAGCGAGAAATCGTCCACGTTCCAGTCGGAAAGGCCGCTGCCGCGCTGGTCGTAACGCACGAGCAGGTTGTGGCGCATGATCGTCGCGAGCCAGGAGCGCGCGCTCGCGTTCTTCCACTCGAACCCGATGTGACTGATCCAGTCGATCGAACGCACGAGGGGCGGTCCCTCCCCCGCCATCGCATAGGCAAGGCGGACGCCATCGCTCGTCGTGTGGAACTGCGTCGCGGGGGGCTCGAGGTCATCGTCGAGAGCGCGGCCGTCGCTCCCGGAAAGGCCGTTCCCTTCGCCTTCACGGCGAACGTCCGCGTTCATGCGATAGCCCTGGCGGGGCACGGTTTCGATCATGCCGGCATCGTCGCCGAGCACGCGGCGAAGCTCGGATATGCAGCGATCGACGCTGTTCGGCTCCACAGTGGCGTCGACCCAGACCGCCTCCATGAGTTCGTCCTTGCGCACGAGGCGGCCCGCGCTCGTGACGAGCACGTGGAGGCAGTCGAAGACTTTGCCGCGCAGGCGAAGATCTTCGTCGTCCCGGCGAAAGCGCCGCTCGAGGACGTCGAGCGAATAGCTGCCGAAGACGAAGCGGGAGGCCGGGCCAGCCATCGGGCGCATCATGTCAGCCGCCAAAGAGTGTGCAAGGGAGAGGGGGATACGCGGTGCGCGAGGCGCCTGCGCTCGAGCCGTCCGTGCCGCCACGCGCCATCTCGACCTACGCCATCTACAACAACAGTGGAGCGACGACCGCAGACGCAACCACCAGCAACCTCAGCCGTGTCTGCGCGTGCCGGCAGCCCTGAGCCGCAGGGGCTCGCAGCAGTGCTTCGAATGATCCGCTGACGCTGCCTCTCTCCGCATTCTCGCCTGCGTTGCCAATCCGGCTGCGGCCCGCTACCGATGGGGTGCAGATGGAGGTCCCGCCATGCGCCCAAGAAGAAGTGCCCTGTCGTGGTCTACCGCTGTCGCCGTCGCGCTCGCGGTCTTCTCGCACCTGACGGCCGAGGCCCAGGGGGTGAACGCCGGCGACATCAACGGCGACGGCTTCGGGGACCTGGTGATCGGCGCTCCGGATGGAGCGGCCGGCGGCGAGGTCAACGTGCTTTACGGATCCGCGGCGGGGGCGGCGGGGCAGGTGATCGTCTTTACGGTCGGACTGGATTTCCCGGAGGTGGGGAACGTCGGGGAAGAACGCGGGGGCATTTACACGGTTCGCGCCAACGGTACGGGCCTCAGGCAGCTCACCAGCTTTCAAACCTCCGGCTTCAGTTTCGGCGGCGACGGACTCATCCTCTCCGATGACCACCCGTCGTTCTCTCCAACCGGCAGCCACATCGTCTTCACCTCCAACCGCGACGCCGAGAATCTGAGCGTTCCGGTCTTCGAGCAGGATTTCGAAATCTATCGAATGACCGCGACCGGCAGCAATGTCGTGCGCCTGACCGACTCGCCCGGCGTCGACACCGAGCCGGTCTACTCGCCCGACGGAACAAAGATCGCGTTCGCGTCGGCCCGCTCCGGAAACCTCGACATCTGGGTGATGAACGCCGACGGCACCAACCCCGTGCGGCTCACCACCAGCGCCTTCCATGAAAACGAACCGGCTTGGAGCCCCGACGGCACGAAGATCGCCTACACCCGCATCCTCGACGACGGGCCTCTCGGTCTCGGTCTGTTGCCGCACGCCGACAAGGACGTCTACGTGATGAACGCCGACGGCAGCAACAACCACCTGCTCGTCGGTGGGAACAAGGAGCAGCACGACGCCAACTGGTCGCCTGACGGTACGAAGCTGGCCATCAGCGGAGAGGGCGAATCCGTTCCGTTCGGCGACGTCATCATCGTCAACCCGGAAACCGGCGCGTTCATCGCCAACCTGACGGCGGCCGGCGCCCTCTCCGGCGAACCGCTGTTCGGCGGCGGCGATGCTTCGTGGTCTCCCGACGGCACGATGATCGCCTACTTCAAGTCCACGGGCCCAGCCATCAGTTTTCCCATGCGGCTCTTCGTGATGAACGCCGACGGCACGAACAAGCGCTTCATCCAGGCGCCGGGCCTGGTCGCCGTGCATCCGAACTGGGGCCGTGTGAACGACGGCGGCCTCACGACCGCCGGCAACCAGCTCTGGTCGCAGAACAGTTCCGGGATCTCGGACAGCGCCGAGAGCGGCGATCGCTTCGGCGCAGCGCTTGCGATGGGCGACTTCGACAACGACGGCTTCGCCGACGTGGCGATCGGCGTTCCCAACGAGGCGTTGCCGAACGCCGGGGGAGTGACGGCGTCGGCCGGCGCGGTCCACGTGCTTTACGGAACACCGAACGGGTTGTCTGCCACCGGCAGTCAGTTCTGGAGCGGCGCCAGTCCGGGCGTCGGCCTGGTTGTGCTCAGCGGCGATACCACGGGCGACAGGTTCGGCGCCTCGCTGGCCGCGGGCGATTTCGACAACGACCAGTTCGACGACCTCGCGATCGGCATCCCCGCAAGATTCACGACGAACGTCGGCGCCGCGCTCATTCTCTACGGCTCTGCTGCGGGCCTCTCCAGCACCGGCCGCCAGGTCTGGAGTCAGGAAACCAACGGTGTTCCCGATAGCGCTGCAACGGGCGACCAGTGGGCCAGCGCGCTGGCTGCCGGCGACTTCGACAACAACGGCTCGGACGATCTTGCGATCGGAGCGCCCGGCGAGGACGCTGGCGGCACCGACTCCGGAGCCGTGACGATTCTCTACGGCAGCACAGGGACCGGCCTCGGCGTAGAGTCCAGTCAGTTCTGGAGCCAGGGCACCTCCGGAATCGAAGACACCCGGCAGAACGGCGATCGCTTCGGGGCAGCCCTGGCGTCCGGCGATTTCAATGGCGACAACTCTGCGGATCTCGCGATCGGCGTGCCGGGCGAGCTGGTTCGCAATCCCTTCACTCTGGTCAACGCCGACGAAGCGGGCGCCGTCAACGTGATCTACGGGAGCGCCGGCAGCGGGCTCACGAGCAGCAACGACGAGTTTCTGAGACGCGATTTCGTCAGCCTGGATTTCTTCGGTGGAGACCTGTTCGGCCGCGTTCTTGCCGCGGGCGACTTCAACGCGGACGGGCGCGACGATCTGGCCATCGGCATTCCTCTTCTCGACGCGGACGACAAGGGCGGCGTGGAAATCTTCCGCGGAACTTCGGGCGGACTTGCCCGCCAGGACAAGTTTCTCTTCGGTGGCAAGCCGTTTCTCCAGGACGACCGTCTCTTCGGGGGCACGCGCGTTCCGAACGAGTTCTTCGGTTCCGCTCTGTCCATCGGCGATTTCGACGGCGACGGACGCGGCGATCTGGCGGTGGGCGCGCCGGGCGACAACCTTTCCAACAATCCGAACTCCACCATCGGTTCCGGAGGCGTCAACGTCACC
Organism: uncultured Myxococcales bacterium; assembly: GCA_964475235.1. Lineage (GTDB taxonomy): Bacteria > Desulfobacterota > Binatia > UBA1149 > CAITLU01 > DATNBU01. The sequence continues at coordinate 6,436 of CAYYVZ010000159.1, read as the reverse complement.
TTCGGGTCGAACGCGGGGCTGGCCGGATCGCGGCCCCAGTTCTTCACGCAGAATTCCGCCGGCGTGCTCGGCGTCGCCGAGCTGGGCGAACGATTCGGGCAGGCTCTGGCCGGCAGCTCCGCGACGGGAGGTGCGGGCTTCAGCGGCAACTGGATCCGCCTCGCGCAGGAGTCCGACGGGAATCCGCGCGGGCCGCGCAACTTCGTGCTCCACGGCGAGCTGGACGTCTTCAACCCCGGCACCGAGACCGCAGGCCGCTCGCTGGTTCGCTTCTACCTCTCGAGCGACGACGAGCCGGACACCGGAGATACCTTGCTTGCGGAGAGCCACATCGGTCCGCTGAAGTCCGAGGAGATGCGTCGCGTGCGCTTCACCACGGCGCTCAGGACTTCGGCTTCCGGCAAGTTCGTCGTCGCCGTGCTCGATGCCACCGACGCTGTCGTCGAGGTCAACGAGGTGAACAACGTCGTGGTCTTCGGTCCGATCGAGTAGAACGCGCCGGCGAACGGAATCCGGATCGCCGGTTGTCTATGCGGAACTCGTCTGACGAAAGGGAAATCGGGCCGCAGCGGACGGGGAAACTTCCGGGCTCATCGGCGCTGTTCGCGCGTGCGTCGAAGCCGTGCGGCGAAGGATCCGAGTCGCGGTTCGGCGGTCGCGAGCCGTTCCAGCGAATCGCAGGCGTCGTCGTCGCCGGCGTCGAGGCAGACGACGGCGAGCGCTTCGGGCGTGGCCGCGGTTTCGAGGTTGCGCCGCGCCTCGACGATGCGAAGCGATGCGGCACCGGTCTCGAGCGGCCGGAACGGGTCGCTGCCGGGAAGGAACGCGCGATACTCGTGCGCGGACAGCAGACCGGCGAACGCGCCCGTTCGCCGGACGAAGACCTCGCTCGCCTCGTCCCAGTACACGACGGCCCAGCGGCTCGACGGGAACCGGCCGGCCCCCGACAGCTCGTTCGGCCGCGGGCGCGAGAGCACCGCCCAGTCCACGTCTTCGACGAGCGCATCCCACGCAGGCTGCGACCGGTACGCCTGCATGATGCGGAGGAAGTGCTCGGGCGGGTAGGCCTGTAACCTCGAATCCTGGAACACGCGCACGTCGGGATATCCCGCCCAGATCATGTAGCCGCCGATGTTGTTGCTGTTGAAAACCGCGCCGCGAAGCCCGGCCTTCTTCACGAACTCCATCGCGCCGACCGGCATCATCGTGGGAGGCACGAGCGCATCGGTGCCCGCATCGAGGCGGCTCACGAGATCCATCGGAGCGACGCGCGAGAGCAGAAGCCCGGTGGTGACCGCCAGGGCCGCGAGCGCGAGCCGCGGCCGTCTCTGCGTGTCGGGAAAGCGCGCCGCGAGCGCACGCTCGATCGCGGCGGCGACGATCGGCGCCGTCGCGCAGAAGAACAGCGTGGTAAAGCGCAGGTGACGCAGCGCGAGTGCACCGAAGACGGTGAACGCGACGGCTTCCCACGTCGCGAGGTTGCGGCGCTGCATCAGCAGCAGGCCGGCGCCGCCGGCGAGGTATGCGAAGAACGCGCCGTAGTTGGGCAGGTAGGGCGGCTGCAGCTCGGCGATCCGGATCACGGCCGGTACACTCGCGTTCTCCCACAGGTAGCGCAGCAGCCCGCTGCCGTAGGGATTGACGAGCGTCGCGGCGGCGGAGAGTGCGACGATGCCGGTCGCCGCAATCGCCTGCGGCCTCGCGAGCACCGAAGGACGCGCGAGCTCGCAGCCCGCGAACAGTCCGAGCAGCAGTACGCCGAAATAGCTCTCGACGTGGACGTTTCCCCACACGGCCAGCATCGGCACAGCCCACAGCAGCACGGCGGCCGAGCGCCGCTCGCGCGCTTTCTCGACGAGAAGCGCGCACGCCGCGAGGACGGCGAACGAGACAGTGTGAGGGCGGGGAAGCGCGCGCGGCTCGACGAGGAAGAATCCAAACGCGACGACGGCGACGGCCACGGCGAGCGACGAGCGAACGCGCGCCGCGGCCATGACGATCCCGAACGTGATCGCGAGCACCACCGTCTGTGCGGCCTGCACCGCCGTCGCGCCGCCGAGCTGCCAGAGCTCGTAGACGCCGAGGCCGAAGAGCCAGGAAGTCGCCGGTTGCGGATGGTCGGGGAACGTCGCGCTGAAGAAGTTCGTTCGGACGAGATGCCCCGAGGCGACCTCACGTCCCTGCGCGAGATGCCAGAAAAGGTCAGCCTCGTACGTCCAGCGGAACGAGAGCAACGCCGCAGCCGCGACGACGAGGGCGGCAATCGCCAGGCGTGTGTGCAGCGCAGCTCGCATGCGGTCAGGGTGTTCCAGCGGCCGCGTCCTTTTCGGCCGCGTCGGCTTCGGCGCGCCGCGCGAGCAGCTCGAGGCCCTTCTCGCGCAGCTTGGCAGCGACGCGACGGAGCTCGGCGGCGTTGCTCTGCTGCTTCAGTTTCGGCGCGGCGATTTCGTAGGAGCCGCCGACGAGCGCGGCGCTGCTCGTTTCCGGCTGCCGCGTTCCGTCGATCAGGTCTCTCCAGTAGGCGAATGCGCAGTCGATGTCGCGGTCGCGCACGCAGGCGAGCGTCACGGCGTCGGCTCGCCGCAGGTCGCCTGCCCGGGCGAACGAGGACGCGAGAGGGCCGCGGTCGAAGCGGAAGTCCGGAAAGCGGTGCTCCAGATCTCCGAACGTGCGCGCCGCCGCCGCGTGCCTTCCTTCGTCGCCCTGGGCGAGCGCGAGACGGTGGAGCGCGCGCGGTTCGCCCGGATAGTAAGCGGTGACCGCCGCGAGCCTCGAGTCGGAGGACGACCACGCCTGCGCGTGCGTCACCGAAAGGACGGCCAGCACGACCGCGACCCACTCCATTCCGAACAACTGCGGCCACCAGCGTGCACCCGCGGTGGCCAGTGCCAGCGAGGCGAGGGCGAGCGGCAGATACCAGGCACTCGGAGCGGGGGAGAGCAGCGCGCCGCAGGCCACGCCCGTCGCGAGCAGCACCAGCGAAAAGCGCTCGATCGAGCCGGCCGCGGTGCGGCGAAGGCCGTACGCGAACACCGCGAGCGCCGCTGCGAGCGCAAGAAGAGTCGTCGCCGGGTCGCCGGCGCCGACGTAGTACTCGGCGAGCAGCCCTCGCGGCCACAGCAGGCCGGCGAGTTGCAGCGTCATGGTCGCCGGCGCGTCGGCGAGCATCCGGGCGACGGACCGTGCGCCGTCGGGCTCGGCTTCGTGAAGCGCGGCGAGCACTGCGCTCGCGACGACGACCGCGGCGACGCCGCACGCCATGCTGCGGCCGGAATGGTGCGGATGGCCGCGGGTCGCCAGCGCAAGCGTGGCGACGACGACGGCGGTCGCGATCATGTCGGCGCTGCCGGCAGGCGAGAACGCGGTCGCAGCAACCAGCGGATGGAGCGCGAGCAGTGCGACGGCGGCTCCTGCGATGGTGCTGCCCGCGTTCAGCCGGACGAGCAGCAGGTAGAGCATGCAGACCACGCCGAGATGAAGAATCACGGCCGTGGCGTGCGAAAGTGCCGCGCCCGCGTCCACGTCGGGCGGGGCCCACGGAAGCCAGGCCCACCGGCCGTACACGAGCGCCGCCGCGGCCAGCACGGCAAAGAGCCGCCAGTGTCGCCGTGCGAATCCGCTCAAGGAGGAGTCAGCCGGCACTTCACGAGGGTCCAGACGGCGACGAGGCCGTCGCGCGCGCGGATCTTCTTCCCCTCGGCGATCGAGCGCGGGTAGTAGTAGATCGGCACCTCCCAGATGAGATGGCCGCGCTGGCGTACGCGCGCGGTCACCTCGGGGCAGAACTCGAATCCCTCGCAGCGAAGGTCGAGGCTTCGCAGCACTTCGGCGTCGAATGCCTTGTAGCAAGTTGCGCAGTCGGTCACGTGCGCGCGAAACAGCAGGTTCGCCGTCTGCGTGACGATCCAGTTGCCGACCATGAACGGCGCGCGCTCGGGGTGAGGCACGTGGAAGTGCCGGTTGAACCAGCGCGATCCGTACACGACCTTCGCGACTCCGTCCACGATCGGCTTGACGAGCGCCGCGTAGTCGCCCGGATCGTACTCGAGGTCGGCATCCTGCACGAGGACGATGTGGCCGGTCGCAACGCGGAAACCTGTGCGCAGCGCCGCGCCCTTGCCGCGGTTGCGCTCGTGGTAGGCGGCCACGATGCGGGTGTCGTCGTTGCGGTGGCGCGAGGCCAGCTCGCGAACGAGGTCGGCCGAGCCGTCCGTCGAGCCGTCGTCCACGAGGACGATTTCCTTCTGCATCGCGACGGGCGCCGCGAGGACGCGCTCGAAGATGGCCTCCAGCGTCTGCCGCTCGTTGAAGCACGGAATGACGATCGACAGGCGGCGGTACGCTTTCGACCGGTCGTGGACGATGCCGGCGCCATCCATCATCGCACCGCCTTCGCGATCTCGAGGAGGCGCAACGGCTTGCTGCCGCGAACGACCAGTCGGGGATCCATCCAGCCGAGGTACACGACTTCCACGCCCGAGCCGACCGCGCCCGGAGGCCGGCAGAACGTGACTCGCGAGCCCGGCTCGGCGGTTTCCACGCTCGTGCGCACCAGCTCCGTGAGCCCGGCCTTCGCACGCAGCGGTGCGATCGCTTCGTCGCCGAGCGGGTAGTCGCCGTCGATCGGTGTCACGTGGACGCCGATGCAGTCCACGTCCTCGAGGAAGAACATCGTGCCTGCGTCCACGCTGCAGTTGCCGAGGTAGGCCCAGCCCGAGCCGTTGAACTTGATGCCGAAGCGCTCCGGATTCTCGCCGCAGCGGTAGCCGGCCGGAAGCAGGCCGCCCTCGGTCACGGGCTGCGGCAGGCGCTCGCGAACGACGTCTTCGGTGACGAGGGCGCGCGTCGCGTGCGTCGGGCTGATTTCGGCGCGCGCGATGTCGTGGGACACCCAGGCGATGCCGGCGAGGGCGACGAGCACGGAGCGGCGCCGCTGCGCTGAGGAGAACAGCATCAGAAAGAGTGCGACGAGCGACATCGCGACGGGCGCTGCGAAGTCCACAGCATATCGTGACGTCATCGACGGCGCCCACATGTAGAACACGAACAGCATCGCGAAGACCGACGCCGACCACACGGCAGCGACGCCCATGCGCGGGTCTTCGAGCCGGCGGGCCGGGGAAGCGGCGACCGCGATCCACGAGACGAGGACGGCGCCGAGCACCAGCGGATGGAAGGTCGTGAAGTAGAACTCGCGGAAGCGGATCGAGTCCGCCTGCCACGGATGAATCGCGGCCTGGTACCAGTCGTAACAGTTGAAACGCCCGTCCGCGAGAACGAGCGACGAGACCAGTTCGCGCAAGGCGCTCGTCCACGTCTCGTACCAGAACGGATAGCCGAAGACCTTCGAGAACTGGTCCACGGGAATGTAGGAGACGTTGAGGAGCTGGCCCGTTTCGAGCGGCGAGCCGAAGCGGACCTGGTTGGTCGCTGCGACGGCGGCGATGCCGAGGCCGAAGAGCGCAGCCGCCGCGGCGAGATCGACGAGGCTTCGTCGCCGGCGCAGCTCGACCACGAGCGCGATGGCGACCGTTGCCGCTGCCGTGAACACGAGGGTGGGGCGGAAGAACGGCGCGAGCCCTGCGAGCGCGCAGGTCCACAGCAGCGCTCCGCGCGACGGCCAGCGCGCGACGTGGAGCAGCATCCCGCCGAGCAGCAGCGCCCACATGCACGCGAACGCGCTGCCCTCTTCGTAGACCGAGAGCCGCGTGCGGCACAGCGTGACGAATGCGGGCGTGAACGCCGTGAGGAGGAGCAGGCACCCACGTTCCCACGGAAGCAGGTCACGAAACGCGCGCGAGAGGACCGTCGCGACGCCCGCGAACGCGAGCAGCATCGTGACGCGATCGGGAAAGCCGATGCTGCCGGACAGCCGCGCGACGATCTCGAGAGGAAAGCGCAGGAACGGTACGCCGAGGCCCCAGACCTGGTGGCTGCCGTTGGCCCAGATCCAGTCGGCCATCTGGCCGTTCGGCACGGGTTGCAGCGCGAACGTGCCGCGGAAGAACGCTTCGGTTTGCAGTCGGTAGGCCCAGCTCGACGAGTACCATCCCTCGCCGGGGCGCAGTCCGATCGCCCACGCGAACGCGCAGGCGAGAACGATCACGAGGATCGCGCCGGGGGCGTCCGGGGTGCGCTGCCCCGAGGTGCGCGTCGCCCCGTCCACTCCGAAGTGCCTGGTCTACGCGCGGCGGCTCAGTTGCCGCAGTTGTAACTGCCCCCGCTGTTGGTGCAGACACCTGTGGGCGGCATGCAGCCGCCGTTGTTGACCTGGCACTCGTTGATGTCGGTGCAGCTCGTGTCGCCGCTGCCGGTGTAGCCACTGGGGCAGGGGCCGCAGTCGTAGGAGCCGGGATCGTTGAGGCAGGTCGCCTCGACGGCGCAGCCGCCGTTGTTGACCTGGCACTCGTTGATGTCGGTGCAGCTCGTGTCGCCG
>CAYYVZ010000158.1:0-10859 GCA_964475235.1 uncultured Myxococcales bacterium | reverse complement strand
CTGAACAACCGCGACATCTCGTACGCCGAAGGCCGTCTCGACGCCGTGAACAAGGAAATCGAGGCGCTGCGTCCCCTCGTGGCCGACGTGGAAAGGCGCAAGTCGCGCGTTGCGGAGGCTTCGCGCATTCGCGATGCGGCCGAGGAGCTCGCCGCTGCCCGCTCCTTGCTGCTGCGTCAGTCGGTCGAGCTTGGAGGGGCGCGCCAGAAGCTCGCGGAGAGCCAGGCCAAAGAGGCGGAGGCCGCACGACTCGAGCTCGAGACGCTCCACCGCTGGGCCCGCGGCCAGGCCGCTCTGCTTGCGGTCGACCTGCGCGACGGCGAGCCCTGCCCGGTGTGCGGCGCGGCCGAGCATCCCGCACCAGCCCGCGCCGCGCACGATCTCGCGTCACAGGCCGACGTCGACGAGGCACGTGCGGCCGTGGCAGCGGCTCGCGGCGCCGTCGAGGCCGCGCGCGCGGGCGTGGATAAAGAGAAGGCGAGCGAGGACGCGATGCGGCGCAAGGTCGCTGCACTCGAAGGAGCGCTCGGCGCCCAGAGCGAGATCTCCGCTTCCGACGCGGCTGCGGCGCTTGCCCGCGCCGAGGCTGGGCTCGTCGAAGCGGGAAAGGCCCACGCCCGGACGTTCGAGCTCGAAGGCGAGCGCAAATCGCACCTCGACGCGATCGCCGTAGCCGCTGCAGATCGCGAGGAGAGGAAGGCGGCGGCTGCGAGAGCCGCCGAGACTCTCGCCGCGCTCACCGCCAAGGAGAAGGAGATCCGCGCGGCTGTTCCCGAGAACGTTCGCGCGGCAGATCTTCCGCAACTCGCGAAGGAAGCGGCTGCGCGCGCGAAAGCGCTTGCCGACGCGTTCGATCGCGCGAAGGCGGCCGAGTCCGCCGCGACGGCGGCGCTCGCGGCGGCCGAGAGAGCCGCGATGCAGGCCGGCGAAACGCTCGCCGCCTCGCAGAAGGGCGCGAAGAAGGAAGCATCCGCGTGGGAACAGGCGCTCGCGAAAGCCGGGTTCGAGGGCGAGGCCGCGTTCGCGTCGGCGCGGCGTTCGGGAGCGGCGATCGATGCGCTCGAAAGCGCGCTGGCTCGTTACGATGCCGCGGTCGCGGCGTCACGCGATCGCGTCGAGCGCACCGCCGCGGCGGCGGCCGGCGTCGAGAAGCCCGATCTCGACGCCGCGCGATCTGCCGACTCGGCGGCCCGCGAGCAGCTCGAAGCTGCGATTTCCGAGCTTGCGAGCACGGGGGAGTCGCTCGCATCGGTGCGCCGGACGATCAAGGCGCTCGCAGAATCCGCCGCCCGGGTCGCCGAAGCGGAGCGCCGCTACCGGGCCGTCGGCCACGTCGCCAGGCTCGCATCCGGCGAGAACGCGGCCGGCGTCTCGTTCGTGCGCTTCGTGCTCGCGTCGCTGCTCGACGACGTGCTGGCCGCGTCCACCGAGCGACTCATCCGCATGAGCCAGGGACGTTTCGCGCTGCAGCGCGCGGGCGAGCGGCGCGACCGGCGCCGCAGCGGCGGCCTCGACCTCGAGGTGATGGACGCGCACACCGGCATCGCGCGGCCGGCGGCGACGCTTTCGGGCGGCGAGAGCTTCCTCGCATCGCTGTCGCTCGCGCTGGGCCTCGCCGACGTCGTGCAGTCGCACAGCGGAGGAATCCGCCTCGACACGATGTTCGTGGACGAAGGCTTCGGTACGCTCGACCCCGACGCGCTCGACCTTGCGATGCGCGCGCTCGAGGACCTGCAGGCCGGCGGCCGCCTCGTCGGGATCATCTCTCACGTCGTCGAGCTGAAGGAGCGCGTCGGCGCCCGTCTCGAAGTCGTCCCCAGCCGCCGCGGCAGCACCGCCCGCTTCGTTCTGTGAAATCGGGGACGGGAGCCGCGAGCTGGCGAGCGGCGAGTCCAGCTCCAATTGCCAAGGAGCGCGCGAGCGCGACGATGAGATGGACTCAGAAGGAGGTACGCGATGAAGGCAGTCTGGAACGGAAACGTCGTGGCCGAGTCGGACGACACCGTCGTGGTCGAGGGCAACCACTACTTCCCGCGCGACTCGGTGCGCGGCGACGTGCTCGCGCCGAGCGACACGACCACGGTCTGCTCGTGGAAGGGCACCGCGAGCTACTTCACGCTGCGGGTCGGCGGCGAGGAGAACCGCGACGCCGTCTGGTACTATGCCGATCCGAAGCCCGCGGCCGCCGAGATCCGCGGCCGCGTCGCATTCTGGAAAGGCGTCCAGGTCATTCCCGGCTAGAGGCACCCGGCGGTACCGGCACCCGGTTCCGTCCGATGGTACTAGGAGACGTCCCCGACATTCCCCGGACATCTGCGATTGCCTGAGGACGGTCGCAGTCATAGCTAAGGGAAACGACCGCAGGGGACAGGGGCTCGGCCCGAGGGGGGACGCAGCCTGCAAAGTGAGCGGTCGAGCTGGCGCGGTCCGGTTCGTCGGCGAGCGGCTGGCCGCCCGCCTGGGCGGGATCGCAGAACGACGCGGCGAAGGGGCCGTGGTCGGCGCAATCCCGGTCGGATGGCGAACGACCCAGCCCAACAGGCCGCAATCAACGCGATCCCGCGAGGATCGCGAGACAGGGGGAAAGCCGGGTCCGCCGCGCGGAACACGGCTGGATGACATGAGCACTACCGCGAGTGACGCCGCGAAGGAGACGCCGGCGAAGCCGTCGAAGATCCTCGGCATCGATCTCGGCACCACGAACTCGGCGATGGCCGTCTGGGACGGCAGGAAGCCGTGCATGATTCTTACGGGCGAGAACCAGACCCTCGTCCCGTCGATCGTCGGCATCACCGAGAGCGGCGAGATGCTCGTCGGCGACGCCGCCAAGCTGCAGGCCGTCCTCCAGCCCGAGCGTACGATCTTTTCGGCCAAGCGCTTCATCGGCCGCAAGTTCCGCAGCGTCTCGGCCGCCGACCGCCAGTCGGTTCCGTACCGGATCGTCGGAGGCGAGGAAGGCGAGACGCTCTTCCAGGTCGGCAACCGGTACTACAGCCCCGAAGAGATCGCGTCGCGCGTGCTCCGCACCATGAAGGAAGCCGCCGAGGCCTTCCTGAAGGAGCCCGTCACCGACGCCGTCATCACCGTCCCCGCGTACTTCAACAACCCGCAGCGCGAGGCGACGAAGGAAGCCGGACGCCTCGCCGGCCTCAACGTGCTGCGCATCGTCAACGAGCCGACCGCGGCCGCGCTCGCGTACGGTCTCGACAAGATCGAGGACCGCGCCGCCGTCGTCGCCGTCTACGATCTCGGCGGCGGCACATTCGACGTCTCGATCCTCGCGGTCGGCGACGACCTCGTCGAAGTCATCGCGACCAACGGCGACACGCACCTCGGCGGCGACGACGTGGACGAGTGCATCGCGCAATGGCTGGTCGCAAGGCTTCCCGCCGATCGGGCGGCCGAGCTCGCGCCCGAAGCGAAGGAAATCCTGCGCGTGGCGGCTCGCGAGGCGAAGGTCGCGCTCACGTCCGAGGAGAAAGTCGAGATCGCGCTCGACCTGCCGGCCGCCGGCGATGCCGCGGCGGCTCACGTCGAGGCGACGCTCACGCGCGAGGACTTCGAACGAGTGATCTCGGATCTCGTCGATCGCAGCCTCGCGTGCTGCGACAAGGCCCTCGAGGACGCCAAGAAGCTGCCCGAGGAAGTGGACGAGGTGGTGCTCGTCGGCGGCTCGTCGCGCATCCCGCTCGTGCGCCGGCGCGTCGCCGAGTTCTTCGGGCGAGAGCCGCGCCACCAGGTGAATCCCGACGAGGTCGTCGCCCTCGGCGCCGCCGTTCAGGCGGGCGTGCTGGCCGGCGACATCAAGGGCGTCGTGCTCGTGGACGTGACGTCGATGTCGCTCGGCATCGAGAACCACGAGGGCAAGGCCGTCCCCGTCATTCCGCGCAACTCGTCGATCCCGGGCGAAGCCACTCGCATGTTCACGACGTCGGCCGACGGCCAGACGTCGCTGCGCTTCCATGTCGTCCAGGGCGAGTCGGCGCGTGCCGCCCAGAACGAGTCCCTCGGTCAGTTCGACCTCGTCGGCCTTCCCGAGGCCCCGGCAGGAAAGCTCCGCATCGAGGTCACGTTCGCCATCGACAGCAACGGCATGGTGGGGGTGCGCGCGCGCGACCTCGATACGGGCATCGCGCAGAGCGTGATCGTGTCGGTGGTGACGTCGGTGCTGCCGGAGGCGGCCGGTCCTGCGAGCGGTCCCAGCGACGAAGCGCTCATGGATTCGGCGATCGCGATCCTCGAGGAAGCCCAGACGACGCTGCAGACGCCGGGCCGCAAGATGACGGGAGTCGATCGTGCGAGCCTCACACGCCGGGCGTCGGAGCTGCGCGTGCTTCTCGCGGGCCCCGCTTCGACCGACGAGATCCGCGCCGCGTGCGCCGTGCTCGAGTCGGTGCTGGAGAAAGTGCGCGTCTACAAGCCGCCCCGCGGCGATGCTCCGTCCGTTGCCCACGCCAAAATCTGATTGCGAGTCGAGGCGCGCGCTCAGCGTCCGAGAAAATCCCGCGCGACGTCCGCCGGCGACCGATGAGCGACGTCGACGGCCTCGTTCATCCGCCGCATCGTCGCCACGTCGATTTTTCCGCCGAGATCTCCGAGCGCGACAGCCAGTTCCGGAAACTTCTCGAGAGCCGCGCGCCGTACCACCGGCACGGCCTCGTACGGCGGGAATGCGCGCCGGTCGTCCTCGAGCACGCGCAGGCCGAAGCGGGAGATCGACGCGTCGGTTGCACTGCCGACGACGACGTCGGCCTGGCGATCGGTGAGCGCGCGGTAGAGCAGGCCGAGGTCCATCGTCCGAATGTCCGCGAATGCCAGGCCGTAGACGCGCTGGAGTGCGGGGTAGCCGTCCGCGCGCTGCTGGAACTCGTATCCGAACGCCGCGCGCCACGACTTCGCACGCGGGGCGGATTCCGAGATCGTGCGGGCCGCTTCGTCGCCGCGCACGACGAGCGCGAACGTGTTGTCGAAGCCGAGCGGCGCGGTCCATGTGAGCCCGGCCGGTTCGTAGGCTGCGCGGACCTTCGCAAGGGTCGACGTCGGAGACTCGGCCGGCGACGTGTCCTTCAGGATCGCTCCGAGGGCGGTGCCCGTGTACTCGACGTACACGTCGATCTCACCCGCTCGAATCGCCGCGTCGCAGACGAAGGTGCCGCCGAGGTCGAGGCGGCGGTCGGCCTTTCGTCCGGCCCTCTCGACCGCCTGCGCGACGATCTCGCCGAGGATGCGTTGCTCGGTGAAGTTCTTGCCTCCGACGACGACGGTGGTGCTGCGGTCCGTGCAGCCCGCGAGAACGAGAGCGAGGACGGCGAGGAGCGCGATCACCGCGCCACGCGCATTCGCTTTTCTGCGGAGGCGAACGCCGCATCCGCGACCAGCGCGAGCGCCGCCGCCGGCAGTGCGCCGGCCAGGATCGTCAGGTGGTCCACCATCGCGACGCCGCGGAAGATCAGCACGCCGAGCCCGCCCGCGCCGATGGCCGCCGCGATCGTCGCGACTCCGATGCCGATGACGGTGGCGAGCCGCACGCCGCCGAGGATCACGGGCGCCGCGAGCGGCATCTCGACGAGCTTCAGCATCTCGTCGTCCGTCATGCCCATGCCGCGCGCCGCCTCGCGCACGGCGGGATCGACGCCTTCGATGCCGGTGACGGTGTTGCGCAGCACCGGCAGCAGCGAGTAGAGCGTGAGTGCGAGAAACGCCGTCTTCGCGCCGATGCCGCCGATCACCGGCACCGGGATCAGCAGGCCGAAAAGCGCCAGGCTCGGAATCGTCTGTACCGCACCGGCCGCCGCCAGCACGGTGCGCTTCCACCTCGGATGGCGCGTCACCCAGATGCCGGTTGGAATCCCGATGGCCGTCGCGCATCCGACCGAGACGACGACGAGCACGAGGTGGCGCGCAGTCTCGAAGGCGATCTCCTCGAGCATCAGCGGGCCTCCGGCGAATGCGGTGCGCCTGCCGGTCGCGGCGCGGCCTGCGGGAGAGCGGTGATCACCGGCGGGCCTCTCTCGACGACGTGTCGCCCATCGCCTGCATGGGGATGTCGCCGGCTTCGAGGAATGCGTGCGCCTCGGGATGGCGGCTGAGCGCCAGGTCGGTGAGCGTGCCGGCCGCGACCACGCTGCCTTCGGACAGGAGGGCGATACGGTCGGCGACGCGCGTCGCTTCGACGAGGTCGTGCGTGACGAAGACCGCCGTGATGCCGAGCCGCCGGGCGATCGCGCGGAACTCATCCTGCAGCTCGCGGCGCGTGACGGGGTCGAGCGCGCCGAACGGTTCGTCGAGCAGGAGCAGCGGCGGATCGGCGGCGAGCGCACGCGCGACGCCGACGCGCTGCCGCTGACCGCCCGACAGCTCGTGCGGGCGGCGTTCGCCGAAGCTCACGGCCGGAAGCCCGACCAGGCCGAGCATCTCGGTGACGCGGAGGTGGATGCGTTCGGTGCCCCATCCCTCGAGCTTCGGAAGCAGCCCGACGTTCTCGGCGACGGTCAGATGCGGGAACAACCCGATTTCCTGGATCACGTAGCCGGTGCGCCGGCGCAGCTCGATCGCGTTCCAGGCGGACGTCTCGCGTCCGGCCACACGCACGCTGCCGCGCGCCGGCATCGCGAGCGCGTTGATGAGCCTGAGCGCCGTCGTCTTGCCCGAGCCGCTGCGCCCGATGAGCGCGAGCGTCTCGCCCTCGTCCACCGTGAGCGTGAGTTCGCGCAGGATGCGCTTGCCCGACGGCGCATCCACGCACGCCCCCTCGATCTCGACAAACACCCCCACTACGCCCGCACTCCGCAAATCGGGGACGGATCCCGATTCCCGAGAATCGGCGGCGCATCCATCGGGGACGGATCCCGAATTCCGAAGTTCAACGGCGGGTAAATCGGGATCCGTCCCCGATTTCTCACGCGGGATCTCCGGCGAAGCCTTTGAGGGGGCTGGGTGGCTCGAGCCGCGGCGGGCGCGGCGCCGCGCCGGCGAGGGGCGCGATTTCGTTCGGCCCGGCCGGACAGGCGATGGCGGCCAGCACGAGAGACTGGCGGCGGCCGATGCCGACTTCGAACATGCCGCCGATGTATGCGTGAAGCCCGTGGCTTTCGCACGCCGCGAGGCATCCGATGGCCTCGAGCACGCCTCCCGTGCGCGGCGCCTTTACGTTGACCGCGGCCGGCACCGGGAGCAGCGCGCCGAGCGCCGCGACGCTGGTCACGGCACTGTCCGCGCTGAGGCGGCTCAGCAGAGTCGGCGACCATGGCGCGTCGCCGGGCTGCGGGTCCTCGATCCACGCGTCGGCGGCCGCCTGGCAGGCGCGCTCGTGATCGGCCGGCCGGCCGCGCATCTTGAAGTCGACGACCGCGATGCGCGCCGCCCTCGTGATGCTTCGCCAGGTCGCATCGCTCCACTCGGGATCGGCGTCGATCTTCAGCTCGAGGTCGCCGCCGGCCACCTGGCGTGCGTGCGCGGCCGGCTCGTCTCCCGGCACGAACGACACGACGTAGCGTACGAGAGTTGGCGCGACGTGCGCGAGCTCGAACAGTGTCGTGTCGTCCTGTCGCAGCGCGAGGTCGATCGCGGCGGCTTCGAGGGCGGCCCGGTCGTAAGGCGGAAGCGCGGCGAGCGTGCGCAACCATGCGCCCAGCGTCGTGAATCCGCGCGCCACGCGGCTCGCATTCTCGCGAAACGATGCGTGCTCGGCGTCCGTCCAGCCGACGTGCTCGCCGTATCCGGCCATTCCGCTGCCGCGCAGGACGACGGTCGAAGTCGGACGCGGCCCGTCGGGGTAGTCGGGAAGCGCAACGGCGGTGGTGTGGACGTCGGCCGAGTCGATGAACACCGGCAGCGCTTCGAGGCTGCGGCGCAGGCCCGACAGACGTGCGCGATGCACCGCCGGGTTCACGGGGCGTGGACCGGGCGCAGCGCGCGCAGCCAGGGGAGGGCCGGGTCAGTCGCGCGCACAGCGTAGTCCCGCGAAGATCTGCCGGCGCTGCGGCAAGTCCCAGTTGCGGAACGTGTTCCGGATGGCGATCTGCGGAGTGGACCACGCTCCGCCACGCAGAACCTTGTAGCGCGAGCCGAAGTGAACCTGCGAATACTCGGGATACGGGAATGCGCGGAAGCCCGGATACGGCAGGAAGTCGCTCGACGTCCACTCCCACACGTCGCCGAGCATCTGGTGACAGCCGAAGTAACTGCGCCCGCGCGGGAAGCTTCCGGCCGGGGCCGGCGCGAACGCGGACTGGCCGAGGTTCGCGCGCTCGTCGTCGGGCGCCGCGTCGCCCCACGGGTACAGCCTGGGAACGGCGCGCTCGAGATCCCACGCGGCGGCTTTCTCCCACTCGGCTTCCGACGGCAGCCGCTTGCCGAGCCAGCGCGCGCAGGCGTCGGCTTCGTACCAGCAGACGTGCACGACAGGGCGCGCAACGTTGAGCGGCTCGATGCGTCCGAACGAGTGCTCGTTCCAGCTTCCGTCGTTCGCGCGCTGCCAGTGCGACGGATGCTCGGCCTTCGACTCGGCCAGCCAGCGCCAGCCGTCCGCCGTCCACAGGTCGCGACGGCGGTAGCCGCCGTCCTGCAGGAAGCGCAGCCATGCGCCGTTGGTCACGGGAGTCGCATCGATCCAGTACGACGGAAGCTCGACGACATGGGCCGGTCGTTCGTTGTCGTACGCGACCGCGCGGTCGTCGGTGCCCATCGTGAAGGCGCCGGCGGGGATGAAGCACTCCTCGAAAAGCGAGGTTTCGGCGCTAGCCGGCGTCTCGCCGTTGATGGTGTCGGTGTCCGCCGTCGCGCGAACAGTTACCGATGCGCTGGCGCTCTCGGCCGTCTCGCGAGTCGCTCGCGTTGAGCTGACCCTCCCGACGAGCCGCTCCAGGTACTCGCTCCCCAGCGCCGGCATGAGCTGGATCGACTGGAGGATGGTCTCGCTGTGCTGTGCTTCGTGTTGCGCGATCAGCGAGAAGACGTAGCCGTCGCGAAGCAGCGGCTCGCCGTTGTCGAGATTCGCGGTCTCGAGGAGGCGGGCGGTCGGGATGCGCGCTTCCGCGAGCCCGGCGACGCAGACTTCGGGATCGACGAGGGGCAGCGAACCGCGCACCGAGCGCGGATGCAGGATCGGATCGTAGAGCCGCGCGACCACCGAATCCTCGGGCCGCTGCACCGCACCCTCTGCCTTGGCCGCCCACTCCCGCTCGTAGCTGGCGATATGTCCGAGATCCCAGACCACGGGACTGAGCAGCGAGCAGTGCTGCCGCGTGAGTTGCTCGCGGCTGAGAGGTGCGAGAATGCCGAGAGTCGCGGCTCGCTGCCGTTCGAGCTCGCGGCGAAGTCTCTCGCGCCGCGCGGCAACCCGGGATCCCGGCGGGACG
The DNA here is from genome assembly GCA_964475235.1 of uncultured Myxococcales bacterium. Taxonomy (GTDB): domain Bacteria; phylum Desulfobacterota; class Binatia; order UBA1149; family CAITLU01; genus DATNBU01. Next base: position 1,500 of record CAYYVZ010000158.1, on the reverse strand, counting down.
CGTCGCCGAAGCAGCAGCAGTGCGAAGTAACCCTGCGGATCCGTGAACGTCTCGTCCAGCTCGAACCCGTGCCGCGCCGCCGCGCGCGTCATCGTCTCGACACGGAACTTGCGGCTGATCTCGACGAGCACCTTCTCGCCGGCGCGCAGCTCGAAGCGCTGTCCCCATTCCGGCAGCTCGACGACCTGGTCCCGCAGGAAGCGCGCCCAGATGTCGATGCGCGACTTGTCTTCGTTCCAGCTGGCGACGTGCTCGATGGCGGAGACGTCGAGCGAGGTGCCGAGCTCGCGGTTCATCCGCGCGAACAGGTTCAGCGTGAAGGCCGCGCTCCATCCGGCCGCATCGTTGTACGCGGCTTCCAGAACGGACACGTCCTTGACGAGATCGACGCCGAGCAGGAAGCGGTCGTCGTCCGAGAGATTCGACGCGAGCAGCGTGAAGAACTCTTCGAGCTCTTCTTCGTTGAAGTTGCCGACGCTGCTGCCGAGAAACAGCAGCGTGAGGGGGGAGAGATCGCGAAGCGCGGGTATCGCCTGTTCGTAGGAGCCCGCAACGCTCTCGACGGCGAGGCGCGAAAACTCGCGGCGAAGCCCGGCCGCCGTCTGCGCGAGCATCGATCGGCTGATGTCGATCGGAACGTAGGTGGCGCGCCGGCCGCGGGCGGTCCATGCGCGCAGCAGGTGGCGCGTCTTCGTCGCGCTGCCCGCACCGAGCTCGGCGAGCGTCGTGCCGCCGCAGGCCTCGAAGATGCGCGGCGCCTCGCGTGCCAGGATCCCGCTCTCGGTGCGCGTCGGGTAGTACTCGGGCTGCTCGGTGATGCGCTCGAAGATCTCGCTGCCGTGATGGTCGTACAGATAGCGGCAGCTCAGCCACCGCGGCGTGTCGCCGAGGCCTCGAACGATCGATCTCGCGAAGGCCTCGCGAAGGAGGTCCGGTCCCGCGGCGCTCGTGCGCCGCATGCCGGGCTGTGCCCGAAGCATCGGTCGCGTGTACGGCCGTCGAGGATCTCAGTCAACGAAATTGCCCCGGCAGGAGGGGACGATTCTCCGAAAGGTGTTTCCGTGCCCGCGATGGTGAGGTAGAGAAAGGCCGAGGGGAGGGTAGCCGTTCGGTAAGGAGGGCCGCCCGTGCATGTGCGTATTCTTCCACTCTTCACCCTGTGGAGTGTGTCGCTTTCGATTCTCTTCACTCTTGCTTCCGCTTCGCACGCCGAGAACGGCGATTGTGGCATTCCCCACACGTTCGGCGCGAAGCCCAGGACCAGCGACTGCCTGTTCGTCCTCAAGGCCGGCGTTGCAACGGAAAGCTGCGACCCGTGCACATGCGACACGAACGGCAACGGTTCCGTCGCCGCGAGCGACGCCCAGCTGTGTCTGCGCTCCGCCGTCGGGCAGATCGTTTCGTTCCTGTGCCCGGCCTGTCAGGCCGCGGGAGGCTGTCCGGGAAGCGTCGCGTGGCTGAGCGAAGTCCGCACCGGCGAGGCTTGCGACTACAACGCCG
>CAYYVZ010000157.1:0-10864 GCA_964475235.1 uncultured Myxococcales bacterium | reverse complement strand
GGCGGACCCGTCCGGGTCCGCCCGTAATTCAGATCCGTCCCCGATTTCGCGGTTTCCTTAGCATCGGCGCCAGGATGCGGGGTCACGGAATCCCGCTTCCGGAGCCCGCCTCAAGACGAACCACCCTCCCGCGCCCGATTTTCAAGACATCTTCAAGAACTTCTCAAAGCCTCCGGGAGCCTTCCCGGGCACCCTCCGACCATCAGCCGCGCCGACGAACCCCGGGAGGCCGGGGCGGGAAAAAGGCCGGCGAGAAGAACATGGAGGTGTCGAACATGAACCCTTTCCGCAGCATCTACCGCACGGTCCGTTCCTTCCTGCCGAGCGAGAAGAAGGCTCGCCGCACGATCGCCAGCCGCTTCGCCGCGTCTCTCTCCCGCAAGTCGGCGAACGCCTGCGCCCCCGGCCTGTGGCCCTGGGCCACCCGCATCGCCTGAGAAGAATCGGGGGGAGCCGCGAGCTGGCGAGCGGCGAGTCCAGCTCCGCTGAGATCAGGCGCGCCAAAGCGCGCCGAATGGAATGGCTCGGAAGACGAACGCACGCCTCGCCCGTATACACATCACCGCCCCCGGGTCCCGAAAAATGCTCGTCGCTCCCCTCTCCGAAAAGCGAACCGACTCCCCGAACGGCGCACCCGCTCGCGAACTCCGAAGTCGCTCAGCGGGACGCGATGCGGAGGATGGCAGCGGCGGCAACCGCGGCGCCGAAGCCGTTGTCGATGTTCACGACGGTGACACCGGGTGCGCACGAGTTCATCATCGCGAGCAGCGCGGCGAGACCGCCGTAACTCGCGCCGTAGCCGATGCTCGTCGGCACCGCGATGACGGGAACGTCGACGAGCCCGCCGACCACGCTCGGCAGCGCGCCTTCCATTCCCGCAACGACGATCACAACCGATGCGCCGCCGAGCTTCTCGCGCTCGGCGAGAAGCCGGTGCAGGCCCGAGATGCCGAGGTCGCGGTAGCGCCTCACGGGGATCCCGAGAAACTCGAGCGTGCGTGCGGCTTCCTCGGCGACGGGCTGATCGGACGTTCCGGCGGAGACGACGGCGACGTGCGCGGCGGCCCCCTCGGAATGGCCGCCGTCGCCCTGCTGCTGCGCGCGTTCGGCGGAAATGCGGCGTCGCATGGCGATGCGCGCATCCGCGTGGTGCTCGATACCTTCGATGGCCCCGACGAGCTCGCCGGCCTTGGCCGCGTCGATGCGCGTCACCAGCACGGCGCCTGACCGCTCGATCATCTCCCTGCAAATCGCGACGATCTGCCCGGCTGTCTTGCCCTCGCCGAACACGACCTCGGGCATTCCCGTGCGCAGCTCGCGGTGATGATCGAGCCGCGCGCCCTCGATGTCGCTGAACGGCAGATGACGAATGCGCTCGACGACGTCGGCGACGGCCACCTCGCCGCGGGCGAGCGATTCGAGCAGGGCGCGAAGGAGATCGGGATTCATCGACGGGACTCGCGGTCCGGCGCCGAGCGGCGCCGCGCGCGCACGTTCGCCTTCGCGCGCTTCGGTCGCAAGTGGTCGAAACCCTTCGCCGCGATCCCGAAGGGCTGCCCCACGAGGTCGGTGACCTCGCTGCGGCCCCGCTGGACGATGCCGATCACGGTGACCGGCACTTTGCAGCGCCGCGACAGCGTCTCGATGGCCTCGCAGGCCGACTCGCGCGCCGTGAACGCAAGCTCGTAGTCTTCGCCACCGGCGAGCGCGAGCTCGAGGCCGGGCGCAAGCTTCGATCCAGCCGCGGAAGCGCGCCTGGCCGACCGATGAACGGGCACCATGCTTGCGTCCACGCGAATCGCGACGCCCGAAGCCTCGGCCACGTGTCCGAGGTCCTGGAGAAGCCCGTCGGAGACGTCGATCATCGAGCTCGCGATCCCGCGGTCGGCGAGGCCGGCCCCGAAGTCGAGACGAAGGGGAGGACGGCGGTACGCAGCGGTCATCGAAGGCGCGACGGTCGCCGACTTGCGCGCCGACAACGCGCGGCATCCCGCCGCCGAACCGCCGAGCGTGCCGGTCACGAACACGAAGTCGCCGGCACGTGCTCCCTTTCGAAGCACGGGCTTTCGCGCGAGCTCTCCGATCGCCGTAACGGTGACGCCGACGCGATCCGCGCCGCTCACGTTGCCGCCGACGAGCGCCGCGCCGGCCTCGCGTGCAGCGGCGGCGACGGCCCGCACCAGCGCGAGAGCCTCGCGCGATCCGAACCCCGCCGCGCTGCCCGGGACTTCGAGCGAAAGCAGTACGTAGCGCGGCCGCGCGCCCATCGCCGCGATGTCCGAGACAGCGGCGCGGAACGCGCGTACGCCGAGCTCGCGCGGCGTGAGCCAGCCGGAGCGGAAGTGGACGCCCTCGATCGTGCTGTCGGTGGTGAGAACGGTGCGCGCCGATCCCCGGACGACCGCGCAGTCGTCGCCGATGCCGACGACGACGCCGCGCCCGCGGCCGAGGCTGTCGACGGCGGCGCGGACCTGGGCGAGAAGCGCGTGTTCGGAACGCTCCGCGCTGGCACGCTTCGCTATGGAACGCTCCGCGCCTACGCGCTTCGCTCGGCCACGGTCCTTGCGAACCGCGGCCATCGTCAGCTCATCATTTCGCGGAGCTTGTTGGCGAAGCTCGCGACGAGCGATTCGTTCTGCTCGGCGTTCTCGTCGCGGAGCTGCTCGAGCAGCTTGCGCTGCTTCTTGCCGAGCTTGGTCGGGATCTCGATCTGCACGGCCACGTACTGGTCGCCGCGCGCGCCGCCGCCGCGGCGAAGGTCGGCCACGCCCTTGCCGGACAGACGGAAGACCTTGCCGTGCTGCGTGCCGGCCGGGATCTTGAGCTTCACCACGCCGTCGAGCGTCGGCACGTCCACCTCGGCTCCGAGCGCGGCATCCACCATCGAGATCGGCCGCTGGCAGACCACGTTGGCGCCGTCGCGCTGGAAGAAGGGGTGCTCCTCGACGCCGAGCACCACGTAGAGATCGCCCGATGGCCCGCCGCGCTGGCCGGCCTCGCCTTCGCTGCGAAGCTTCAGTCGCGAGCCGTTGTCCACGCCCGCGGGCACTTTCACCTTGATCTCGCGCATCGCGCGCGTGCGGCCCGCGCCGCGGCACGTGGTGCACGGGGACTTGTTGATCTTGCCTTCGCCGTTGCACTGCCCGCAGGTCTTCGCGATCTGGAACAGGCCCTGCTGGAAACGCACCTGGCCGGCACCGTTGCAGCCCGTACACGTCTCCGGCGACGTGCCGGCCTTTCCGCCGCTACCCGAGCACGTCTCGCACGTGACGGTCCGAGGGATCGAGATGTGCTTCTCGCAGCCGCGCGCGGCTTCCTCGAACGTGATCTCGAGATCGTAGCGAAGGTCGTCGCCGCGCGACGCGCGACTTCTCGAGCGGCGTCCGCCGCCGAAGAAGTCGCCGAACAGGTCACCGAGCACGTCTTCGAAGGCGCCGCTCGCGAATGCAGACGAGAAGTCGAAGCCGCCCATCCCACCGCCCGGACCTTCGAACGCGGCCTCGCCGAAACGGTCGTACTGCGCGCGCTTGTCGGAGTCGGAAAGGATCTGGTACGCCTTGCTCGCTTCCTTGAACTTGAGCTCGGCCCCGTTCTTGTCGTCGGGGTTGCGGTCGGGATGATGCTTGAGCGCCGCCTGGCGATACGCCTTCTTGATGTCGTCCGCAGACGCATCGCGCGCCACACCCAGTATCTCGTAGTAGTCCTTCGACACGATCCGCCCGCCTTCTCTCAATGCAGCAAGCCCGCCTCACGATTCCTCGTGCGCGGGCCCCGGGTTCTGTCTGACACCCGCGCTTCAAGCGAGCATCAGAATCAAAATGAAAAATCGGGGACGGCTACCTGTCGCCCGGCGATGGCCGGTGAAAGGCCCCGTCGACGGGGGACAGGTAGCCGTCCCCGATTTTCACCTTACGGTTTCACTTCCTCGAAGTCCGCGTCCACAACGTCATCGCCACCCGGCTTCCCGCCAGCGCTCGAAGCACCCGCACCCGGCGAGGCGCCGTCGTCGCCCGCGCCACCTTCGGCCTGGGCCTTCTTGTACATGACCTCGGCCAGCTTGTGCGCCGTCTTTTCGAGCTCGGTCTTCGCCGACTTGATGGCATCGACGTCGTCGAGGTCGAGCGCGGGGCGCGCCTTGTCCACGGCCGCCTTCACTTCGCTCTTGAGCGCGTCGTCGGCTGCGTCGCCGGCGTCGGCGAGACTCTTCTCGACGCGGTAGATCATCGAGTCGAGCTCGTTTCGCGCGTCCACCTGCTCGCGACGCTTGTGGTCCTCGGCCGCGTGCGCCTCGGCATCCTTGATCATGCGCTCGATCTCTTCCTTCGAAAGACCGCTGTCCGACTTGATCTCGATCTTCTGCTCGCGGCCGGTGCCCTTGTCCTTGGCCGACACGTGCATGATGCCGTTGGCGTCGATGTCGAACGTGACCTCGATCTGCGGCATGCCGCGAGGCGCCGCCGAGATGCCCGTGAGGTCGAACTGGCCGAGCAGCTTGTTGTGTACCGCGATCTCGCGCTCGCCCTGGAAGACCTTGATCGACACCGCCGGCTGGTTGTCCTCGGCCGTCGAGAAGACCTGGCTCTTCTGCGTCGGGATCGTCGTGTTCTTGTCGATGAGCTTGGTGAACACGCCGCCGAGCGTCTCGATGCCGAGCGAAAGGGGCGTCACGTCGAGCAGCAGGACGTCCTTCACTTCACCCGCGAGCACGCCGCCCTGGATGGCCGCGCCGATCGCGACGACTTCGTCCGGGTTCACGCCGCGGTGCGGCTCCTTGCCGAACAGCTTGCGCACGCGCTCCTGCACGGCCGGCATGCGCGTCATGCCGCCGACGAGGACGACCTCGTCGATTTCGCTGGCCGAAAGGCTCGCGTCGCGCATCGCGGTGTTGCAGGGACCGTTCAGGCGATCGAGAAGCGGCGCGCACAGCGATTCGAGTTTCGCGCGCGTGAGCTTGATGTTGAGGTGCTTGGGGCCCGACGCGTCCGCCGTGATGAACGGAAGGTTGACGTCCGTCTCGACCGAGCTCGACAGCTCGATCTTCGCCTTCTCGGCCGCTTCCTTCAGGCGCTGGAGCGCCATGCGGTCCTTCGAAAGGTCGATGCCCTGGTCCTTGCGGAACTCGCTGACGAGGAACTCGATGATGGTCTGGTCGAAGTCTTCGCCGCCGAGGAAAGTGTCGCCGTTGGTCGCGCGAACCTCGAAGACGCCCTGGCCGAGCTCGAGGATGGAAATGTCGAACGTGCCGCCGCCGAGGTCGAAGACGGCGATCTTGCGCTCGCCCTTCTTGTCGAGGCCGTACGCGAGCGCGGCCGCGGTCGGCTCGTTGATGATGCGCAGCACGTTGAGGCCCGCCACCTGGCCGGCGTCCTTGGTGGCCTGGCGCTGGCTGTCGTTGAAGTAGGCGGGAACCGTGATGACCGCGTCGCTCACGGTCTCGCCGAGGTAGTCCTCGGCGGTCTTCTTCATCTTCTGCAGGATCATCGCCGAAACTTCGGCCGGGCTCATGACCTTCCCGCCGAGCTTGACGTGGGCGTCGCCGTTGTCGGCTTTGGCCACCTCGTAGCCGAGGTGCGTGCGCGCCTTGGCGACTTCGGCGTCGTCGTAGCGGCGGCCGATGAGGCGCTTGACCGCGTAGACGGTGTTCTGGGGATTGGTGATCGCCTGGCGGCGCGCGATCTGTCCGACGAGGCGTTCGCCCGCGTCGTTGACGGCAACCACCGACGGGGTGGTGCGCCCGCCTTCCGAGTTGGCGATGACGGCGGGTTGGCCGCCTTCGAGAATGGCCACGCAGGAATTCGTGGTGCCGAGATCGATACCGATGACCTTGCCCATGACTACCTCTTGAAAACGAACGGACCGGCGACGAGCCTGCTCACCGATGTTCGTAGAATTTGCGCTTCGCGTTCCCTGCCGTGCTTCGGACGTCGGGCGACCGCTGCTTCGGTCCTCCCGTTTCGCGCTCCGTGCTTGCCGGGACCGCGCTCTGCGCCTCGGCCTTGATTAAGCACAAGGGTCCGGGGCGCAAGGAATTTTTTACCGTCCCGCGAACTCGTCCGCGGGCTACTTCGAGGCCGCGTCGGCGGCCGGTGCGGGCTCTTCGAGTGCCTTCGAAACTGACACCATCACCGCGCGGAGCAGCCGGTCGCGGATCTTGTACCCCTGACGGAAGACCTCCATCACGGTGCCCGGCGGAACGTCGTTGGTCGCGACCATCGTGACGGCCTCGTGCTCGGCGGGGTCGAAGGGCTTGCCGGCCGCGTCGATCCTCTCGACGCCGTTCCTCGCGAGCGCCGCCAGCAGTCCCTTGAGCACGAGCTCGAGGCCGCTCGACACGGTCGCCGCGTTCTCGTCGATGTGCTGGAGGGCGCGCTCGAGATCGTCGATGGCCTGCAGGATGTCGCGCGCCAGCGACTCGCCGTCGTAGCGGGCGCGGTCGCTCATTTCGCGCTGGTGGCGCTTGAGAATGTTCTCGATGTCCGCGCGGGCGCGCACGAAGCGCTCGTAGTTCTCGGCGGCTTCGCTGCGGGCGGACTCCAGCTGTTCCTCCAACGAGCGCTCGCCCGAGGGCTCGAGGACCGGCTCGGCGTCTTCGCCCGAGAATCCGCTGGTGGCGTTGGCGTCCATGGAGGAGGTTTCGATGCCTCCGTCGGCCGCGGCCCGGCTGGAGGATGGGTCGTCTTCGTTCGGTGTGCTCATACGGGAACGGGCCTTCTGGCGCCGAAGGCGGCGCGAAACTAAGTCGCGAGCTCTTTCTGTCAACGAACGCCGAGCCATTCCTTGCGAATCCTCATCGAGCAACGTTTCCTGTGGGCCACCACGCGTCCACGGGGGCGGGGGTATGCCCACCGGCTTGGCCGCTCGCTTCGCTCGCGTCCTGAACCGCCGGCGCGCATACCCCCGCCCCCGCGGCCGCTTCGTGCTTCTTTTGTCATGGATGAGATCGTCACCAATGCGTTTGTGCTGCGGTCCCGTAATTACGGGGAGTCCGACCGTATTCTGGTGCTTCTCACCGAGGACGCCGGGAAGGTCTCGGCCATCGCCAAGGGGGCGCGGCGGTCGGTGCGGCGTTTTGCCGGCGGGGCGCTCGAACCCTTCCAGGAGCTGACGGTACGGCTCGATCGCAAGCCCGCTTTTTCGCTGGCCTTTCTACACGAGAGCCGCATCGTTCACACCAACCGCTCGCTGGCCGCCGACCTCGACGCGTTCGCCTGGGCGTCATACCTGACCGAGCTGACCGAAGTGATGACGGTAGACCGCGACCCCTGCCGGGACCTCTTCGGGCTGTACCGCGAGGTCATGGCGCGGATCGGACACGACCTCGTGGAGCCGCTGGCCCACCACTTCGTGCTCGGGCTCCTCGACCGGAGCGGCTGGGCGCCGGACTTCGGCATCTGCGGTCTCTGCGGCGAGCCGGTGACCGACCAGTCGCGTCCGATCCTCGACAGCCGCGGCAGCGGAGTCGTCTGCTCGCGTCACGAGGCCGAGGCCATCGGGATCGATCCCGAAGACACGACTTTCCGGCCGAGCCGCCGAGTCATCGGTCCCGACCTCATGAACTACGTGCGCGACGCCGCCTTCCAGGTGCCGGCGCCGCCCGAGCCCGCCGTCGGCCGGCTCGCCACGGCCCTGCTCGAGCGTCTCGTGGACCTGCACCTCGCCAAGCCGCTGCGCTCGCGCGCCTTCCTCAAGTCCCTCACCAAGGAGATCCAGTGAAAGCCATCGTCATTCCCGAGTACGGCGCCCCCGAAGTCCTCTCGCTGCGCGACATTCCCGATCCTGCGCCCGGTCCGGAGGATCTCGTCGTGCGCGTGCGCGCGACGGCGCTCAACCGTGCGGACCTGCTGCAGCGCCGCGGGCTTTATCCGCAGCCGGGGCCGAAGCCGGAGTTCGAGATTCCGGGGCTCGAGTTCGCGGGCGAGGTCGAGGCCATCGGGGCGCGCGTCGTTTCCTTCAAGCCCGGCGATCGCGTGATGGGGCTGCTCGCGGGCGGCGGATATTGCGAGAAAATCGTCGTACACGAAAGGCTCGCGTCGCGCGTGCCCGACTCGCTGTCGTTCGAAGATGCGGCGGCGATTCCCGAGGCCTTCATCACCGCGCACGATGCGCTGCTGCAGTGCTCGCTCGTCGCGGGCGAGACGGTGCTCGTGCACGCGGCAGGGTCCGGGGTCGGCACGGCAGCGATCCAGGTCGCCAAGGCGATGGGCGCTTCGCTCGTGCTCGGCACGGCGGGCTCGGCCGACAAGCTCGAGGCGGCGAAGAAGCTCGGGCTCGACGCAGGCATCAACTACAAGAACGAGACGTTCGCGGATCGCGTCGCGGCCGAGACAGGCGGGCGCGGCGTGGACGTGATCATCGACTTCGTCGGCGCGTCCTACCTCGAGGGCAACATCCGCTCACTCGCGGAGAAAGGTCGCATGGTCGTCGTCGGGCTGATGGGCGGGTTCACCGGCGAGCTGCCGCTCGGGCAGCTGATGCAGAAGCGCCTGACGGTGCGCGGCACGCTGCTGCGCTCGCGTTCGCTCGAGGAGAAGGCAGCCGCGACACGCGCGTTCGAGAAGAGCGTGCTGCCCCACATCGCGTCCGGCCGCATCCGCGCGGTGGTGGACAAGGTGCTGCCGCTCGCGAAAGCCGCGGAGGCTCACCGACTCATGGAGGCCAACACGAACTTCGGCAAGATCGTGCTCAGCGTCTAGGCAACTGCTGGGCAGGCAGCGTCGCGCTCGTGCCGCTTCGGCACGACGCAAGGCGAACGGCAGTACCCGGGCATCGCAAACAAAAGGGGACGGATCCCGTTTCTCGGTAGAAACGGGACCCGTCCCCTGTTTGGAGAGCGCGTCGCGGGTGCCTGCTGCTCTACAGGAGCGGGCACATCGGGACGATCGGCTGGCCGACGGACACGCGCAGGATGGCCAGCGCGTCGGAGGTCTGCACCTCGGCGTTGCCGTTATAGTCGCAGCGCCGCAGCGAGCACTGCGCGGTTCCCACCGACGTCTTGAGCGCGATCAGCGCGTCGACCGTCGTGATCTCGTCGTCGGCATTGGCATCGCCGCACAGCACGATCAGCTCTTCCGTCGTGGTGGTCGTCGTGTCGGGGGCGGAGGTCGTCGTCGTCGTTTCGGGCACGGTCGTCGTCGTCGTCTCGGGCAGTGTCGTAGTGGTCGGCTGCGGGCACTCGACAGTCGCGCACTCGGTCCCGTTGCCCTGATAGTTGCCGATCACGCAGTTCTGCTCGGTGACATCGAGACAGGTACCGGCCGGCTGGCAGCATGCGCCGAGCGGCAGGGTCGTGGTCGTGGTCTGGAGCAGAGTGGTCGTCGTCGTGATCGGGCAGAACTCCTCGCAGGTCGTGCCGTCGCCCTTGTAGGTGTCGGCGATGCCGTTGCAGTCCGCGGGCTTGCCCATGCGGCACTCGCCGCTGCCGCCTCCTTCCACCTGCAACTCGCTCGGCGCGCCGCAGCAGCCGTTGAACAGATGACAGCACGCGCCGAACTCCGGCAGCGTGGTGCTGGTCGTGGTGGGTGTCGGGCAGAACTCCTCGCAGGTGGTGCCGTCGCCCTTGTAGGTGTCGCCGATGCCGTTGCAGTTGGCCTCGGTCCTGATCTCGCAGAACCCGCCGCCGACTCCGTCGACAAGGGATTCGCTCGAGCCGCCGCAGCAGCCGAAAAACAGGCTGCAGCAGGCTCCGTCTCCGATGGGGACCGGGGCGGCGGGCGCGCTGCCCGGCGCGAGAAAGAGACCCGTTACAACGGCCACGGCCACGGCCAGCTTCGACATGTTCGAGATCATCGCATCCATCCTTTTCTCTTTTTCGCCGGGTTCCGGCGATTCCTGCGCGCGCCTGAACGGGGCACGCCCTTCCGAGGTCCCGACCTACTCTTTTCCGTATACCCTGCGGTGGCCAAAACGGAAGAAGCCGGCGTCTTCTTCGTGGTGGATGGTCTCGGCTTCTTCTCCGAACGTCCGGCTGCGCAGGTCGGCGAGGCGCCGCGCCTCGTCGTCCCCGTCGTACGCATCGACGATCTTCTGGCGCTCGTCCATGTAGCGCTCGCCCGCGTCCCACGCGGCGTCGCGCTGAGTGTCGAGGTCGCGCCAGCGCTGGCGCGCGGCTTCGTCGAGGCCCATTTTCGCGCGGACCGTGTCGAGCTGGCGCGCGCGGGCTTCCGCAGTCATGGCGTGCAGGTCGTCCTGCACCGACGGCAGGCCGAGAAACCCCGTCATCAGCTCGGTCGCGCGGTTCTCGATGAACGTCGGAGCTTTTTCGCCGTAGGCCCGGTTGATCGAGTCGACGTAGGTCTCGAGCTTCTGGTCCACGGTCGCGTCGGGCGTCTGGTTGATGGCGTCCATCGCGTCGTAGATCTGCTCGTTGCGCAGCGTCTCTTCCCAGATCTCGTTCGCGTCCTCACCGAAGTACTTGAAACGGGCGTCACGCATGGCATCGCGGCGCTCGGCCGGCGTCATCTCGGCGAGCTGGGTGCGATTGGCCGCCAGCCACTCGTTGTAGGCCGACATGTTCTGGAACTGCGCGTAGAGCTCGTTCGCGAGGTCGGGGAAGGCCTGCGCGAGCAGGCCCTGGAGACGCTTCTGCCAGTCGTCCGGGTACTGCTTCATCAGGTAGGCGATGAGCTTCTCGAGGGCCTTGATCTGCGTGCGCTTGTTCGAGATCGTCGCGCCGAACTGCTCGCGCAGGTAGCTGACCGCTTCGGCGTCCTTCGTAATGGGGTCGGCGCCCGGGCGACGCTCGGTGCGCGGAGCGAGGTCGGGGGCGCCGTCGTCCGCGTTCGCGTTCGCCGCGGGACGCGTCTGCTGCTGCTGCGCATGGAGGCGCGCCGTGTCCTTGACGAGTTCGCCGCGGAACCAGCGGAAG